>NZ_JBNCOB010000034.1:0-65628 GCF_049847285.1 Micromonospora sp. DT62
TCTGCTGTGCTTGTTGTGGTTGTGGGTGTGGCGGGGGGGGGGGGGGGGGGGCCCCCCCCCCCCCCGCCCCACTTTTCTCTCCAGACCCTGATGGAGTGTCCCTTCATTGAACTTCGACGACCTGTTCTCCAACTTCGGGACATACACGACGACCGGCCTGACGCAGGGTGCGATCTACGCCCTGGTCGCGCTCGGCTACACGCTGGTCTACGGCGTGTTGAGACTCATCAACTTCGCCCACTCCGAGGTCTTCATCGCCGGCGCGTTCGCGGCGATCTGGACCTGGAACGGCTTCGGGCTCGACCAGAACTCGCAGGTCAGCGGCATCGGGTCGATCATGTTCTACCTGCTGGTGGCGATGATCGTCGCGGCGATCGCCTCCGCCGGCACGGCCACCGTGATCGAGCGGGTGGCGTACCGGCCGCTGCGTAAGCGCAACGCGCCGCCGCTGGCCTTCCTGATCACCGCCATCGGCGCGTCCATCGCCATCTCCGAGGCGTTCGGCATCTGGACCCGCCGCCGCCCCGAGGGCGCCCCGATCCTGGTCAGCCAGGAGCCGCTGTTCCACATCTTCGGCGTGCCGATCGACGGGGTACAGCTGCTCACCCTCGGCGCCGCGCTGGTGATGATGATCGCGCTGGACCTGTTCATCAACCGCAGCCGGGTCGGTCGCGGCATCCGGGCGGTCGCCCAGGACGCCAACACCGCCGCGCTGATGGGCGTGAACAAGGACCGGATCATCCTGATCGTCTTCATCGCCGGCGGCAGCATGGCCGGCGTCGCCGGCCTGCTCTACGACGTACGGATCCAGACCCTCACCTACAGCGTCGGCTTCCTGCTCGGCCTCAAGGCCTTCACCGCCGCGGTACTCGGCGGCATCGGCAACCTGCGCGGCGCGCTGCTCGGCGGCCTGCTGTTGGGCTTGATCGAGAACTACGCCTCCGGTCTGTTCGGCAGCGAGTGGAAGGACTTCGCCGCGTTCGCGCTGCTGGTGGTGCTGCTGATGTTCCGGCCGACCGGTCTGCTGGGTGAGTCGCTGGGGAGGGCACGGGCATGACGACCGTTCTGGACAAGGTGCGCTCCGGCCGCGAGGCGGCCGGGGAACGGTGGCGCGGCGCGCCGCGCTGGGTACGGTGGGCGCTGCTGGCCGCGGTGATCGTGTTCTTCTACGCGCTGCCGAACAAGGAGTTCTACCAGTACCTCGGGCCGATCCCGACCCCCGGTGCGAACTTCACCCAGGTGATGTTCACCGTCTCGATCTACGTGCTGCTGGCCGTCGGTCTGAACATCGTGGTCGGCTTCGCCGGCCTGCTCGACCTCGGCTACTTCGGCTTCTTCGCCGTGGGCGCGTACACCGTGGCGGTGCTGACCTCGCCGAGCAGCAACCTCAAGACGCTCTGGCCGTGGCTGCTGGCGGTGCCGGTGGCGATCGCCCTGACGATGGTCTCCGGCGTGATGCTCGGTACGCCGACCCTGCGGCTGCGCGGCGACTACCTGGCGCTGGTGACGCTCGGCTTCGCCGAGATGATCCGCATCGGCGCGGTCAGCTCGGAGTTCCTCAGGGGGCAGCGGGGCTTCAACCAGATCCCGCACCCGCCGGGCGAGTTCGCCGACGGCAAGCCGGTCTTCGGCGTGCTCGACGCCCGGCCGTACTACTGGCTGGTGCTCACGCTGATCATCCTGGTGGTCATCGGGGTGCGGAACCTGACCCACAGCCGGGTCGGGCGCGCCTGGATCTCGATCCGGGAGGACGAGGACGCCGCGCAGCTCATGGGCGTGCCGACGTTCAAGTTCAAGCTGTGGGCGTTCGCCGCGGGCGCCGCGATCGCGGGCCTCGCCGGCGCGCTCTTCGCGGGCAAGCAGAACTTCGTCAACTCGCAGAACTTCGAGCTGCTGAACTCGATCATCATCCTGGCCGCAGTCATCTTCGGCGGCTCGGGCAACATCGTCGGCGCGATCGTCGGCGGTGGCCTGGTGGCGTACATGATCGAGCGGTTCCGTGGCATCGAGGTGCTGGGCGTCGAGCTGTACGAGTACCGGTTCCTGTTCTTCGGCCTGGTGCTGGTGGTCATGATGATCTTCCGGCCGGAGGGTCTGATCCCCAACCGACGACGTGCGGCGGAGTTCAAGGATCGTCGCAAGGAGGTGACCGTCGGTGAGTGACACCGAGCAGACGCCGGTCGTTCCGGCGCAGGCCGGCGCGCCGGCCGTGGAGGCGGTGCCCACCCGGGAGCCGCTGCTGGAGGTCGACAAGGTCACGCTGCGCTTCGGCGGCGTGGTCGCCCTGAACGAGGTGGATTTCACCCTCTACAAGGGCGAGATCCTCGGTCTGATCGGCCCGAACGGCGCCGGCAAGACCACCTGCTTCAACGCCATGACCGGCATCTACCAGCCCACCGAGGGGCAGATCCGGTTCCGCGGCCAGAAGGTCAGCGGCAAGAAGCGGCACCAGATCACCAAGATGGGCATGGCGCGGACGTTCCAGAACATCCGCCTCTTCCCGGAGATGACGGCGCTGGAGAACGTCCTGGTGGGCGCGGACGCGCACAACAAGACGAGCGTCATCTCCGCGCTGTTCCGCCTGCCGCGGTACTGGAAGGAGGAGCGCGCGAGCCGGGAGAAGGCCGAGCGCCTGCTGGAGTTCGTCGGCATCCGCAAGCGGATGCACGAGTTCGCCCGCAACCTCTCCTACGGCGAGCAGCGGCGGCTGGAGATCGCCCGCGCGCTGGCCACCGACCCGGTGCTGCTCTGCCTGGACGAGCCGGCCGCCGGCTTCAACCCGGCGGAGAAGGAGGAACTGCTCCAGCTCATCCGGCAGATCCGGGACACCGGCGTGACCGTGCTGCTCATCGAGCACGACATGCGCCTGGTCATGGGGGTCACCGACCGGATCGTGGTGCTGGAGTTCGGAAAGAAGATCGCCGAGGGGCTGCCCGCCGAGGTGCGGGAGAACCCGAAGGTGATCGCGGCGTACCTGGGGGTGCCGGACGATGCTGCTTGAGATCGACGATGTGAGCCTGCTCTACGGGCGGATCCAGGCGCTGCACGGCATCAGCCTGACGGTGGACGAGGGCGAGATCGTCGCCCTGATCGGCGCCAACGGCGCCGGCAAGTCGACCACGATGCGGGCGATCTCCGGGATCCGGCCGGTCGCCAGCGGCAGCATCCGGTTCAACGGTGAGGACATCACCAAGCTCCGGGCGGACCTGCGGGTCCGGCGGGGGCTGTGCCAGGCACCCGAGGGCCGCGGGATCTTCCCGGGCATGACGGTGCTGGAGAACCTCGACATGGGCGCGTACACCCGGCGCGACCGGGCCGGCATCGCCCAGGACCTCGACCGGGTGCTGGGCCTCTTCCCGCGCCTGGCCGAGCGGCGCAGGCAGCAGGGCGGCACCCTCTCCGGCGGCGAGCAGCAGATGCTGGCCGTCGGGCGGGCGCTGATGAGCCGGCCGAAGCTGCTGCTGCTCGACGAGCCCTCGATGGGTCTGGCCCCGATGCTGATCCAGCAGATCTTCGACATCATCGTCGAGATCAACCAACAGGGCACCACCGTCCTGCTGGTCGAGCAGAACGCCCAGCAGGCGCTGGCCCGGGCCCACCGGGCGTACGTGCTGGAGACCGGGCGGATCGTCAAGAGCGGCACCGGTGCCGAGCTGCTGCACGACCCGGCGGTCAAAGAGGCCTACCTCGGCGTGGCCTGACCGGCCGTCACCCCTCATCGCAAGGAGTACCCCATGTTCCGCATCAGTGGTGGCCGCCGGGCCGCCCTCGGCGTCACCGGCGCCGCCCTGCTCGCCCTCTCGCTGGCCGGCTGCGGCGAGAAGGAGAGCACCGAGCAGCCCAGCGCCGGCCCCAGCGTCACCGCCGCCGCCGACTCGGCGCTGGCCGCGAAGGTGCCCGACGCCATCAAGGCCGACGGCGTGATCAAGGTCGGCACCGACTCGACGTACGCCCCGGCGGAGTTCCTCGACGCCGACGGCAAGACGGTCGTCGGCTTCGACATCGAGCTGTTCAACGCGGTCGCGCAGAAGCTCGGCCTCAAGGCCGAGTACGAGTCGGCGCCGTTCGACGCGATCCTGCCCGGCGTCGGCTCCGGCAAGTACGAGGTCGGCGTCTCCTCGTTCACCATCAACGCCGACCGGATGAAGACCGTCAACATGGTCAGCTACTACTCCGCCGGCACGCAGTGGGCGACCAAGGCCGGCAACCCGGCCAAGGTCGACACCGAGAACGCCTGCGGCAAGAAGATCGCCGTGCAGGTCGGCACCGTGCAGCTCGACGACATCACCGCCCGGTCGAAGAAGTGCACCGACGCCGGCAAGCCGGCGATCACCATCGACCAGTACCAGGCGCAGAGCGACGCCACGGCCGCCGTGGTCAGCGGCAAGGACGACGCCATGCTGGCCGACTCCCCGGTCGGCGCGTACGCGGTGAAGCAGAGCAACGGCCAGCTGGAGCTGCTCGGCGACATCTACGAGTCGGCCCCGTACGGCTATGCGGTGAAGAAGGACCAGGCCGCGTTCGCCGAGGTGCTCAAGGAGGCCGTCGCGGCGGTCATCGCCGACGGCTCGTACGAGGGCGCGCTGAAGAAGTGGGGCGTCGAGGGCGGCGCCATCACGACTCCGGCACTGAACCCGACCAGCTGACCATGTCGGTCGGAACAGACACACCCGAACGGGCACGGCCGGAACCCATCCAGGCCGTGCCCGTGCGGCATCCCGGGCGGTGGGTCGCCGTCGCCGTGATCGGGGTGCTGGTGGCCATGTTCGTGCACCTGCTGGTGACGAACAAGGCGTTCAACTGGTCGTTCATGGTCGACGAGATGTTCCGCCCGCCGATCATGGCAGGGGTGCGCGGCAGCCTCGCATTGCTGCTGACCGCCATGCTGATCGGCATCGTGCTGGGCGTCGTCATCGCTGTCATGCGGCTGTCGGAGAACCCGATCCTGCGTGGCGTCGCCTGGGCGTACACCTGGTTCTTCCGGGCGGTACCCCGGCTGGTGCTGGCGATCCTCTTCGGCAACCTGGGCATCCTCTGGGCGCGCGTCGAGTTCGGGCTGCCCTTCGACCGGCAGATCGGCGCCCTGTTCGGGGTCGACGACTTCGAGGCGCGACTGTTCGGCTTCTCGGCGGTGGACATCCTCACCGGCTTCGTCGCCGGCATGCTGGCGCTGGGCCTGTCCGAGGCCGCCTACATGGCGGAGATCGTCCGGGCCGGCATCCAGTCGGTCGACGAGGGGCAGACCGAGGCCGCCCAGGCGCTGGGCATGCGGCGGGGGCAGATCCTGCGTCGCATCGTGCTGCCGCAGGCCATGCGGGTGATCGTCCCGCCGACCGGCAACGAGACCATCGCCATGCTCAAGGACACCTCGCTGGTGGCCTTCGTGCCAGTCTCCACGGAGCTGTTCTTCCAGCTCAGGGCCGTGAGTAGCCGTACCTACCAGGTCGTCCCGATGCTGGTCGCGGCGACCATCTGGTACCTGCTGCTGAGCAGCGTCCTGCTGGTCGGGCAGTACTACCTGGAGCGGAACTTCTCCAAGGGCGTCGGGCGCAGCGGGCGGGCCAAGACCAGGCTGCGGGCGATCACGGCGGAGAGCGGCGGCACGACCGGGAAGGTGGACGGCGCATGACCGAGCTGACGGTGCCGGCACCGGCTGACAAGGCGGTGGAGCCCGGGCTGATGGTCCGGGCCGAGCAGGTGCACAAGTCGTTCGGGTCGATCGAGGTGCTCAAGGGCATCGACCTGGAGGTCCGCAGCGGCGAGGTGTGCTGCCTGCTGGGTCCCTCCGGCTCCGGCAAGTCGACGTTCCTGCGCTGCATCAACCACCTGGAGAAGATCAACGCCGGTCGGATCTGGGTGGACGGCGACCTGATCGGCTACCGCGAGCGCGGCGGCAAGCTGCACGAGATGCGGGAGAAGGACGTCGCCGCCCAGCGCCGGGCGATCGGCATGGTGTTCCAGCGGTTCAACCTCTTCCCGCACATGACCGCCCTGGAGAACGTCGCCGAGGCGCCGGTGCAGGTGGGCCGCGAGAAGAAGGCGACCGCCCGGGACCGGGCCGCCGCGCTGCTGGAGCGGGTGGGGCTGGGAGACAAGCTCGGCAACTACCCGGGTCAGCTCTCCGGCGGGCAGCAGCAGCGGGTGGCGATCGCCCGGGCGTTGGCGATGCAGCCGAAGCTGATGCTCTTCGACGAGCCCACCAGCGCGCTCGACCCGGAGCTGGTCGGCGAGGTGCTCGACGTGATGAAGGACCTGGCGCGCGACGGCATGACGATGATCGTGGTCACCCACGAGATCGGCTTCGCCCGGGAGGTCGGCGACTCGCTGGTCTTCATGGACGGCGGCGTCGTGGTCGAGTCCGGCGTGCCCCGCGAGGTGATCGCCAACCCCCGGCACGACCGGACGAAGGCGTTCCTGGCCAAGGTGCTCTGAGTGGTACGTCGGCGCGGCCCACCCCCGGGCCGCGCCGGCGTCCGTGCCGGGTGTCCGCCTCGGGCCGCGCCGGTGTCCGTGCCGGTGTCCCGGAGTGTCGGAGCGGGCGGCTAGAGTCGCTGCCGTGACAGCTACGACGCCGCGCCTGCTTCTCGTCGACGGACATTCCATGGCATACCGGGCGTTCTTCGCCCTGCCGGTGGAGAACTTCTCCACCACGACGGGGCAGCCGACCAACGCGGTCTACGGCTTCACGTCCATGCTGATCAACGTGCTGCGCGACGAGCAGCCAACGCACATCGTGGTCGCCTTCGACGTCTCCCGCCGCTCCTTCCGCACCGAGAAGTACGCGGAGTACAAGGCCGGCCGCAGCGAGACCCCGACCGACTTCAAGGGCCAGGTGAGCCTGGTCAAGGAGGTCCTCGCGGCGCTGCGCATCCCGGTGGTGGAGAAGGAGGGCTTCGAGGCCGACGACATCATCGCCACCCTCGCCTGCCAGGCCCGCGACCAGGGCATGTCGGTCCTGATCAGCAGCGGCGACCGCGACGCGTTCCAGCTCGTCGGCGACCAGATCACGGTGCTCTACCCGCGCAAGGGCGTCTCGGACCTGGCCCGGATGGACCCGGCGGCGATCGAGGCGAAGTACGGCGTCCCCCCGGAGCGCTACCGCGACCTGGCCGCCCTGGTGGGCGAGACCAGCGACAACCTGCCCGGCGTGCCCGGCGTCGGGCCGAAGACCGCCGCGAAGTGGATCAACACGTACGGCGGGGTCGACGGGGTCGTCGCGCGGGCCGACGAGATCAAGGGCAAGGCCGGCGACAGCCTGCGCGAGCGGCTCGCCGACGTGATCCGCAACTACGAGATCAACTGTCTCGTCTCCGACCTGGAACTGCCGCTGCGCCCCGAGGACGCGCGGTGGGAGGGGTGGGACCGCGAGGCCGTCCACCAGGTCTTCGACACCCTCGAGTTCCGCATCCTGCGCGACCGGCTCTACCAGTACCTGGAGGCGGTGGAGCCGGAGGCCGAGTCCGGGTTCGACCTGACCGGCGAGGTGCTCACCGAGCCCGGGGCGCTCGCCGGGTGGCTGGAGACGCACGCGCCGGCCGACACCCCGGTGGGCGTGGCGGCGAAGCTCGACACGGGCCCCAACCGCCGGCACACCGCCTCGGTGACCGGGCTGGCGCTGGCCACCGCCGGCGGTGCGGCGGCCTGGTGCGATCCCGCCACCCTGGAGCCGACCGACGAGGCGGCCCTGGCGGCCTGGCTGGCCGACGCCGGGCGGCCCAAGGTGCTGCACGACAGCAAGCCGGCGGTGCTGGCGTTCGCCGCGCACGGCTGGCGCCTGGAGGGCATCCTCCGCGACACCCAGATCGCCGCCTACCTGGCCCGCCCCGACCAGCGCTCCTACGACCTGACCGACCTGGCCCTGCGCTACCTGCACCGCGAGCTGCGGGTCGACGCCCCGGAGACCGGCCAGCTCACCCTGGAGGGGCTCGGCAACGACGGCGAGGCGGAGCAGAACCTCATGCTCCAGGCCCGCGCCACCCTCGACCTGGCCGACGCGATCGACGCCGAGCTGTCCCGCGACGGCGAGCAGTCGGCGCGGCTGATGGCCGGGGTGGAGCTGCCGCTGATGCGGGTGCTCGCCGGCATGGAACGCACCGGCATCGCCGCCGACACGCACTACCTCTCCGAGTTGGAGGCGCACTTCGCCGCCGAGGTGAAGTCCGCCGCCCAGGGGGCCTACGAGTCGGTCGGCCGGGAGTTCAACCTCGGTTCGCCGAAGCAGTTGCAGGAGATCCTCTTCGGCGAGCTGGGCCTGCCCAAGACCAAGAAGATCAAGACCGGCTACACCACCGACGCCGACGCCCTGCAGTGGCTGCACGCGCAGAACCCGCACCCGGTGCTGGCCCACCTGCTGCGCCACCGGGACGTGGCGAAGCTCAAGACGACCGTCGACGGGCTGCTCAAGTCGGTCTCCGACGACGGCCGCATCCACACCACGTTCAACCAGACGGTGGCGGCCACGGGCCGGCTCTCCTCCACCGAGCCCAACCTGCAGAACATCCCGATCCGCACCGAGGAGGGCCGCCGGATCCGGCGCGCCTTCGTGGTGGGGGAGGGCTACGAGTGCCTGCTCACCGCCGACTACAGCCAGATCGAGATGCGGATCATGGCGCACCTGTCGTCGGACGACGCGCTCATCGAGGCGTTCAACTCCGGTGCCGACTTCCACGCCGCCACCGCCTCGTCGGTCTTCGAGGTGCCGGTCGGCGAGGTCACCGCCGACCAGCGGCGCAAGATCAAGGCGATGAACTACGGCCTGGCGTACGGGCTGAGCGCGTTCGGCCTCTCCCAGCAGCTCGGGATCACCGCCGAGGAGGCGCGCGGGCTGATGGAGAACTACTTCGCCGGGTTCGGGGGCGTGCGCGACTACCTCCAGGAGGTCGTCGCCCGCGCCCGGCACGACGGCTACACCTCCACCATCCTGGGCCGCCGCCGCTACCTGCCCGACCTGGTGAGCGACAACCGGCAGCGCCGGGAGATGGCGGAGCGGATGGCGCTCAACGCCCCCATCCAGGGTTCGGCGGCCGACATCATCAAGGTCGCCATGCTGCACGTCGACACGGCGCTGCGCGAGGCGGGCCTGCGCTCGCGGATGCTGCTCCAGGTGCACGACGAGCTGGTCTTCGAGGTCGCCCCGGGCGAACGGGAGACCCTGGAGGCGCTGGTGCGGCGGGAGATGGGCGGGGCGCACCCGCTGTCGGTGCCGCTGGAGGTCTCGGTCGGCGAGGGCCGGGACTGGAACAGCGCCGACCACTGACGGGTGCCCACCCGCCGCGCGTCGGCACCCGGCCCTGCCCGGGGAGGACGGCAGTGCCCGCGTCGCCGTCGAACCGTGCGATCGGCCGTGGGCAGGGCGGGGCAGGTCCCCGCGTGGCCGCCTAACCGTCCGGGACGGCCGTGGTCGGGGCAGGGCGGCGACGTCCGCGTCGCGTCAGACGTTCGGGATGGTCGTGCCCGCCGCGCGCAGGGCCGCCGCCAGCCGGTCGCGTACCGCCGTCTGCGCCGCGATGCGGGCGTCGAGCACGGCGAGCCGGTTCAGGGCGACCCGGACGCCGGCCGGCGCGGGCGGGGCGGCGGCGACGTCCCCGTCCAGGCAGGGCAGGAACGTCCGCACGTCGTCGAGCGTCAGGCCGGCGTCCAGCAGGTGGCGGATGTTGCGCACGCGGCCCACCGACCGCTCGTCGTAGATCCGGTAGCCGTTGTGGGCCCGCCGGGAGTCGAGCAGTCCGTGCCGCTCGTAGTGCCGCAGCGCGCGCGGGGTGGTGCCGGTGGCCTCCGCCAGCTCGCCGATCAGCATGGTCCGCACCTCCGGGCACCGTTCTACCAGTGCGGCGGGCGACGCCGTCACGCGATCACGGCGCCACCGTCGACCGGCAGCACGACGCCGGTGACGAAGCCGGCCGCCGGGTCGGCGAGGCGCAGGATCGCCCACGCCACCTCCTCGGGACGCCCGATGCGTCCCAGCGGCGTCCGCTCCACCTGCCACCGGCGGACGTCGGCCTGCTGCTCCGGCGTCAGCCCCTGGTGCGCGCCGATCGGGGTGTCGACGGCGCCGGGCGCCACCGCCACCACCCTGATCCCGTGCGGCGCGAGCTCCACCGCCCAGCTGCGGGTCAGCGAGTCCAGGGCGGACTTCCCGGCCGCGTACAACGAACTGCCCGGCCAGGCGCGCGACCCGACCGACGTGGTGACGTTGACGATGACGCCCCGGCTGTCGGTCAGCGCCGGCACCGCTGCCTGGGCGAGCAGGATCGGCGCGACCAGGTTCGTCGCCAGGTGGCGCTCGACCGTGTCCGCGACGAGGGAGCCGAGCGGACCGCCGCCGGCGACGCCCGCGTTGTTGACCAGGACGTCGAGGCGGCCGTGCCGTTGCGTGGCGGTGCCGACGATCAGCTCCGCGGCGCCGGGAGCGGTGACGTCGGCGACCAGCGGTTCGATGCCGGGGTGACCGGCGGCGGTCTCCGCCAGGGGCGCGGCCCGTCGGCCCACCGCGACGACGTACGCCCCCTGGGCGCTGAACTCACGGGCGGTGGCCCGGCCGATTCCGGTGCCCGCACCGGTGACGACGACGATCCTGCGTTGCGCTCGACTCATGGTGCGGATCGTCGGACCCTGCCGTCAGTGGCAGGGTCAAGCGGACGAGTTCAGCGCTTCAGGGGGTCGTGGCCCCAGTTCATCAGGGACCAGCGCCACTTCGTGTCGCGGACGTCGCCGGAGGGGCGCTGCGCCATGTGCCGGCGGACGTAGCCGACGACCTTGCGCATGTGCCGGTAGTCGCCCTCGGAGAGTTCTGCACGCTTGCGCCGCAGCAGGTCGATGATCCTGCGGCCCGACTCGTGCCCGACCGACTCGCCGCCGCCGGAGCGTCCGCCCTTGTGCCAGCCGACCTGCTTCGACTCGTCGGTCTCCAGCCACGTCGACAGCTCGGCCGGCTTCATGTTCACCGCCTCGGTGAACTCCCGGTAGGTGTCCCGGCCCTCGTCAGCCCTGCTCATGGCGCAGCACCTCCGGTCGGTGTGCGACGTCCCGCCCCGAGTCGTCGTTGCGGATCCGGTACTGCGGGTCGTCCGGTGAGGCGTTCACGGCGTGCCCGCGTACGTGCGTCCGTTCGGTGATCTTCTCCTTGACCACGCCGTACGCCCGGCCGCTGTGGCTGGCCCAGGAGACGTGGTCGCCGCTGTGGAACTCGCTCTGCTCGGCCATGCCGCGCGGGTACCCGACGTCGATGCCCCGAAACGACGAGCCGTGGGCTACGGCGTGATGTCGGCGATCGGCAGCTTGATCTCGAACGGTTCGGTCAGCTCGATCAGGTCGGCGCTGTCGGCGATCAGTTCGTACTGTCGTTCACCGCCCGGCCCGAGCCGATCGCCCCGCCGGTAGGCGTAGAGGTGGACGGGGTCCTGCTCGATCCGCCAGTAGTAGGGGCTGCCAGCGGCGGCGTACTCCCCGGGCTTGGCGAACCGGTCGGTGCGGCGGGTGCCGGGCGAGACGATCTCCACCGCGAGTACCACGTCCTCCGGCCGCAGCAGGGACTGGCCGGACGGCACCTCGGCCTTTCGCAGCAACACGTCCGGCTGGCGGCTGGTGTTCGTGTTCAGCACGACGCCGACCGCCTGGGCGACCCGCAGGTGCCCGGGCGTGTGCTGCAGCAGCCAGTGCGCGAGCAGCAGAGAGATGTCCTGATGGCCCAGGGTGGGGGAGGGTGTCACCTGGATGACTCCGTCGACGAGTTCGACGCGGGGGGCGTCGTCCGGCAGGTTGAGCAGGTCTTCCAGCGTGTAGTCGGCACGCTGCTGCCGGATCGGGTCCGGACACCAGGGGCCAGGTGGTGTCGCGATCGGCTCGGCGCTCACCGGCTCAGCGTAACCCCGCGGCCCGCCTCGGACGTCGCACCGACTGTCCGGCTAGCGGGCGGGTTTCTCGGCGACGAAGATGGCGGTGCCGGGGAAGAGGCGGCCGCGCAGCGGGCTCCACTGCCCCCAGATCCCCTCGTGCCCCTCGGGCCACTCCGGTTCCACCAGGTCGAGCAGGCGGAACCCGGCGCCCACGAGCTCGCGGATCCGGTCGCCGAGCGTGCGGTGCTGCTCGACGTAGGTGGCGTCGCCGGCCTCGTCCTGCTCCACGTAGGGGGAGCGGTCGAAGTACGAGTGCACGGCGGTCAGCCCGCCCTCGCCGGGGTCGTCGAGGAAGATCCACCGCATGGGGTGGGTCACCGAGAACACCCACCGGCCGCCGGGGCGCAGCACCCGGAACACCTCGCGCATGACCGCCGCCGAGTCGGCCACGAACGGGACCGCCCCGAACGCCGTGCAGGCCGTGTCGAACGCGGCGTCGGCGAAGGGCAGCGCCAGCGCGTCGGCCTGCACCAGCGGCACGCGTACGCCGGTGCGTCCGGCCGCCAGCGCGGCGTGGCGCAGCATGCCGGCGGAGAGGTCCAGGGCGACCGGCCGGGCCCCCCGGGTGGCGAGCCACCGCGCGGCGGCGGCGGCCCCGCAGCCGAGTTCCAGCACCCGCCGCCCGGCCAGGTCGCCCAGCAGCCGTACGTCGGCCTCCCGCACGCCCTCGGGGCACCAGACGAAGTCCAGGTCGCCGAGGAAACGGCCGTGCTCAGCCTGGTAGTCGTCGGCGTCGGCGTCCCACCAGCGGCGGTTCGCCCGGCGGGCCTCGGCGTTGCCGACCCGGCGCCGGGTCACCCGGCTGTCGTCATCCACCCGCCCACGCTAGCCCCGCGCGCGCCGCGCGCCGGGCGACCCCCGGAGCGCGGGGTACGGCGCCCGGCGCTACCGTTCACCGGTGATGCCCCTGTGACGGACGCGACACCTGCGACGCCTTCCTGCCGATATCTCCGCTTTCGCAGCTGACGAGGCGGCGAGAGGACGGGAGGGCTTGCACGCTGTGGTAATGCAGCGGGTAGGCTAGATGATGCGCTCGCGGATCGTGTGCCTCGGCAGGGAGCAGGTGCGCGGTCTCCGGGACCACTGGCGGAGCCACATCAATGATCTAACGCGATGATCTTTCGGTGTGCCCGGCGACGGATCCGCTGGCGCGAACAGGTCACCGCGACACACCAGCCTGCTGTGACACACCATCCGACCGGAGCAACCGCCCACATGACGAGCAGCATCGAGGCCCCCTCGAGCGCCACCCGGGTCACCCACGACGATCTCGGTTCCGAGGAGGCTTTCCTCGCCGCGATCGACGAGACCATCAAGTACTTCAACGACGGCGACATTGTCGAAGGCACCGTCGTCAAGGTCGATCGGGACGAGGTCCTGCTCGACATCGGCTACAAGACCGAGGGTGTCATCCCCTCTCGGGAGTTGTCGATCAAGCACGACGTGGACCCGGCCGAGGTCGTTTCGGTTGGTGACCACATCGAGGCCCTGGTCCTCCAGAAGGAGGACAAGGAGGGTCGTCTGATCCTCTCCAAGAAGCGGGCGCAGTACGAGCGGGCCTGGGGCACCATCGAGAAGATCAAGGACGAGGACGGGGTCGTCCGCGGCTCGGTCATCGAGGTGGTCAAGGGCGGCCTCATCCTCGACATCGGGCTGCGGGGCTTCCTGCCCGCCTCCCTGGTCGAGATGCGTCGGGTGCGCGACCTGCAGCCGTACGTCGGGCGCGAGCTCGAAGCCAAGATCATCGAGCTGGACAAGAACCGCAACAACGTGGTCCTGTCCCGCCGGGCCTGGCTGGAGCAGACGCAGTCCGAGGTGCGCACCGAGTTCCTCAACAAGCTGCAGAAGGGCCAGGTCCGCAAGGGCGTCGTGTCCTCGATCGTCAACTTCGGCGCGTTCGTCGACCTGGGCGGCGTGGACGGCCTCGTGCACGTCTCCGAGCTGTCCTGGAAGCACATCGACCACCCGTCCGAGGTCGTCGAGGTGGGCCAGGAGGTCGAGGTCGAGGTCCTGGACGTCGACCTGGACCGCGAGCGGGTCTCGCTGTCGCTGAAGGCGACGCAGGAGGACCCGTGGCGTCAGTTCGCCCGCACCCACGCGATCCAGCAGATCGTGCCGGGTAAGGTCACCAAGCTGGTGCCGTTCGGCGCCTTCGTCCGGGTGGACGACGGCATCGAGGGCCTGGTCCACATCTCCGAGCTGGCCGAGCGCCACGTGGAGATCCCGGAGCAGGTCGTCCAGGTCGGCTCCGAGGTCATGGTCAAGGTCATCGACATCGACCTGGAGCGCCGCCGGATCTCGCTGTCGCTCAAGCAGGCCAACGAGGGCTTCGTCGAGGGCGAGGAGCACTTCGACCCGACCCTCTACGGCATGGCCGCGACGTACGACACCGAGGGCAACTACATCTACCCGGAGGGCTTCGACCCGGAGACGGGCGAGTGGCTCGAGGGGTACGACAAGCAGCGCGAGACCTGGGAGAACCAGTACGCCGAGGCGCGTCAGCGCTGGGAGGCCCACACCAAGCAGGTGCAGACCTCCCGGGCCGCCGACGCCGAGGCCGCTGCCAACCCGGCTCCGGCTGTCACCGGTGGTGGCACCACCACCTCGACCAGCGCGGCCCCGAGCCGTCAGGCCGAGGAGCCGGCCGGCACCCTGGCCACCGACGAGGCGCTCGCCGCTCTGCGGGAGAAGCTCGCCGGCGGCAAGTGACCCGCTGAACGACGACGGGCCCCGTCCCCGCGATCGCGAGATCGCCGGGGGCGGGGCTCCCGTCTTTCCACAGCCGCTCCGCCCCCGCCGCGCCTATGCGCCCGATGCGGGGGCGACCGGTTGCCTCAGGATGGTGCGCTGCCGCTCGGGCGCGACCCGGCGGAAGTCGCTGAGGTAGATCTCGTGGTGTCTGCCCACCATCCGCAGCCCGTTGTCCGGGACGAACTCACCGTGCAGTCGCGCCAGCACCTCGGCCTCGTCGTCGAAGGAACCGACGTGCAGCGTCTGCACGCACCGCCCCTCGGACAGCGTCGCCAGGCGGACGTCGTCGAGACGTGACGGGCGGTTCCTGGCCCCGGCCTGCGCGACGGCGGCGGTGAACAGGTCCTGGCCGATCCAGTCCGGGACCATGATCATCAGCCTCCAGTCCCACCGTGCCTTGTCGCGCCGGGCGGTGAACGAGTCCATGTCCTCGGCCCACCACAGGCCCTCCAGGGGCGGGACGACGTAGTCACGGCCGAGGTCCCGCCTGCTGGCGAACTTCAGCTTGTAGGCCACCGGGTAGAGGGCTTCGATGGCGCCGGTGAACGCCGGTGCGCCGTTCGGGTCGCCGTGGCCGTCGACCATGAGGTACCGCGTGTCGGGCACGTCCACGATCCGGAACTGGCCGCGTCCGGCCTGGTAGGCGTCGAGCGTCTTCTTGAAGTCGGTCTTGTCAGTCATCAGGCACCTGGGCTCGGGCGGCGAGCCACTGCCTTTCCGCCTCCAGGAGGCTCAGCGAGTACGAGAAGACCTCCCGCGCCGGGTGCGGGAGGGGGGCCTGCGCCTGCTGCGCCGACCGGACCGACTCGATGCGCGCCTCGACCCGCGCCAGCCGGGTGCGCAGCGCCTGCGCGTACTCCCGGTCGGAGAGCAGGGGCAGGTTGGCGATGCCGACGAGAATCGGGTGCCGGACCGGCTGCGGTTGCTCGATGAGCGCCAGCGCGGTGCGCGCCGCGGCCGCCCGGCCCTCGGCGGTGGCGTGGAACACCTGGCGGGACTTCGGGGCGGCGGGAGCCTCGGGAACGTGGACCAGGCCGCGCCTGTCCAGGATGGCGAGCAGGTAGTAGATCGAGGAGAACCCGACGTCGGACCACTGCCGGATGCCGCGTCGCGCGATGACCTGCTCCAGGTCGTAGCCGTGCCGGGGGCGTTCGATGATCAGGCCCAGCACGGTCAGCTCGGCGGTGGTCAGCTCCACGGCCCTATTCTAGTACTAGGATAGGGCCCCCAGGGGGACCGGTCCGGGGTGCCCCCGGTGCCGGCGGCGCGGTGGTGGTCCGGTTGACTGGTGCCGTGCTGAAGGTGGGACTGACCGGAGGAATCGGGTCCGGCAAGAGCGCCGTGGCGAGGCGACTGACCGAGTGCGGCGCGGTGGTGATCGACTCCGACCGGGTGGCCCGGGAGGTGGTCGAGCCGGGCACGGAAGGGCTGGCCGAGATCGTCGCCGCCTTCTCCGAGCGGGTCCTCGACGCCGACGGCGCCCTCGACCGGGCGGCGCTGGGCGCGCTGGTGTTCGCCGACGAGACGGCGCGCCGCCGGCTGGAGGCGATCACCCATCCCCGCGTACGGGCCCGCGCCGCCGAACTGGCCGCCGCGGCGGCACCCGACGCGATCGTGGTCAACGACGTGCCGCTGCTGGTGGAGGTGGGGCTCGCGTCCACGTACCACCTGGTGGTCGTGGTGCAGACGGAGGTGGCCACCCGGTTGGCGCGGCTGGCCCGCGACCGGGGGATGGACCGGGCGGAGGCCGAGCGGCGGATCGCCGCGCAGGCCGACGACGCCCGGCGGCGGGGTGCGGCGGACGTGCTGCTGACCAACGACGGCAGCCTCGACGACCTGCACGCGGCCGTCGACGCGCTGTGGCGCGAGCGGCTGCGGCCCTACGAGGCGAACCTGCGCGAGCGGCGGGCGGCCCCCTCGGAGCACGTCGTCCTGACGGAGGCCGACCCGACCTGGCCGCAGCAGTACGCGCGGCTGGCCGCCCGGATCCGGCACGCGCTCGCCCCCGCCGACCTGCGTATCGACCACATCGGCTCGACCGCGGTCCCGGGGCTCGCCGCCAGGGACGTGATCGACATCCAGCTCACCGTCCCGACCCTCGCCGACGCGGACGGACCGCTGGCCGAACGGCTCGCGGAGGCGGGCTTCCCACGCCTGCCGGGCGAGTGGTGGGACGACCCCCGCCCGCCCGGCAGCGGCCGGTGGGAGAAGCGGCTGCACGGCAGCGCCGACCCGGGCCGCCCCGTGCACCTGCACGTCCGCCCGGCCGACGCGCCCGGCTGGCGGTACGCGTTGCTGATGCGCGACCACCTGCGTGCCGACCCGGACCAGCGGGCGGCCTACCTGGCGCTGAAGCGGGAGCTGGCGGCCTCCGCCCCGGACAGCGCCCCCTGGACCACCGCGAAGGACCCGTGGTTCGACGAGGAGCACCTGCGCGCCGAGCAGTGGGCGGCGCAGACCGGCTGGCGTCCCTGACCGGTCAGCGGCCCCCGCCCGGGGGCCGGGGCGGTGGGACGAGCCGGGGCACCGTGGTGGGCGTCAGGTCGAGCTGGGCCCAGGCGCCGGTGCGGGTGCGCAGCTCCAGGCGGCGCAGCGCGCCGGCCCGGTCGATCCAGTAGCGCAGCAGCCCCCGGGACGTGCGCAGTTCGACCACGTCGACGGTCTTCCCGGCGACGGTGTCGCCGCGCACCCGCAGGGGGGCGCCCCGCCCGCCGGGCGACCGGGCGGCCCGCAGCGCCGCGTCGAGCAGCAGACCCAGGTCGCCCGCGCGCCGCGGGTCGGCCCCCCAGCCCCGGGCGGGCGGCGGCAGCGGCGGTCGGCCGGGCGATTCCACGGTGCCCGGGACCGTCGCGGCCGGCACCTCCGCCCGGCGCACGCCGGCGCCGTCGACGCGCAGCAGCGTCCGGCGCTCCGGCACGGCGAGGTCGGCGACGGTCAGGTAGGCCGCCCGCCCGCTCCAGCTCACCCAGCCGGCTCCGCGCAGGTTCGTGGCGGCGGCGACGGGCGCGGTCAGGGCCACGGCGGCGCCGCCACGGGCGCGCAGCCGGGCGGGCAACCGGTCCAGCCGGCCCCGCTCGACGGCGGTCAGGGCGCGGGGCTGCCCGGGACGGCCGCCGAGGGCGTCGACCGGCCGCAGCGTGGGCCGGTCGGTCCGGTTCAGCTGCACGGTCACCGGGCCGACGCCGGCCAGCCCGGTCTCCAGCCGGTGCAGCCGCGCGTCGTGGTCGAGCCAGTAGCGGGGGAGCCCGTTCGGGGGCGGGACGCCGGGGCCGGGCGGCGGTGCCTCGAGGATGTCGACGGGTGCCGCCCCGACCGTGGCCCCACCGATCCGGCGCGTGGCGTCGGCCGGCGGCTCCGGGCGGTCGGAGGCGAGGCGGAAGAGCAGGTCGAGCACGGCGGCCAGCCCCCGTCCGGCGGGCGGGTCGTGCAGCCGCCAGCGGTCCGCCGGCGGCACCAGCGGGGGCGGCGCGGGGGTCGGCACCGCCGTCGGGTCGGGGCGCAGCAGGACCACCGTCGGGGTGGCCTGGAGCAGCCCGCGCTCGGCGCCCGCGCCGGGCCCGCCGACGTCGAGGTAGACCAGCGGCCGGGACCAGTCGACCCAGCCGACCAGTTCGGTACGCGCCGCGCCGGTGCCCGCGGTGACGCGTACCCCGGCCCGCAGGTCCCGGTAGTTGGTGACCCGCATCGCGGCCAGTCGCTCGCGCTCGTCGCCCGTCAGCGCCCTCGGCTGCTCCGGCCGCTCGGGCGCCCAGTTCGCCAGCCCCACGACCAGCGCGGCGGCGGAGAGCACGGCCACGGCCGCGAGCACCAGCAGGACGGTACGCCGGCGGCCGGTCACCACCCGTGGGATGCCGCCGGTGTGCGCGTCGTCGTGCGTCGGCGGGCCCTGCGGCGGGTCAGGCGGGCCGGAACGGGCGGCGGAGGTCTCCACGGGAGGTTGAACGGGATTCACCCCCGTGGGGTGACGAGCAGGGGCGCTCGCGGCGGCCGGTCAGCGCCTCACGCGCGACCACGTCGGGTGCGCACGCCGGGTGTGCCGGGTGCTGCGACCCTGTGCCGGGGGCGGGCCGGCCGTGACGGCCTGGCCACCTGCCCGGTCGGCCGCCGCGAGCGGCCTACACGGAGAGCGTAGTCCGGTGAGATGCGCCACACAATGCGAATATTGAAGCCGATCACGGACCGGGCGTAGTCGCGCCGCGGTGTCGGACCCCCGGCGTACCGTTGGGGTCATGGCGCTCGACATTCCCCGGCTCGACGGCCGTTTCCAGGTCATCAGCGAGTTCCAGCCGGCCGGCGACCAGCCGGCGGCCATCGACGACCTGGAGCGTCGGGTCCGACGCGGCGACCGCAACACGGTGCTGCTCGGCGCGACCGGCACCGGCAAGAGCGCCACCACCGCGTGGCTGATCGAGCGGGTGCAACGGCCCACGCTGGTGCTGGCGCCCAACAAGACGCTCTGCGCGCAGCTGGCCAAGGAGTTCAGCGAGCTGCTGCCGCACAACGCGGTCGAATACTTCGTCTCCTACTACGACTACTACCAGCCCGAGGCCTACATCCCGCAGACCGACACCTACATCGAGAAGGACTCCTCGATCAACGAGGAGGTCGAGCGGCTGCGGCACTCGGCGACCATGTCGCTGCTCACCCGCCGCGACGTGATCGTGGTGGCCACCGTCTCGGCGATCTACGGCCTGGGCACCCCGGAGGAATACCTCGACCGCGCCGTGCGGGTCGCGGTCGGGCAGGAGCTGGACCGCGACCAGCTGCTGCGCCGGCTGGTCGACATCCAGTACACGCGCAACGACATGGCCTTCAACCGGGGCACCTTCCGGGTCCGCGGCGACACGCTGGAGATCATCCCGGCCTACGAGGAGCTGGCCGTGCGGATCGAGCTCTTCGGCGACGAGGTGGAGAAGCTCTACTACCTCAACCCGCTCACCGGCGACGTGGTCAAGGAGGTCGACGGGCTGGTGATCTTCCCGGCCACCCACTACGCGGCCGGGCCGGAGCGGATGGAGCGGGCGATCCGCGACATCGAGGCCGAGCTGGCCGAGCGGCTGGCCGAGCTGGAGCGGCAGGGCAAGCTGCTGGAGGCGCAGCGGCTGCGGATGCGCACCACCTACGACATCGAGATGATGCGCCAGGTCGGGTTCTGCTCCGGCATCGAGAACTACTCGATGCACATGGACGGCCGGCTGCCGGGCAGTCCGCCGCACTGCCTGCTCGACTACTTCCCCGACGACTTCCTGACGGTCGTCGACGAGTCGCACGTGACCATCCCGCAGATCGGCGGCATGTATGAGGGCGACGCGTCCCGCAAGCGGATGCTGATCGACCACGGCTTCCGGCTGCCCAGCGCCGCCGACAACCGGCCGCTGCGCTTCGACGAGTTCCTGGAGCGGGTGGGCCAGATGGTCTTCCTCTCCGCGACGCCCGGCCCGTGGGAGCTGGAGCAGGCCCAGGGCGAGTTCGTCGAGCAGGTGATCCGGCCCACCGGTCTGATCGACCCGGAGGTCGTCGTCAAGCCCACCAAGGGCCAGATCGACGACCTCATGCACGAGATCAAGCTGCGCACCGAGCGCGACGAGCGGGTGCTGGTCACCACGCTGACCAAGAAGATGGCCGAGGACCTGTCCGACTACCTCCTGGAGAACGGCATCCGGGTGCGCTACCTGCACTCCGAGGTCGACACGCTGCGCCGCGTGGAGCTGCTGCGGGAGCTGCGCAAGGGCGACTACGACGTGCTGGTCGGCATCAACCTGCTCCGGGAGGGTCTCGACCTGCCGGAGGTGTCGCTGGTGGCCATCCTCGACGCCGACAAGGAGGGCTTCCTGCGCAGCGGCCGGTCGCTGATCCAGACCATCGGCCGGGCGGCGCGGAACGTCTCCGGTCAGGTGCACATGTACGCCGACAAGATCACTCCGTCGATGGCCGAGGCGATCGGGGAGACCAACCGGCGGCGGGACAAGCAGATCGCGCACAACGAGGCCCACGGCATCAGTCCCGAGCCGCTGCGCAAGAAGATCCACGACATTCTCGACGACATCTACCGCGAGGCGGAGGACACCGAGAACAGCCGGGTCGGCGGTGCGGTGCGGCAGCTCTCCCGGGGCAAGGCGCCGGTCAAGGAGACCCGCAGCCGCGCCCGGACCGGCGGCGCCGGGCCCGCGCGGGAGGGGATGGCCCGGGCCGAGCTGGCCCAGCTCATCCAGGAGCTCAACGACCAGATGCTGGCCGCGGCCCGGGAGCTCCAGTTCGAGCTGGCCGCCCGGATCCGCGACGAGGTCGCCGACCTCAAGAAGGAGCTGCGCGGCATGGACGCCACCGGCGTGAAGTGATCCCCGATCGGCGCCGGTGGCGCGCCGGGAACGGCAGCGGCACGCGCACAGTCCTGCGGTGACGACGGGGGGTCGGTGATGGGCGGGGCGGACGGCGGGGTCGGCGAACTGGTCGTCGGTGTCCCCGAGATCCGGCTGCGTCCCTTCGTGGACCGCTACCTCGGCTACCGGGAGTGGGCGGCGCAACCCCTCGTCCGCCGGGAGGTGGCCGGGGCGTTCGTGGTGGTCATCCTCGGCTGGGGCGCCCCGCTCGACATCGTCGACCCGCGCAGCGCCGAGCGCAGCGCCTACCGGGTCGACTCGTTCGTCGCCGGCACCTTCGACGCCTACTGCGCGACCCGTACCGTCGGCATGGGCGAGGGGGTGGAGCTGCTGCTGGCCCCGCTGGCGGCCCGGCGGATCCTCGGGCTGCCCCTCGGGGAGTTGGCCAACCGGGCGGTGGCGGTCGAGCACCTGCCGGGAGGGTGGTGGGGCCGGTTGCGGTGCCGCCTCGCCGCCGCTGAGAGCTGGTCGGCCCGGTTCGCCCTGCTCGACGCCGCGCTGGCCGTCCGGCTGGCGACGGCCGGCCCGGTCGACGCGCGGCTGGGCTGGGCCTGGCAGCGGCTGGCCGACAGCGGCGGGCAGGTCGGCGTGGGGTCGCTCGCCGAGGAGCTGGGCTGGAGCCGCCGTCACTTCGCCGTGCGGTTCCGCCAGGAGGTCGGCCTGTCACCGAAGACCGTTGCCCGGCTGCTGCGCTTCCACCGCGCGTACGCGGCCCTGGGCGCGGGGCCGGGCGTGCCGGAGGCGCTCGTCGGGGCGGAGGACCCGGGGGTGGCCGGCGGCTGGGCGGATCTGGCCGTGCGCTGCGGCTACTACGACCAGTCCCACCTGATCCGCGACTTCCGTGAGTTCGCCGGCGACACCCCGGCCGCGCTGCTCGCCAGGTCACATTCGTCCAATCCCGGCTGACCGTCCCACCGGCAGAATCGGGGCATGCGAACCATCTACCCGATCTTCCGCTACCGGGACGCGCGCCCTGCCATCGACTGGCTCTGCGCGGCGTTCGGGTTCACCGTGCACGCCGTCCACGACGCGCCCGACGGTTCCGTGGCGCACGCCGAGCTCGTCCTCGACACTGGGATGATCATGGTGGGTGAACGACCCGACTCCGCCCCCCGCCCCGGCGACGAGGAGTGGTCGGTGTACGTGGCGGTGGATGATCTCGACGCGCACCACGCCCGTGCCCGGGCGGCCGGTGCCGAGATCGTCCGCGAGCCCTTCGACACCGACTACGGCTCCCGCGACTACGCCGCCCGTGACCTGGCGGGAAACGTCTGGTCGTTCGGCACGTACCGCCCCTGACCGACGCGCGACGCGGACCCGCGTGGGGGCCGGGGCGAGTGGCTTCAGTTGCGGTACGCGAGCAAGCTATTGCGCTGAGTGATCGTCCTGCCCTACTCTCCCTCGGTGGGGAGGCTGGGGATGCCGTTGCCAACGAGTCCGGTCATTCGTCGCGCCCGGCTGGGCGCCGAGTTGCGTCAGCTGCGCCGGCGGGAGGCGCTGACCCTGGAACAGGTCTGCGACCGGCTGGGTTGGGCCTCCACCTCGAAGCTGTCCCGCATCGAGCTGGGGCAGAGCCGGCCGGACCTGGCCGACGTGCTCGACCTGCTCGACGTCTACGAGGTGCCGCCGCCGCAGCGCGACGCGCTCATCGTCATCGCCCGCGACGCCGCCACCAGCCGGGGCTGGTGGAAGGCGCTGGGGGAGATGGGCGAGCGGCAGCGCACCTACGCCGAACTGGAGGCGGGCGCGGCGAGCATCGTGGACTGGCAGCCCGCCGTCGTGCCGGGGCTGCTCCAGACCCCGGCGTACGCGCGGCTGCGGATCGCCGCCGGCCGGCTGCTCGACCCGGCCCTCGACGTGGAGGCCGACGTGCGCGCCCGGGGGCTGCGGCACGAGGTGCTGCGGCGGACGCACCCGCCCCGTTACACGGCGCTGCTCGCCGAGGCGGCCTGCGACGCCGGCGACACCCCGCCGCAGGTGTGGCGGGAGCAGCTGGGGCACCTGGTCGAGCTGGCCGCCCTGCCGCACGTGACGATCCGGCTGCTGCCCCGGGGCGTCGCCGCGCGGGGCGGGGCGCAGCCGCTCACGCCGTACTCCTGCTACTCGTTCCCTGACCCGGCCGACCCGCGCACGGTGATGCTGGAGGCGCTGACCACCGACGTGCGGCTGGTGACGGCCGCCGACGTCGACCGCTACGAGCAGCTCACCGGCTGGCTGTTGGACGCGGCCCTCGGCCCGGAGGAGACCCTCGTGGCGCTGGACCGGCTCGCCGCCGGTTGAGCCAGGCTCACAGGTGGCGGCGGAAGCCGCCCTCCGAGTCGATCACCTGACCGGTGATCCAGTCGGCGTCGGACGAGCAGAGGAACCGCACCAGCCGGGCGGCGTCCTGCGGCGTGCCCCAGCGTCCGCTCGGAAAGAGCTTGGCGACCTCGGCGTACGCCTCGGGCGAGGCGTATCCGGTGTCGGTCGGGCCCGGGTGGACGCAGTTGACGGTGATGCCCCGTGGCATCAGCAGCGGGGAGAGCTGGAAGGTCGCGTTCTCCACGGCCGCCTTGCTGACCGCGTAGGCGAGGGTCTGCGGCATCGGGCCGAGGCGCTGGCCGGTGGAGAAGAGCACCAGCCGGCCACCCGATCCGGCGGTGAACGCCCCCGCGAACGCTTCGGCGAGCAGCAGCGTGGCCCGCACGTTGACCAGCAGGTGCCGGTCGATCTCGGCCGGATCCAGCGCGCCGAACGGCGTGTCGGTGCAGTAGGCGTGCACGGCGACCACCGCGTCGAGCCGGCCGTGCCGGCGTAGCGCCTCGGCGACCAGGCCGGCGGGCGCGGCCGGGTCGAGCAGGTCGGCGCGGACGTGCCCGGCGTCGCCCAGCTCCTCCAGCAGGGCCGGCACGCCCTCGGGATCACCGCCGTAGGGCTGGGCGTCGTCGAACTCCGGCAGGCCGGTGAGCAGCAGCCGCCAGCCGTCCGCGGCGAGTGTGCGGGCGACCGCCGCGCCGATGCCGATCCGACGACTCACGCCCGTCACGAGGGCCACCCGCTGCGTCATGGTGGCCAGTCAACCGGCATCGGCGACCGGGGGCCAGCGGATATCTCCGCGCGGCAACCGGGCCCGGCGCCCCCGAGCCCGTCGGGACCGGCGGCCGACGCGTGCACGGCGCACCCTAGGACAGGGGTACGACAGCTCAGGCCGGCACGTCCACGAAGTGCTCGACCAGCGGCGGGTTGGCGAAGTAGGGGCCGATCAGCGCCCGCCACTGCGCGAAGCGCTCGGTGGCGCGGAAGTTGTCGTTGTGCGCCTCGACGGAGTCCCACTCGACCAGCAGCACGAACCGGCTCGGGGACTCGACGCCCCGGGTCATCCGCACCGACCGGCAGCCGGGCGTGCCGGCGAGCACCGGATGCCCCTTGGCGTACGCGGCGGCGAACTCGTCCTCGTGTCCCGGCAGTACGTCGATGAGCGCGACCTCAAGCACCATGCCCGGCAGCCTTTCACGCCGCCGTGCGGGCCGGCCGCCGCGGGGGCCTGTTCCCGCAGGCCGGGCGGATCTAGGGTGGGCGCGCGGAAAGGGGAGGCGAATGATCGACTGGCTGACCGGTACGGCGTTCACCGTGGCCGGCACCGGCACCACCTGGGCGGAGCTGCTGGGCTTCGCCACCGGGGTGCTCAACGTCTGGCTGGTGGCCCGGCAGCGGATCGCCAACTGGCCGGTCGGCATCGCCAACGTGCTGCTGCTGATGCTGCTGTTCTGGACGGCGGGCCTCTACGCCGACGCCGGCCTCCAGGTCGTCTACGTCGGCCTGGGCCTGTACGGCTGGTGGGCGTGGCTGTACGGCGGCGAGCGGCGCACCCGGCTCACGGTCGGCCGGACCGGGCGCGGGGAGTGGTGGGCGCTGGCGGCGGCGGGCGTGGTGCTGACCGGCGGGCTCTGGGCGCTGCTGGACGGGGCCACCGACTCCACCGTGCCGCTGCCGGACGCGCTGACCACCGCGCTGTCGCTGCTGGCGACGTACGGGCAGACCCGCAAGCGGGTGGAGAGCTGGTGGCTGTGGATCGCCGCCGACCTGATCTACATCCCGCTCTACGCCTACAAGGGCCTGTACCTCACGGCGGCCCTCTACGTGATCTTCCTCGGGCTCTGCGTGCTCGGGCTGCGCGAGTGGCGGGCGGACCTGCGGCGCCGCGCCGCCCCGACCCCGGTGCCCCCGGGCCCGGCCCCGGCGACGGCGTGACCGGGGTGAGCCCCGCGGACGGCGTGACCGGGGCGAGCCCCGCAGACGGCCTGACGGCGGCGGGCGTCGGCGCCGGGCCGGCGGCGCCGGAGTTCCGGCACGCGATGGTGGTGGGCAAGTTCTATCCGCCGCACGCGGGCCACCACGCGCTGATCGAGGCCGCCGCCGCCCGCTGCGCGGCCGTCACCGTGGTGGTGGCACCGTCCCGCCGGGAGTCGATCCCGCTCGCGCTGCGGCTGGACTGGCTGCGCGAGGTGCACGCGGGCACCCCGTGGGTCCGTTTCGTGGGCCGGTACGACGACCACCCGGTGGACTACGCCGACCCGGGGGTCTGGGACCTGCACTGCGCGGTGTTCCGCGAGGCGCTGGGCGGGGCGCCGGTGGACGCCGTCTTCTCCTCCGAGGCGTACGGCGAGGAACTGGCCCGGCGGTTCGACGCCGCGTCGGTCTGCGTGGATCCGGGGCGGCGCGGCGTGCCCGTGTCGGGGACGGCGGTGCGCGCGGACCCGGCGGGCCACTGGGACCGGCTCAGCGCGCCGGTGCGGGCGTGGTTCGTCCGGCGGGTGGTGGTGCTCGGCGCGGAGTCGACCGGCACCACCACGATGGCCGCCGCCCTCGCCGCGCACTACGGCACCCGCTGGGTCCCGGAGTACGGCCGGGAGCTGACCGCGCGGAAGCTGGCCCGGCTGCGCGGGCGGGATCCGGCGGCCACGGTCTTCGACGTGGCCTGGGACCGCGACGACTTCGCCGAGGTGGTCCGGGAGCAGCAGGCGGCGGAGGACGCCGCGGCGCGCTCGTGCGGTCCGCTGCTGTTCTGCGACACGGACGCGCGGGCCACCGCCGTCTGGGAGGAGCGGTACCTGGGGTCGACGTCGGCGCGGGTGCGCGCGGCGGCCCGGCGTCCCGCGCTGTACCTGCTGACCGACCACGTCGGGGTGCCCTTCGACGACGACGGGCTGCGCGACGGCGAGCACCTGCGGGCGTGGATGACGGGGCGGTTCCGGGCGGAACTGGCCGGCTGCGGGGTGCCGGTGGTCGAGCTGGCCGGCCCGCACCGGCGGCGCCTGGCCCGGGCGGTGGCCGCCTGCGACGCGGTGCTGGCGGCGGGCTGGTCGCTCGCCGATCCGCTGGTCGCGCCCGATTCGGAGCACTAGCCTCCTAGGATGCTCTACGGATGGTGCGGCCGGTCTCGATGCCCCGCCGCCCACCAGCATCGATGCGTCGGGGTGGGAAAGGACACTCACGACCCGGGATGCGGCCACTGGCGGCGGTGGGTCAGAATGGCGGGCGAGGAGGGGAGTATTCCCCCGCGACGGAGTCGTCAGCACGGTCGAGCGCCGATCCCTGGACGCACGACCCGGCCCGTCGGTCGCCGCCCCCTCGGGGACGGTGACGGAAGAGACCTCCGACAGTCACCAGAGTCAGCGTCGCCGGCACACCGCGTCCACGAAGGGCGTACGGTGTGCCCGTCGTTGCGTGTCTGCCGGAGGAATGAACCTTGGACGTGTCCGGACTGGTCTGGGTGGGGACGCTCGTCGCCCTGACCGGGATCCTGCTCGTGGATCTGCTGATCGTCGGTCGGCGGCCGCACGAGCCCAGCGTGCGTGAGTCGAGCCTCTGGGTCGGCTTCTACGTCGCTCTGGCACTGATCTTCGGCGGTGGCGTCTGGCTGGCCTCCGGGGCCAGCGCGGCCGGGCAGTTCTACACCGGCTGGCTGACCGAGTACAGCCTCTCGGTCGACAACCTGTTCGTCTTCGTGATCATCATGGCGCGGTTCGGGGTGCCCCGGCAGTACCAGCAGAAGGTGCTGCTCATCGGCATCGTGCTGGCGCTGGTCATGCGGGGCGGCTTCATCGCGGCCGGCGCGGCGCTGATCTCCCAGTTCTCCTTCGTGTTCTACATCTTCGGCGCGTTCCTGATCTACACCGCGATCAACCTCGCCCGGCAGGGCGAGCCCGACGAGGACGAGTTCTCCGAGAACCTGTTGATCCGGTGGAGCCGCAAGGCCCTGCCGATCTCCCGGGACTACGACGGCGCCAAATTGACCACCCACACGGCGAAGGGCAAGCGGATCTTCACCCCGATGCTGATCGTCATGATCGCCATCGGCACCACCGACCTGATCTTCGCGCTCGACTCGATCCCGGCGATCTTCGGCATCACCCAGGAGCCGTACCTGGTCTTCACCGCCAACGTCTTCGCGCTGATGGGCCTGCGGCAGCTCTACTTCCTGCTCGGTGGCCTGCTCAGCCGCCTGATCTACCTCAGCTACGGCCTGGCCGTGGTGCTCGGCTTCATCGGCGTCAAGCTGGTGCTGGAGGCCCTCGCGGACAACAAGCTGCCGTTCATCAACGGCGGCGAGCACGTCTCCTGGGCTCCGCACATCCCGATCTGGCTCTCACTGACGATCATCCTCGGCACCCTCGCGGTGGCCACCGTGGCCAGCCTGGTCAAGTCCTCCCGCGACCGGCGGCGGGTGCTGACCGACGCCCGCCACTGAGGCGTACGCGACGCGACGAGAGGGGGCGCCCCACCGGGGCGCCCCCTCTCGTGCCGTACGCGGGTCAGACGCGGTGCACGCCGACCAGGGTGGCGGTGCGCTCGTCGGGCAGTCGCTCCTCCAGCACCCGGCGTTGCAGGTAGCAGGCGTGCAGCATCCGCCGGTCGTCGCCGGGGCGCGGGTCGGCGGTGACGATCCCGATGTGGTGGATCCGCCGCCCGGGGCGGGCGAAGAAGTAGAGGTCGCCGGGGCGTTCCGCGCCCAGCGGCACCGGCGTGGTCACCGTCGCCTGGTCGCTGGCGTCGCGCGGCAGCAGCACGCCGAGCCGCCGCCAGGCCAGGTGGACCAGGCCGGAGCAGTCGATGCCGTACGCCGACACCCCGCCCCAGATGTAGACGACGTCGATAAGGCGCTGCGCGACGGCCAGCACCTCCTCGGCCGACGGAGGCGCGGTGGGCACCGGCACCGCGTCGCCGGCGGGCAGCCAGAGCGGCGCGGAGTGGCCGGGCGCGTGCACCGGCTGCCAGCCGTCGACCGCCGACCCGGCCGGGATCAGCCGGGTGCCCAGGATCACCCCGGACAGCAGTTCGGCGCCGCCCGGCGCGTCACGCAGCGCGGTGACGGTGGCGTCGACCACGAGCGGGTCCGCCTCGGGGGCGCCGGCCCCGGCGACCAGCTGCTCGGCGGGCAGCCAGCCGGGGTAGCCGCGCGGGTGCAGCCGGGGGGCCGGCTGCTCGACCGCCACCACGTGGGCCCAGCCGTCCGGGCGCACTTCGGTGACCAGCACCCGCTCGCCGAGCAGCAGTTGGCTCAGTACGCAGTCGCCGACCTGCTGGTCGGTGTCCATGCCGGAGATCCAGGCGGCGATGTCCGTACGCGCGGCCAGGGCGGGGCCGTCGACGGGTCGTACCGCCTCGGGGCAGCTCCAGAGGGTCGCGACCGCGACCCGGACCACGGCCTCCCGGCCCGGTTGCAGCTCCACGTCCACCCCCAGCTCGCGCCGAATGTCCCCGCGACCATATGAAAGTTTTCGACGAGCATCAACCGGCAGTCTGCATCTTTACTTCAGTCACGGAGCTGATGCCCAGGCCCGGCGCGTCCGGCAGCACGACGGTGGCACCGTCGTACCGCAGGCCGCCGCGCACCGGCGACCAGGCCAGCCACCAGGCGGCGTCCAGGTCGGCCACCGCGGTGGTGCCGTAGGCGCCCACCAGGCTCGCGGCGGCGCCGATGCCCACCTGGCTCTCCATCATCGACCCGACGACGGTGCCGAGGCCGTGCGCGGCGGCGAGGTCGAGCAGCGTCCGGGCCGGATGCAGGCCGCCGCACTTGGCGAGCTTGACGTTGACCATGTCGGCGGCCCGGCGGCGGATCACCTCGACCAGGTCGCGGACGCCGAAGACCGACTCGTCGGCGAGGATCGGCACGTCCACCCGGTCGCTGACCCAGGCCAGCCCGTCCAGGTCCCAGCGGGCGACCGGCTGCTCGACCAGTTCCACGTCCAGCCCGGCGTCCTCGACGCCCCGGATCACCCGGACCGCCTCG
Source organism: Micromonospora sp. DT62 (assembly GCF_049847285.1). Lineage (NCBI taxonomy): Bacteria > Bacillati > Actinomycetota > Actinomycetes > Micromonosporales > Micromonosporaceae > Micromonospora > Micromonospora sp. DT62. The sequence goes on from NZ_JBNCOB010000034.1 coordinate 29,301, forward strand.
CGCGGGGTCCAGCCCTGGTTGGCGTCCAGCCGGATGCGGACCCCGTCGCCGACGGCGGCACGCACCGCGCGGACCCGCTCCAGGTCGCCGGCCGCGTCGGTGCCCACCTTCAGCTTCAGCACGCCGAAGCCCTCCGCCCGCCGCTGCCGGGCCGCCGCCGCCAGGTCCACCGCGTCGCCCGCGGCGAGCGTGACGTCCGTGGGCACCCGCAGGGCGGTGCCCCCGAGCAGCCGCACCAGCGGTACGCCGAGCCGCCGCGCGGCCAGGTCGTGCAGCGCGACGTCGACGGCCGCCTTGGCCGCCTCGTTGCCGACGACCGCCCGTTGCACCTCGGTGCAGCGGGCCACCAGGTCGTCGGCGTCGCGGCCGGTGAGCGCCGGGCCGAGCAGTTCGCGGACGCACGCCTCGGAACCGGCGACCGACGCCCCGGTGACCTGCCACACCTGCGGCGCCTCGCCGAAGCCGGACCGCCCGTCGGCATCGACCACCTCCACGACCAGGGTCTCCACGGTGGTGGTGCGGCGCAGCGCGGTCACGAACGGCGTGTGCAGGGGCGCAGAGAGCCGGTGGGTGCGTACCGCCGCGATCGTCATGTGCGGCACCCTATACGGGCACGGGCAGGCGAAGGGGAGGCCGGCATGAGCGAGCGGATCGGGCGAATCATCGGGCGCGGGGCGGTGGTGCCCCGTGGCGGCACGGGGCGCAGCGGAGCGCCGGCATGAGCGGGCGGGACTGGGAACTGGTGGGCGCGCCGAACGCGCGGGACCTCGGCGGCCTGGTCGGCGCCGACGGCCGGAGGGTGCGCCCGGGGGCGCTGATCCGCACGCCGGCGCTGGGTCGGCTGACCGACGAGGACCTGCCGGTGCTGGCCAAGCTCGGCCCGGCCTGCGTGGTCGACCTGCGGGACCACTCGGAGACGGCGGTCGCCCCACCGGACCGGCTGACCGGTCAGCCGCGGGTGGTGCACCTGCCGGTGCACGACGCCGAGCACCCCGTCTTCACGTACGTCTCGGCGGTGCTGCTCGGGCACGACCTGGGCGCGTACGCGGGCCTGGCGGAGCAGGGCACGCCGGCGGCGATGGCGGCGATCTACCGCTGGTTCGTCAGCGGGGAGTCGGCGCGGGCGAACTTCGGCACGGCGGTGCGGCTGGCGGCCCAGGCGGAGAACCTGCCGCTGGTCTACCACTGCTCGGCGGGGAAGGACCGCACGGGCTGGTTGACGGTGCTGCTGCTCAGCGCGCTCGGCGTGGACGAGGCGGCGATCCGGGCGGACTACCTGGCGAACAACCGGCTGACCGAGAGCCTGCGGGAGGTCCTGCTGGAGGCGATGCGGCGGCGGATGCCGGAACTGGACGTCGAGGCGGTGCGCCCGGTGCTGGAAGTGCGCGAGGAGTACCTGGACGCCGCGTACGCGGAGGTGCGCCGGGCGCACGGGTCGTTCGGCGCGTACCTGCGCGACGGGCTCGGCGTGACCGACGACCTGGTGACGGCGCTGCGGGCACACCTGCTGGAGTAAGGCCTCAGGTCAGGTCGCGCCGGGCGGCCCAGGCGGCGGCGGACACCCGGGCGATCAGCCGGCAGGCGTCGTCGTCCTCCTCGCCGCTGGGGCCGCCGTCGGCGAGGTCGGTGGTGGTGCAGACGACGACGGCGTACGGCGGCGCGTCGTCGGGGAAGACCACCCCGGCGCCGTGCCGCACGCCGCGCACCCAGCCGTTCTTGTGCGCGATGCGGGTGCCCTCGGGCAGCCCGGCGGCCAGGTCCTCGCGGTGTTCCTGGGCGAACAGCACGTCGAGCATGGCGGCGCAGCCGGCCGGCGAGGCCAGCGGACCCGGGGTGTCCGCGCCGGCAGCCAGCGCACCGAGCAACGCGGCGAGGTCGGCGGCGGTGACGAGGTTGGTGACGCCCGCCTCGCGGGCCGCGAAGTCCTCGATGCCGCGGCCGGTGACGCTGTGCCGGGCCCCGGCGAGGTCCCACACCCGTGCCACCGCCGGCAGTCCGACGTGGCCGATGACCAGGTTGGTGGCGAGGTTGCTGGAGCGGACGATCATGCGGTGGGCGAGCCAGCGCAGTGTCGCCTCGGCGCCGACGCGCTCCCAGACCGCCTCGTCGTTGTCGTAGTGCCGGGCGCAGGAGAACCGGGGCGCGCCGGGCAGCGCCGAGTCGAACTCGTTGCGCACCGGCACCGGGGCGTCCAGGTCGAGGGCGCCGGCCTCGGCGGCGCGGTGCAGCGCGACGAGCACCGCTGCCTTCATGGTGCTGGCCGCGTAGTGGGTCGCGTCGGCGTGCCGGGTCCAGGTGGGGGTGGCGCCGACCCGCCCCACGTACGCCGACACCGTGCCGGGCACCCCGTCCAGATGGGCGTCGAGCTCGTCCCAGGTCATGCGGCTGACCGTAACGGATCGCCGACGGGGCGGCGGGTCGGGGCGTTCGGCCGTACCGTGCGGGGATGACGGTTGCCGCCTACGACGCGCACGCCGACTGGTACGAGGCGTTCGCCACCGACACGTCCAGCGACTACATGACCCGGGTCCGCGGCCAACTCCGCGACCTGCTCGGTCCCGGCCCCGGCCGCTGCCTCGACCTGTGCTGCGGCACGGGGCTCCAGGCGGCGGAGCTGCGCCGGCTGGGCTGGGATCCGGTGGGGATGGACCTCTCCGGCGGGCAGCTGCGGCACGCCCGCGCGCGCCTGCCGGTGGCCCGTGCCGACGCGGCGGCGCTGCCGGTGGCCGACGCCTCGGTGTCGGCGGTGGCGTGCGTGCTGGCCCACACCGACGTGCCCGACTACGCGGCGGTGATCGCCGAGGCGGCGCGGGTGCTCGCGCCCGGTGGGCGGTTCGTGCACGTGGGGGTGCACCCGTGTTTCGTGGGGGCGTTCGCCGACCGCTCCGATCCGGCGCGGATCGTGATCGACGGCGGCTACGCCGACCGGGAGCGCAGCTTCCGGGCCTGGTCGCCGCACGGGGTGCGGGTGCGCGTCGGCGCCTGGCACGTCCCGATGGCCGGCCTGCTCAACGCGGTCACCGACGCCGGCCTGACGCTGGTCCGCACCACCGAGGCGGGGTCCGGCCGGGTGCCCGACCTGTTCGCCTTCCTCGCCACCCGCCCCGCCTGACGCCCGCGCCGCCCCCTGGCCTGACGCCCGCGCCGGCTGCCTGGCGCCCGCGCCGCCCCCTGGCCTGACGCCCACGCCGCCCCGCCTGACGTGGTCCGGGGCGGCGACGGAGCAGCACCCACGCCGCCGGGGCCCTGACGGGCGGAGCCCGGACCGCGTGGCGCGGTCCGGGCTCCGGGAGAGACTGCCGTCGTACGTCAGCCGGCGTGCTTGCGGCGGGCGGCGGCCCGACCGCGGAGCTGCTGGTCGAGCACCACCTTGCGGATCCGGATGGCGACCGGGGTCACCTCGACGCACTCGTCCTCGCGGCAGAACTCGAGGGCCTGCTCCAGCGACAGCTTGCGCGGCGGGATCAGCTTCTCGGTCTCGTCGGAGGTCGACGCGCGCATGTTGGTGAGCTTCTTCTCCTTGGTGATGTTGACGTCCATGTCGTCGGAGCGGGAGTTCTCCCCGACGATCATGCCCTCGTACACCTCGGTGGTCGGGTCGACGAAGAGCTGGCCGCGCTCCTGCAGGTTGATCATGGCGAACGACGTGACGGCGCCGGACCGGTCGGCGACCAGCGAGCCGTTGTTGCGGGTGCGCAGCTCGCCGAACCACGGCTCGTACGACTCGAAGACGTGGTGCAGGATGCCGGTGCCCCGGGTGTCGGTGAGGAACTCGGTGCGGAAGCCGATCAGGCCCCGGGCCGGGACCAGCCACTCCATCCGGATCCAGCCGGTGCCGTGGTTGACCAGCTGCTCCATCCGGCCCTTGCGGGTCGCCAGCAGCTGGGTGATCGCGCCGAGGTACTCCTCCGGGGCGTCGATGGTGAGCCGCTCGACCGGCTCGCAGGTCTTGCCGTCGATCTCCCGGGTGACGACCTGCGGCTTGCCGACGGTCAGCTCGAACGACTCGCGGCGCATCTGCTCCACCAGGATGGCCAGCGCCAGCTCGCCACGGCCCTGCACCTCCCACGCGTCGGGGCGCTCGGTGGGCAGCACCCGCAGCGACACGTTGCCGACCAGCTCCTTGTCGAGCCGGTCCTTGACCATCCGGGCGGTGACCTTGGCGCCCTTGACCCGGCCGACCAGCGGCGAGGTGTTGGTGCCGATGGTCATCGAGATGGCCGGCTCGTCGACGGTGATCAGCGGCAGCGGGCGCGGGTCCTCCGCGTCGGCCAGGGTCTCACCGATCATGATCTCGGGGATGCCGGCGACGGCGATGATGTCGCCGGGGCCCGCCGAGTCGGCCGGCTTGCGCTCCAGGCCCTCGGTCATCAGCAGCTCGGAGATGCGGACCCGCTGGGTGCTGCCGTCGGTGCGGCACCAGGCCACCGTCTGGCCCTTGTTGATGGTGCCCTGCCGCACCCGGCACAGCGCCAGCCGGCCGAGGAACGGGGAGGCGTCGAGGTTGGTGACGTGCGCCTGCAGCGGCGCCTCCTCCTCGTACGAGGGCGGCGGGATGGTGTCCAGCAGGGTGCGGAACAGGGGCTCCAGGCTGCTGCTGTCGTCGGGGACCGAGCCGTCGGCGGGCTGGGTCAGCGAGGCGATGCCGTCGCGGGCGCAGGCGTAGACGATCGGGAAGTCGATCTGCTCCTCGTCGGCGTCCAGGTCGAGGAAGAGCTCGTAGGTGTCGTCCACGACCTCCTTGATCCGGGCGTCGGGGCGGTCCACCTTGTTGATCACCAGGATGATCGGCATGCGCGCCTTGAGCGCCTTGCGGAGCACGAACCGGGTCTGCGGCAGGGGGCCCTCACTGGCGTCCACCAGCAGCACCACGCCGTCGACCATGGTCAGGCCGCGTTCGACCTCGCCGCCGAAGTCGGCGTGGCCGGGGGTGTCGATGATGTTGATGGTCACCGGGTCGGAGCCGTCGGCCGGCATGTACCGCACGCCGGTGTTCTTGGCCAGGATGGTGATGCCCTTTTCCCGTTCGAGGTCCATCGAGTCCATGACCCGTTCGGTTACCTCGCCGCGGGCGCCGTAGGCGCCGGCCTGCCGCAACATGGCGTCGACCAGGGTCGTCTTGCCGTGGTCGACGTGGGCGATGATGGCGACGTTGCGGAGGTCGGTGCGAAGCTGCATACCCTCCATACTCCTGTCTGCGGTTGCCGGGCACGCGTCGGGGGGTGTTACCCCCAGATGACCCGGATCTCTGCCGGAACTGATGTTCCGACCGTTTCAGCGCCTGGCATGCTGACCCCCGTGGGAATGGGGGCCCGATGCACGACCTGCTGACCTCGCTGCAGGGCCTGCCGCCCCTGCTGATCTATGTGATCGCCGCGATTGTCGTCGCGGGGGAGACCGCCGTGATCTTCGGTCTGCTGGTGCCGGGCGAGGCGACCCTGTTGCTGGTCGGCTTCCTAGCGTACGCGGGGACGCTGCGGCTCGTACCGGCGCTGTTGGTGATGATCGTTGCAGCAGTGATCGGCGACACACTGGCGTACCGGGCGGGCCGGCGGCACGGGCCCCGGCTGCGCGCGGGCCGGCTGGGCGCGCGGGTGGGTCACGAGCGGTGGAGCCGGGCGGACGCGATGCTCGGCCGGCTGGGCGGGCGCGGGGTGCTCACCGCCCGCTGGGTGGCCTTCGCCCGCACCCTGGTGCCCCGGCTGGCCGGGGCGGCCGGGATGCCGTACCGGCGGTTCGCGCCGTGGAACATGGCCGGGGTGGTGACCTGGGTGGGCGGCTCGGTGCTCGTCGGCAACCTGGCCGGCGAGTCGTACGAGACGGTCTCCCGGCTGCTCGGGCGGGCCACCGGCGCGGTGCTGGTGCTGGTGGCCGCGCTGGTCGCGGTGGTGCTGGCGGGGCGGTGGCTGGGCCGCAACCCGGATCCGGCCCGGGCGCTGGCGTCCCGGGCGGCGGGACTGCGGCCGGTGCGCTGGCTCAGCAGCCGGTACGGGGTGCTGTTCTTCCTGCTCGCCATGCACGTCGGGCCGGCCTGGACGCTGCTGATCAACCTGGTCGTGGGCCTGCTGCTGCTCTTCCTGGCCGGGCTCGCCATCGCCTGGGTGCTCGGGGCGGTGGTCCGGCACAGTGGCCTCGCGGTGCTCGACAGCGCGATCGCCGACTGGTTCGCCGACCGGCGTACGCCCGGGGCGGTCGACGTCACGCTCGCGGTGGTCTCGGCGCTGCGCGGATCGGCGCTGATCGTGCTGGTGGCCGTCGTCGCGGCGGTGCTGGCCTGGCGGCACCGGCCCTGGCGGGCGGATTTGCTCAGCGTGGTCGGCACGGTCGGGGCGTTCGTGCCGCTGGTGGTGCTGGCCGTGGTGGTCGACCTGGCCGGACCGACGGCGGGCGGGCCGGCCGGCGGGGCCGCGGCCCTGTTCCCGACGCAGAACGCCGTGGTGGCGGCCAGCCTCTGCACCCTGGCCTGGCTGCTGTCCCGGGGGGCGCGCTGGCCGGTGGCGGTGGCCGCCTGGACGGCCGCGGCGGCCGGCGTGGTCGGCATCGTCGGCGCCCGCCTCTACCTGGGGCTGAGCACCGCCAGCGGCAGCGCCACGGCGGTGCTGCTCGGGGTGGCCTGGACGGCGTTGTTCGTGGTCGCCTGGGCCACCCGTGACAGGGCGGCGGGCGGCGACGTGGCCGAGCCCGAACCGGTGGCGGCCCGCGCCGACGCGTGAGCCGCCTCCGCCATCGCCGAGCCGCGCAGGAGGTTCGCCCCCACCGGCGTTCACGGCGCGGCGGTCGGCGTGCCCGGGGCGCGCGACGGGGCCGTGGCGGTGGCGCCACGGCCCCGTTCCGGCGGGCCGGTCAGTCCCGGGTGGTTACCTGATCGCGTCCCGTCGGCGCGTCGTCGCCGTCCCCGGCGGGCCTGCGCGCGACCCGTCCCGGCCACCAGAAGCGGTCGCCGAGCGTGAACGCCAGCGCCGGCACCAGGACCGTCCGCACGAGCAGGGTGTCCAGCAGGACGCCGATGCAGACGATGATCCCGATCTGGGTCAGCAGGATCAGCGGCAGGACGCCGAGGACCGCGAAGACCGCGGCGAGCAGGACACCGGCGCTGGTGATGACGCCGCCGGTGACCCGCAGGGCCGAGAGCATCCCGGCGCGGGTGCCGCTGCGCCGGGCGTCCTCGCGGGCCCGGGTGACGAGGAAGATGTTGTAGTCCACGCCGAGCGCCACGAGGAACACGAAGGCCAGCAGCAGGACGCCGCTGTCGAGCGCCGGCATGTCGAGCACGTGGTCGAAGAGCAGCCACGACGCGCCGATGCTGGCGAAGAACGACGCGATCACGGTGAGCACCAGCAGCAGCGGGGCGACCAGGCCGCGCAGGAGCAGCACCAGCACCGCGCCGACGAGCAGCAGGATGATCGGCAGGATCAGCCGCAGGTCCCTGCCGTTGGCCTCGTTCTCGTCGTAGGTGGCCGCGACGTTGCCGCCGACCACCGCGCCGTCGAACGCGGGCGCGCCCTCGACCGCGGGCGGGGCGGAGCCGGGGACCGCCGCGACCGCGTCCCGCAGCGCCTCGACGGCCCGGCTCGCCGCCTCGGTCCCGGGCTCGGCCTCCAGCACGACGTCGACCTGGGCGACCTGCGCGCCGGCCTCACCGGGACGCGCGGAGGCGACGCCGGGGACCCCGGCGGCGGTGGCCGCGACGGCCCGCACCGCCGAGGGGGTGGTGAGCACGGCGACCGGCTGGGTCGTGCCGGCGGGGAAGGACCGCGCGAGGGTCTCCGCGCCGGCGACCGCCTCCGGCTTGACCCGGAACTGCTCGGTCTCCGACAGGCCGGTGCGGATGCCCAGCCCGCCGAGGGCGAGCCCGGCGAGCAGCAGCGTCGCGAGCAGCGCGACCGGCACGGGACGGCGCTCGACGGCGGCGCCGAGCCGGCCCCACAGCCGGCCCTCGCGGATCTCCCCGCCGACCCGGGGCACGAACGGCCAGAACAGGCCGCGCCCGCAGATCACCAGGACCGCGGGGAGGACGAACAGCGCCGAGAGCATGGCGAGGACGACACCCGTGGCGCAGGCCACGGCGAGGGCGCGGTTGAGCTCCTGCTCCGACAGCAGCAGGGTGAGCACGCCGAGGACGACGGTGGAGCCGCTGGCGAGGATGGGCTCGGCGACCCGCCGCAGCGCGGCGCGCATCGCCACGAAGCGGTCCTCCTCGCGGCGTAGCTCCTCGCGGTAGCGGGCGATGAGCAGCAGCGCGTAGTTGGTGGCGGCGCCGAAGACGAGGACGCTGGCGATGCCGGTGACGGCGCCGCCGGGCAGGTTGATGCCGACGGCCGGGACGACCGTGTCGAGGGCGCGCAGCGTGAGCTGCTCCGTCGCCGCGACGACGACGAGCGGCACGATCCACAGGAACGGGCTGCGGTAGGTGATGAGCAGCAGCAGCGCCACGACGCCGGCGGTGACGGCCAGCAGCGTGGTGTCGGCGCCGGCGAAGACCTTCGTCAGGTCGGTGGCGAAGGCGGGCCCGCCGGTGACCTCCACGGTCAACCCGGCCGGCGCGTCGTCCAGGGACGCGCGGAGCTGGTCGATCCGCTCCGCGACCGCCTCCTGCCCGCCGGCGGTGGACAGCGGCACGGCGACGAGCGCGACGGTGCCGTCGGGGGAGACCTGCGGCGGGCTGACGCGCCCGCCGACGGCGAACTGGCCGAGGTCGCCCGACTGGCCGGTGAGGGCCGCGCGGTCGGCCTCGGTGAGAGCGGCCCGGTCGGCGCGGCTGACCACGACGATCGCCGGCTGGACGTCGCGGGAGGGCAGTTGGTCCTGGAGGCGCTCCACCTGGGTCGACTGCCACTCCACCGACAGGCCGGTGGCGGAGACGGCCGCCGGGTTGTCGGGCTTGGGCAGCACGAAGACGGCCGCCCCGAACACGATCGCGGCGGCCACGGTGAGCCACGCGGCGAGCCGTCCGCGCGCCACGCGGGTGAACACTGACATCGGATGCCCTCACGGTCTCTCGACGGATTTCCTTCGACGGTCAAGACCTCGCGAACGACTCAAAGGGTCGACCGTCGAGTATCTTGATAAACGAGATTATCGACTGCTGAGTTATGCTGCAACCGGAACGGACAGGCGGGAGGCGGCGACCGACGTGGCAGGTCACGGCATGTACCGGCGGCGCGCCACGCGCCGCGAGCGACTGGTCGCCGAGATCGGCACCGGGCTGCGGCGCTACTCGGTCGACGCGCAGCACATCGGGCACGCCTTCGCCGCCCTGCACGGGCTCAACGCCACCGACCTGCAGGCGCTGATCGCGGTGATGGACGCCGAGCTGGTCGGCCGGCCGATCACCCCCGGCCGCCTGGGCGAGGCGCTCAACCTGTCGTCCGGCTCGGTCACCGCCCTGATCGACCGGCTGGAGCGCGCCGGACACATCCGCCGCGACCGCGACACCACCGACCGGCGCAAGGTCTTCCTGCACTACGCCGAGCAGGGCGCCGCGCTGGCCATGGAGTTCTTCCGGCCCCTGGGCCGGCGCACCGACGACGTGATGGCCGACTTCAGCGACGACGAGCTGGAGGTGGTGCACCGGTTCATGACCGCGATGACCGCCTCGATGGGGGAGCACCGGGACGCGGTGCGCGCCGCCCGCGTCGAGCCGGCCCGGCGCGCGAACGGCTGACGTCGTGCTCGACCGGCTGGCAGCCCGCCTCGCCACCGCTGCGCTGCGGTTGCCGCCCGCGCGCACCCGTCGGGTCACCCTCACCCGGGGCGTCGCGGTGCGGGTACGCGACGGCGTGCCGCTGCGCACCGACCACTACGCCCCGGCCCTGCCCGGCGCGCCGACCGTGCTGATCCGCACCCCGTACGGGCGGGGCGGACCCATGCGGCTGCTCGGCCGGCTCGCCGCCGAACGCGGCTTCCACGTGGTGATCCAGTCCTGCCGCGGCACGTTCGGCTCCGGCGGCACCTTCGCCCCGCTGGTGCACGAGCGCGAGGACGGCCTCGACACCCTCGACTGGCTGCGCCGCCAACCCTGGTGGTCCGGCGCGTTCGGCATGTTCGGCGCCAGCTACCAGGGCTTCGTGCAGTGGGCCCTGGCCGCCGACGCCGGGGAGGAGCTGCGCGCGATGGTCGCGGTGGTGACCGCCTCGGGCACCCGCGACTCGACGTACGCCGGGGAGTCCTTCGCCCTCGACACCGTGCTCACCTGGGCCGAGCTGCTCCAGGCGCAGACCGTGCCGTGGCTGGCCCGGCAGTGGGAACTCAAGCGCGGCCAGCCCCGGCTGGTCGCGGCGCTGGCCCACCTGCCGCTGGCCGAGGCGGACCGGGTGGCCACCGGCGTCACCGTGCCGTTCTTCCAGGAGTGGCTGCGCCATCACACCCCGGACGCCGGCTACTGGCGTACGCGCGTCTTCGGCGACCGGATCGCCGAGGTCCACGCGCCGGTGGCGATGGTGAGCGGCTGGCATGACATCTTCCTGCCGGCCCAACTGCGCGACTTCGCGACGCTGCGCGCGGCCGGCGCCCGGCCCCGGCTGACCGTCGGCCCCTGGACCCACGGCAGCCCCGGGCTCTTCCTCGCCGCGCTGCGCGACGGGCTGGACCACCTCGACGCCCACCTCGCCGGGCGGCCGGCCGGTGCCGGCGCGGCGGCCCCCGTGCGGGTGTACGTCGGCGGCGCCGGTGGCGGCTGGCGGGACCTGCCCGACTGGCCGCCCCCGGCGGTGCCGACCCCGTGGCACCTGCACCCGGCGGGCGGGCTGAGCACCGCCGCGCCGGTCCCGTCCGCGCCGGACGGCTTCCACTACGACCCGGCCGACCCGACGCCCTCGCTCGGCGGGCCGCTGCTGGTCGCCCAGCGGGCCGGGCCGGTGGACAACCGCCCGGTCGAGGCCCGGCCCGACGTGCTCACCTTTACCAGCGCCCCGCTCGACGCGCCCGTCGAGGTGATCGGTCCGGTACGCGCCGAGATCCACCTGCGCAGCGAGCTGTCCCACCTGGACGTCTTCGTGCGGCTGTGCGACGTGGACCGGCGCGGCCGGTCCTGGAACGTCTGCGACGGTCTGGTCCGGGTCGCGCCCGACCGGTTCCCCGCCGACGCGGCCGGCGTGGTGCGTGTGCCGGTGGAGCTCTGGCCCACGGCGCACCGGTTCGCGCCGGGGCACCGGCTGCGGCTGCAGGTCTCCGGCGGCGCCTATCCCCGCTACGCGCGCAACCCCGGCACCGGCGAGCCCCTAGGTACGGCAGTCACCCTGCGTGCCGGATGGCGGGAGATCCTGCACGATCCACAATGTCCCTCTGCTGTGGTCCTACCGATCCTGACGCCCGGGTCACAACTGTCTGTCGGCGGAAAAAACCTGCCCTGAGCTGGGCATTCATCAATCTATGGAGCTATGGTTGGGCCACTGCCCGACGCTGTGCACCAGCCGGTCGGGCCCGCGCATGAACCTCCCGCACCGCCTACGCGGTGTCACCGCCGTGCCCGGCCTCCGAATCACCCCCGAGGGGGAACCCATGACGCGGGCACCGCAAAACCTGTTGGCCGTCCGCCGCCTGCTGCTCAACCACCTCAACGTCGACCCCGACACCGTCCGCGACCAGGACCTCGAACCCGCCGAGGTCGGCATCGTCGGCGACCCCGCCCACCGGGGCGGCTACCACTGCGGCTCCGACCGGGTGGTGCCCGGGGACTACTCCGTCGTCGAATCGCCCCGGGACTCCTCCGGCCTGACCCTCGACGCGGCGGCGCTCGACGTCGGCCTCTTCCGGGTCGACGTCGGAGGGCGCGCGCACGACCTCCGCAGCTTCTCCACCTGGTGCGTCGCGCAGTGCACCGCGGGCACCCCGGACAGCCGGGACCTCCGCGAGGTCATCTACTCCCCGGACGGCAAGGTCGTCCGGCGGTGGGACCGCCTGCGCAAGCGGACGAGCGGGGCCAGCTCCCACCTGTGGCACACCCACTTCAGCTTCTTCCGCGACTCGATCAAGGCGAACCGGGACCAGACCCCGCTGTTCCGCCGCTACCTGACGACCATTGGACTCCTGGAGGACGACATGAGCGCCGAGGCCGAAAGCAAGATCAACAGCATCTACGCCGGCATGTTCCTGGGCGGGTCGAGCATGGGGCGCAGCGTCGACCCCGACGCGGGCGGCCCTGCGGCGGCCAGCAACAGCCTGGTGGCCAAGCTGGACTACGCGATGCAGCGCCTGGACGCGTTGACCGTCCAGCTCAACGCGCTGTCTGACAAGGACTTCACGGACGAGCAGGCCATCGTGACGGGAGTCCTCGCCGCGCTGACGCCCGAGAAGATCGCCGCAGCGATCCCCGCCACCATCGCCGAGCAGGTCGCCGACGAGCTGGCCCGGCGCCTCGCCGCCTGACCCGCACCGAGTTGGCAACGGCAGTTGCGCAATAACTGTTGCGCAACCGTCGTTGCCGGTGTCAGGCTGGCGGCATGACGATCCCCGACGTACGCCACGTGACCGACTCGCGGGTGCTCGCCGCGCTGTCCCATCCGCTGCGCCGCCGGTTGATGGACGTGCTCAAGGTGCACGGTCCGTCCACCGTCGGCCTGCTCGCCGAGCGGACCGCACAGGCACCGGCGAACGTCAGCCACCACCTCAAGGTGCTGGCCGGCGCCGAGCTCGTCGAGGAGGCGCCCGAGCTGGCCCGCGACCGGCGGGAACGCTGGTGGCGCCTGGTCACCCGGGGCGTCCGCTGGTCCCAGTCGGACTTCGACGACCCCGCCGCCCGGGCCGTCGCCGACGCCGCCACCTCGCTCAACCTGGACCGGCACGTCGCCCTCGCCCGCGCGTGGCACGCCACCGACGAGGCCAGCCGGGCCGCCTGGTCGCAGGGACCGTTCTCCACGGACCGCTGGCTGCACCTGACCGACGCCGAACTCGCCCAGCTGGCCGGCGAGCTGAACGAGGTGCTCGCCCGGTGGGGCGACCGGGACGTGCCCGACGACGGGCGGAAACGCGAGCCGGTCTTCCTGTTCGCCTACGGGATCCCGGCCACGCCGTGACGCCGCCCGCCGGCACCACCCCGCCGACCCGTACCGCCGCCGCCCCGGCCGCCCCGCCGGCAGACGCGCGCCGCCCGGCCGCCGACCCCGCGACCGGCCCGGCGGTACGGCCCGCCGATCGGCCGGCGGCAGCGGCGGCGCCCCGGGGAGGGCTGCTGCGGCACCGGGACTTCCGGCTGCTCTGGGCCGGGCAGACGGCCAGCGCCGTCGGCAGCAACGTCACCGCCGTGGCGCTGCCCCTGGTCGCGGTGACCGTGCTCGACGCCAGCACCTTCGGCGTCGCGGTGCTCACCGCCGCCGCCTGGCTGCCGTGGCTGCTCGTCGGCCTGCCGGCCGGCGCCTGGGTGGACCGGTTGCCGCGCCGGCCGGTGATGATCGCCTGCGACCTGGTCTCCGCACTGCTGTTCCTCAGCGTCCCCGCCGCCGCCGTGCTCGGCGTGCTGACCGTGACGCAGTTGCTGGTGGTCGCGTTGGGCGCCGGGCTGGCCCGGGTCTTCTTCGAGACGGCCGACCAAGGTCTACCTGCCCGTGCTGCTGCGCCCCGAGCAGGTGCCGGAGGGCAACGCCAAGCTCCAGGCCACCCAGACCGCGAGCTACGTGCTCGGCCCCGGTCTCGCCGGCGTGGTCGCACAGCTCGCCGGCGCCGTCACGGCACTGCTGCTCGACGCGCTGAGCTTCCTGTTCTCCGCCGCCTGCCTGCTGCGCATCCGCACCGTCGAGCGGCGTCCCGAGCGCGTCGGGCCCGCACGGTCGCTGCGGCGGGAGATCGGCGAGGGGATCCGGTTCGTCGCCCGGGACCCGTACCTGCGGGTGCTCACCGCCTTCGGGGCCGCCAGCAACGTCGGCCTGGTCGGCTACCAGGCGGTCCTGGTGGTCTTCCTGGTCCGGGAGGCACGACTCGCGCCGGCCCCGGTGGGCGCGCTGGTCGCGGCGATGAGTCTCGGCGGCATCGTCGGCGCGCTGTCGGCCACCCTGCTCGGCCGTCGGCTCGGCACCGCCCGGGCCATGCTCCTGGCGGCGGTGTTCACCGGGCCGCCGGCGTTGCTGATCCCGCTCGCCGGACCCGGCGGTCGACTCGCCCTGCCGGCGATCGGCGGGATGCTGGTCAGCCTCGGGGTGGCGGTGGGCAACGTGCTCAAGGGCAGCTTCCGCCAGACCTACACGCCGCACCAACTGCTGGGCCGCGTCACGGTGAGCATGCACATGCTCAACTACGGCACGATCCCGCTGGCCGCCGTGCTGGCCGGGGCGATCGGCGCGGCCCACGGGGCCGGCACCGCGATCGCGGTGATGACGGCCTGGCTCGCGCTCACCCCGGCGATCCTGCTGATCGGGCCGCTACGGCGGCGACGGGACCTGCCCGTCGCGCCGAAGCGGCCCTGAAAACGCGCTGCGGCGGCGGCCGTCAGCCGGCCGCCGCCACCGGCACGGGATCTACAGCGGACGGACGTTGTCCGCCTGCGGACCCTTCTGACCCTGGGTCACCTCGAACTCGACCTTCTGGCCCTCGTTCAGCTCCCGGTAACCGCTCGACGCGATGGCCGAGTAGTGGACGAACACGTCCGGCCCTCCGCCGTCCTGCTCGATGAAGCCGAAGCCCTTTTCCGAGTTGAACCACTTAACCGTGCCGGTTGCCATGCATCTCTCCCTGTTCCAAAGCGGGTGAACCTCGGTCGTCGACCGATGATCGCCCGGTGCCACCCCGAGAATAACCGGCCGAACGCCGATCCGCTGGCCGAACTCTCGGCGCGGCGACGCGAAAGCCGGGCGGAGCGAGGTCGACTGGGGCATGCTTGCCCCGATGAAGGGTGCCACAGCCGACGCGCTGACCGAGATCGAGCGGGAGATCGACGCTCCCGGGGGCGGGCTGGACCGGCTCCGGCTGGTGCGGATCCCGTTCGTCCCCGAGGTCCGGCTGCACCTGGCCGAGGACGCCATCGTCTGGTGGGCCCGGATGGAGGCGCAGGCCGGGCACGCCCTGCCCGCGCCGTACTGGGCCTCGGTCTGGGCCGGTGGCCAGGCCCTCGCGCGCCACCTGCTCGACCACCCCGACCTCGCGGCCGGCCGTCGGGTGCTCGATCTCGCCGCCGGGTCCGGCCTGGTGGCGATCGCGGCCGCGCTCGCCGGCGCCGAGCTGGTGGTCGCCAACGACATCGACCCCTACGCGGTCGCGGCGGTCACCGTCAACGCCCGGGCCAACGACGTGACGGTCGCGACCACCGGCGGCGATCTGCTCGACTCCGATCTCGACGGGGTGGACCTGCTGCTGGCCGGGGACGTCCTCTACGACGCGGCGATGGCGGCGCGGGTGCTGCCCTTCCTGCGACGGGCCGCCGCCGGCGGCGCCGAGGTGCTGGTGGGCGATCCCGGGCGGGGCCACCTGCCGCCGGGCGTGCTGGCGACGGTGGCGAGCTACCCCGTGCCGACCACCGAGCCCTCCGTGGACTCGACCGTGCGCCGGGTGCAGGTGCTGCGCCCCCGGTGACCCCGGGCTCTCAGGGTCGACCCCGAGCCCGATACCAGGGGGTGGTGGGGGATCGGACCCGATGTCCCGGTGGCCGGGCGGCCATAGCGTACGGGCATGGCGGATTGGCTGACCCAGATCGGAGAGCTTCCCACCACCCTGCTCATGGGGGTGCTCGGGGTGGTGATGCTCTTCGACGCCGTACCGCTGCTCGGGGTGTTGGTCCCCGGCGACGTGGCGATCCTGGCCGCGACGGGGGTCGGCGGCCCGACCACCGGGGCCGCCACCTTCGCCGTCGTGGTGGCCGGCTGCCTCGCCGGCTGGTCGCTGAGCTTCCTCGCCGGCCGTCGGTACGGCGACCGCCTGCGGCACAGCCGCCTCGGCGACTGGATCGGCGAGGCACGCTGGGCGGCGGCGGAGGGGATGCTCCAGCGCGGGGGCGGCCGGATGGTGCTGGTCGCGCCCTTCCTGCCGGTGTTCAACGCACTGCTGCCGCTGGCGGCGGGCGGGCTGCGGATGTCGTACCCGCGCTTCCTCGGCTGCGCGACGCTCGGCGCGGCGGCCTGGGCCGGGCTCTACCTGGTGCTGGGCACCGCCTCGCGGTCGCTCGCCGGGCTGCTGCCGGGGGAGTCCAGCCCGATGCTGGTCACCATGGCGGTCGGCCTGCTGCTGGCGGGGGCGGTGCTGATGGGCACGCGGCGCCGACTGCGCGCGGTCACCGGGGCCTGACCCGGCGCCCGACAGGGAGCACGGAAGCCGGGGACCGACGGGGGAGCGGGGGGACCGACGGGGGGAGCGGGGCCGGGCGCGGATCGCGCCCGGCCCCGCTGAGGTTCACCAGCCCCGGGCGCGCCACTGGGGCAGCGCGGGGCGTTCCGCGCCGAGCGTGCTGTCCTTGCCGTGACCCGGGTAGAACCAGGTCTCGTCGGGCAGCCGGTCGAAGAGCTTGTGCTCGACGTCGTCGATGAGCGCGGAGAACCGCTCCGGATCCTTGTCGGTGTTGCCGACCCCGCCCGGGAAGAGGCTGTCGCCGGTGAACAGGTGCGGCGACCCCGCCGGGTCGCGGTAGAGCAGCGCGATCGAGCCGGGGGTGTGGCCCTTGACGTGGATCACCTCCAGCGCGCACTCGCCCACCGGCACGCTGTCGCCGTCGGCGAGCGTCCCGGCCTCGATCGGCAGCCCGGCCGCGTCGTCGGCGTGCACCAGGGGGCGGGCGCCGGTCTTGGCGACCACCTCCTCCAGCGCCACCCAGTGGTCCATGTGCTGGTGGGTGGTGACCACCGTGGCCAGCCCCGCGTCGCCGACCAGTTCGAGCAGCCGGGGCGCCTCGTTGGCGGCGTCGATAAGCACCTGCTCGCCGGTGGCCCGGCAGCGCAGCAGGTAGGCGTTGTTGTCCATCGGGCCCACCGACACCTTCGTGATGGTGAGCCGGTCGAGCTCGCGTACGGCCGGCGCGCCGCCGGGCGTGACGTCTCCGCTGTAGGTCATGAGGTCGTCTATATCCATTCCGGTGGTTGCGGCAGGGGGCCGTCGGGGGTGACGGTCAGCACGGTGCCCGGGCTGCGGCCGATCAGCCAGGCGGCGAGTTCGGGGGCGGCACCGGCGACCGTGGGCGCGGCGGTCCGGTCGCCGACGACCAGTTCGTGCCGGCTGCCATCGAAGCGCAGCACCATCGGCGGCACGTCGGCGCGGTCGGCGAGGTCGCCTACCACCTCGTGCAGCAGCCGGTGGCCGAACGCCTCGGGCCAGTCGGCCGGCCGGTAGCCGGCGTCGAGATCCACGTGGTGCACCTCGATCTCGCGCAGCCGGCCCCAGACCAGCATGGCCGCCGGCCAGGGGCCGCGCCGCGTCTGGACGGTGGCCGCCCACGCCTCGACCGGCATCGCGGCGACCGCCTCGGCGAACCGGACGGCCGAGCGGCGCAGGTCGTCCAGGTGGGCGGCGGGCGGGCGGGCGGCGCCGGCCTCGATGTCGGCGTCGCGGGCCGCCGCGGAGGCGTACATCGGGATCGGCTCGCCGGTGCGGGCCGCGGTCAGCAGGTTGACGAAGCCGTCGGCGTTGCGGGCCAGATGGGCCAGGACGTGCCCCCGGCTCCAGGCCGGCAGCAGCGAGGCGGCGGCGAGGCCGGTGTCGTCGAGGGCGGCCGCGGACCGCAGCAGACGGTCCGTTGCCGCGTCCACCTCGCCCGTCAGCAGAAGCGGATCCGTGGTCACCCACCGACCCTATCCGCCGGGGAACCGCGCGTCGCCGGGGAAATCGCTTTCGGCGCGTCGCGGCGCGTCCTACCGTCGGCGTGGAACGCGGCACCGGACGGCGGGGAGGTGGTGACCATGCCGGCAGCAGCACGCGTGCGTCAACCGCTCCGACACCGATGAGGATGCCATGACCATCGACCTGACCGCCCTCGGCTGGGATGCCGAGCGGGCGGCACACGTACCGCGACGCGGCGGGCACCGACCGGGCCGGGTGGCCCGGGTGGACCGCGGCGTCTGCACCGTGCTCTGCGCGGACGGCCCGGTCCGCGCCACCCTGGGCGGGGCGGTCCTGGCCGCCGCCGCCCGCGACCTGACCCGTCTGCCCTGCGCGGGGGACTGGGTGCTGCTGGGCACCTGGCCCGACCGCAACGTCACCGTGGAGGCGGTGCTGCCGAGGCGCACCGCCCTCGTCCGGCGGACCGCCGGCAAGGACGCCAGCGGCCAGGTGCTGGCCGCCAACCTCGACGCCGCCGCCGTGGTGGAGCCCGTACACCCCGAGCCGGACGTCGGCCGGATCGAACGGCTGCTCTCCCTGGCGCACGAGTCCGGCGCCCGGCCGCTGGTCGTGCTCACCAAGGCCGACCTGGCGGCCGACCCGGAGGCCGTCGCGCGCCAGCTCGCCGGGATCGCCCCCGGGGTGCCGGTGCTGGCCGTCAGCGCCGAGCGCGGCACCGGCCTCGACCCGCTGCGCGCCGAGGTGGCGCCCGGCCGCACGCTCGGCCTGCTCGGCCCGTCCGGCGCGGGCAAGTCGAGCCTGGTCAACGCGCTGGCCGGGGCGGCGCTGATGCCGACGCAGGCGATCCGGCGCGTCGACGGCAAGGGCCGGCACACCACCACCTGGCGGGCGCTGCTCCCGGTGCCCGGCGGCGGCGCCGTGCTGGACACCCCGGGGGTACGGGCGGTCGGCCTGCTCGACGGCTCGGCGGGGCTGGACCGGGCGTTCGCGGACATCGCCGAGCTGGCCACCGGCTGCCGGTACGCCGACTGCGGGCACGACGGGGAGCCGGCCTGCGCGGTGCGCGAGGCGCTGGAGACCGGCGAGCTGCCGGCGCGGCGCTGGGAGAGCTGGCGCAAGCTCCAGCGGGAGCTGGCCTTCGAGAGCCGGCGGCGGGAGGTCCGGCTGGCCGCGCAGCG
The DNA here is from genome assembly GCF_049847285.1 of Micromonospora sp. DT62. Classification (NCBI taxonomy): domain Bacteria; kingdom Bacillati; phylum Actinomycetota; class Actinomycetes; order Micromonosporales; family Micromonosporaceae; genus Micromonospora; species Micromonospora sp. DT62. The sequence continues at coordinate 48,167 of NZ_JBNCOB010000034.1, forward strand.
GCGTGGCGGCTGGCGCGCGGGCCGGCGGCGGGCGGCCCGTCCCTGACGGAGGTAGCACGGGTGGGACCGGTCGACGACCGGTCCCGCCCGTTTCTTCAGGGCCGGCTTCTTCGCCCGCTGCGACCCGCTTACTCGCCCGCTGCGACCCGCTTCCCCGGGCGCGGCGGACCGGGCTGAGCTGGGGGAATGTGCCGGCGAGGGAAGTTGTCGTACCTCGGGGCTAGAGTTGCCGAGGCGCCTTTCTGCGCGCCCACAACCACTCAAGACAACCGCTCAGACCAGCCGTGGAGCGGACAATTCCTCCTCATCTTCTTCACCCGGGAGTACACGGACAGTGGCCGACCGACTGATCATCCGTGGCGCGCGCGAGCACAACCTGCGTGACGTCAGTCTCGACCTGCCCCGGGACGCCCTGATCGTGTTCACGGGGCTCTCCGGGTCGGGCAAGTCGAGCCTGGCCTTCGACACGATCTTCGCCGAGGGGCAGCGCCGCTACGTCGAGTCGCTGTCGTCGTACGCGCGGCAGTTCCTCGGCCAGATGGACAAGCCGGACGTCGACTTCATCGAGGGCCTGAGCCCGGCGGTGTCCATCGACCAGAAGTCCACCTCGCGCAACCCGCGCTCGACGGTGGGCACCATCACCGAGGTCTACGACTACCTGCGGCTGCTCTTCGCCCGCATCGGCGAGCCGCACTGCCCGGTCTGCGGCGAGCGGATCTCCCGGCAGACCCCGCAGCAGATCGTCGACCGGGTCCTCGCGATGACCGAGGGCACCAAGTTCATGGTGCTCTCGCCGGTGGTGCGCGGCCGCAAGGGCGAGTACGTCGACCTCTTCGCCGAGCTCCAGGCCAAGGGCTACGCCCGGGCCCGGGTCGACGGCGTCGTGCATCCGCTGACCGAGCCGCCGAAGCTGAAGAAGCAGGAGAAGCACACCATCGAGGTGGTGATCGACCGCCTCACCGTCAAGCCGAGCGCCAAGCAGCGGCTGACCGACTCGGTCGAGGCCGCCCTGGGCCTGTCCAACGGCCTCGTCCTGCTCGACTTCGTCGACCTGCCCGAGGACGATCCGGACCGCGAGCGGCGCTACTCCGAGCACCTGGCCTGCCCCAACGACCACCCGCTCGCGATCGAGGACCTGGAGCCCCGGGTCTTCTCCTTCAACGCGCCCTACGGCGCGTGCCCCGAGTGCACCGGCCTGGGCACCAAGAAGGAGGTCGACCCCGAGCTGCTCGTCCCCGACCCGGAGCGTTCCCTGCGCGAGGGCGCGATCCAGCCCTGGTCGACCGGGCACAACCTGGAATACTTCCTGCGCCTGCTGGAGGCCCTCGGCGCGGCCGAGCACTTCGACGTCGACACGCCCTGGCGGGCACTGCCGTCGCGGGCGCAGAAGACGATCCTGCACGGCTCCGACGACCAGGTGCACGTGCGCTACCGCAACAAGTTCGGCCGTGAGCGCTCCTACTACACCGGCTTCGAGGGCGTGGTGCAGTGGATCGAGCGCCGGCACACCGACACCGAGTCGGAGTGGTCGCGCGAGAAGTACGAGGGCTACATGCGCGACGTGCCCTGCGCGGCCTGCGGGGGCGCCCGGCTCAAGCCCGAGGTGCTCGCGGTCACCCTGGCCGGCAGGAGCATCGCCGAGGTCTGCAACCTCTCCGTCGGCGAGGCCGCCGACCTGCTCGCCGGCATCGAGCTGACCGACCGGCAGAAGTTGATCGCCGAGCGGGTGCTCAAGGAGATCAACGCCCGGCTGAAGTTCCTGCTCGACGTCGGCCTCGACTACCTGTCCCTGGACCGCCCGGCCGGCACCCTCTCCGGCGGCGAGGCGCAGCGTATCCGGCTGGCCACCCAGATCGGCTCCGGCCTGGTCGGGGTGCTCTACGTCCTCGACGAGCCGTCGATCGGGCTGCACCAGCGGGACAACCACCGGCTGATCGAGACCCTGATCCGGCTGCGCGGCCTGGGCAACACGCTGATCGTCGTCGAGCACGACGAGGACACGATCCGCACCGCCGACTGGATCGTCGACATCGGCCCTGGCGCGGGCGAGCACGGCGGCCAGATCGTGCACAGCGGCTCCGTGCCGGCGTTGCTGGAGAACCCGGAGTCGGTGACCGGGGCCTACCTGTCGGGCCGCCGGTCGATCCCGACGCCGCAGGGGCGCCGCGCGCAGACCCCGGACCGGGAACTGGTGGTGCACGGCGCGCGCGAGCACAACCTGCGCAACCTGACCGTGTCGTTCCCGCTCGGCCAGCTCATCGCCGTCACCGGGGTCAGCGGCTCCGGCAAGTCGACGCTGGTCAACGACATCCTCTACACGGTGCTGGCCAACCAGATCAACGGCGCCCGGCTGGTCCCCGGCCGGCACACCCGGGTCTCCGGGCTGGAGCACGTCGACAAGGTGGTCGGCGTCGACCAGTCGCCGATCGGCCGCACCCCGCGGTCCAACCCGGCCACCTACACCGGGGTCTGGGACCACGTCCGCAAGCTCTTCGCCGAGACCACCGAGGCCAAGGTCCGGGGCTACGGCCCCGGCCGGTTCTCGTTCAACGTCAAGGGCGGCCGCTGCGAGGCGTGCTCCGGCGACGGCACGATCAAGATCGAGATGAACTTCCTGCCCGACGTGTACGTCCCGTGCGAGGTCTGCAAGGGCGCCCGCTACAACCGGGAGACCCTGGAGGTGCACTACAAGGGCAAGACCGTCTCCGACGTGCTGGAGATGCCGATCGAGGAGGCGGCCGAGTTCTTCTCCGCCATCCCGGCCATCCACCGGCACCTCAAGACCCTGGTCGACGTCGGCCTCGGCTACGTCCGGCTCGGCCAGCCCGCGCCCACGCTCTCCGGCGGCGAGGCGCAGCGGGTCAAGCTCGCCTCCGAGTTGCAGAAGCGCTCGACCGGGCGGACGGTCTACGTCCTCGACGAGCCGACCACCGGCTTGCACTTCGAGGACATCCGCAAGCTGCTGATGGTGCTCGAAGGACTGGTCGACAAGGGCAACACGGTGATCACCATCGAGCACAACCTCGACGTGATCAAGACGGCCGACTGGCTGATCGACATGGGCCCCGAGGGCGGTCACCGGGGCGGCACGGTGCTCGCCACCGGCACGCCCGAGGAGGTCGCCGAGGTGCCCGACAGCCACACCGGCCACTTCCTGCGGCAGGTGCTCAGGCTCGACGGCGACGCGAAGGGCGCGGCGGCGGCCACCTCCCGGGCGGCCAAGGCCAACGGCACCAAGTCCTCCCGCCCCCGCAAGGCGCCGGCCGGGGCGCGCTGACGACACGCTCCCCGGGTCGTGCGGCCCGGGCAGTCGCCCCGGCCACGCCGTCCGGCCGCCGGCACGGGGCGGATCGCCGACGGGGCCGTCCGGGCGGGCCCACGGCCCACCCCGGGTGGCCCCTCGGTCGCCGATCAGGTGAACCGTCGGGCAGAGTGATCCGTGTACCCGAGTGTGGCCGCGGATCATGACCAGGCGGCGGCAGCCGAGAGAAGGGCGAGGCATGAGTGACGATCAGGGGCTGACCGGGCCGGCTACGCGGACGCGACGCGCCCTCCTCACGGGCGCGGGCGCGGTCGGCGCGGCGGTGGTCCTGGCCGCCTGCGGCAGCGACGACTCCGGCGACGGGGCGGCCCCGACCAGCGGCGGCCCGGCGGTGCCGAGCACCGGTGACGCCGGCGGCGGCGACCGCCAGGGCGCGCAGTCGCTGGCCCGTACGGCTGACATCCCGGTCGGCGGCGGCACCGTCTATCCCGCCCAGGGCGTGGTGATCACCCAGCCGCGCGAGGGCGAGTTCAAGGGGTTCGACTCGATCTGCACCCACCAGGGCTGCCCGGTGACGAACGTCGACGGCGGCACGATCAACTGCACCTGCCACTTCAGCAAGTTCTCCATCGAGGACGGCTCGGTGAAGGGCGGCCCGGCCACCAAACCGCTGCCGCCGAAGAACGTCAAGGTCACCGGCGACCAGATCTCGCTGGCCTGACCCGTCGGGTGCGGTCGGCGACCCGGACCGGGCCGCCGGCCCCGCTCAGTCCGCGGCGGCGTTCGCGTCGACCGCTGACGGCCGCTTGACCGCCGACGGCCGCTTGACCGCCGACGGCCGCTCGACCGTCGGCGGCGGCTCGCGCAGGGCGGACGGCGGCAGGCTCCGCTCCAGCAACAGGATGCCGGCGACGCCCACGGCGTTGAGCAGCGCCAGCACCAGCCAGGGCGCGGCGGTGTCGACCTCGTACAGGGTGCCGAAGAGGGCCGGCGCGACCATCGAGGCGAGGGCGAAGGAGTACTGGAAGGCCGCCAGGTAGCGGCCCCGGGCGGCGATCGGAGCGGCGGCCGCGGCCAGCGCGGCGGACGCCGGCGCGTGCACCAGTTCCGCGACGGTGAACAGCAGCGTCGCCGCGACCAGCAGCGCGGCCACCACGCCGAGGCGCCCCGGGCCGAGGGTCGCCATGGCGAGGCCCCAGAGCGTCCAGAGGGCGGCGGCCAGCGCGACCGCACGGGTGCGGCGGTGGCGCGGCAGGCGGGCGCCGACGGGCGCCGACAGCAGGGCGACGAGGAACGCGTTGCCGGCCAGGACGGCGGAGGTCAGCCAGGCGGGGCCCCGCAGGTCCGTGAGCATCATCGTGGGCAGGGCCAGGCCGAGCATCATGGTGCTCAGCGCGAAGACGGTGTTCAGGCCGATGAGGGCGAGGAACGGACGGTCCCGCAGCAGCGTGGCGTACCCGCCCCGCCCGGATCCCGCCGGGCGGTCCGTGGCCGGCGGGATCCGCACCCGGGCGGCGATGAGCACCGCGGCGAGGGCGAAGCAGGCCGCCGCCGCGTAGGCCACCGCGCGATAGGTGCCGGCCCGCCCGTCGGCCACCACCACGCCCGTGGTCAGGCCCCCCACCGCCAGGCCGGCGGTACGGGCGCCGTTGCTGATCGCGTACCAGGTGTCCCGGGCCCAGCCGCCCGGGCTGCCGTCGGCGTAGTCGGCGACCGCCGTGAAGACGGCGGACCAGAAGAACCGCACGCCGACGGCGACCAGCGCCGCCGCCACGAAGACGCCGACCGGCCCCTGCACCCAGGCGTACGCCAGGTAGCCGGCGGCCTGGAGCAGCTGGGAGGCGACGACCACCGGCAGCGCCCCGAGCCGGTCCGCCAGCGATCCCGCCCACAGCGGCACCGGCAGGGTGAGCACGGTCGCCGCGCTGAGCAGCACCCCGAGCAGCGCCAGGGGCACGTCGGTGAGCCGCAGGAAGTACACCAGCGACAGGGGCAGGAAGAGCCCGTTGCCGACCGAGTCGACGGTGAGCGCCGCCACGAGGACGGCACCCCCTCGGCTGCGTCCCGCGGGGTTCGCGCCCATGCCCCCGTGCTCCCCCCGTGTCGGTCGACCAGGGGCGGATGTTAGCGGGGAGCGTCTCCGGCGGCACCGGAGTTTCGGGTTGCCGGGGCCGGCGGGAGGGCGGGGGCGGGGACTCGGCGTCCGGGGAGCTGTCGGGGGCGCGGACTAGGCTTGCTGCCGTGGCTGACCCCTCGACCTACCGTCCCGCGCCCGGCACCATCCCGGAGTCACCGGGGGTCTACCGGTTCCGCGACGGCACCGGCCGGGTGATCTACGTCGGCAAGGCGAAGAACCTGCGCAGCCGGCTCAACTCCTACTTCGCCGACCTGTGGGGCCTGCACCAGCGCACCCAGCAGATGGTCACCACCGCCGAGTCGGTGGACTGGGTCACCGTCGGCACCGAGGTCGAGGCGCTCCAGCTCGAATACACCTGGATCAAGCAGTACGACCCGCGTTTCAACGTCCGCTACCGCGACGACAAGTCCTACCCCTACCTCGCGGTCACCCTCGACGAGGAGTTCCCCCGGTTGCAGGTGATGCGGGGCGCCAAGCGCAAGGGCGTGCGCTACTTCGGGCCCTACTCGCACGCCTGGGCGATCCGCGAGACGCTCGACCTGCTGCTGCGGGTCTTCCCGGCGCGCACCTGCTCGGCGGGGGTGTTCAAGCGCGCCGGCCAGGTGGGCCGCCCCTGCCTGCTGGGTTACATCGGCAAGTGCTCGGCCCCCTGCGTCGGCAGCGTCACCCCCGAGCGGCACCGGGAGATCGTCGACGGTTTCTGCGACTTCATGGGCGGCCGCACCGACACGATGGTGCGCCGGCTCGAACGGGAGATGACCGAGGCCAGCGAGCAGTTGGAGTTCGAGCGGGCGGCCCGGTTGCGCGACGACGTGGCCGCGCTGCGCCGGGCGATGGAGAAGCAGACCGTCGTGCTCGGCGACGGCACCGACGCCGACGTGGTGGCGTTCGCCGACGACCCCCTCGAAGCGGCCGTCCAGGTCTTCCACGTGCGCGACGGCCGGGTCCGTGGCCAGCGCGGCTGGGTGGTGGAGAAGACCGAGGAGCTGAGCACGGGCGATCTGGTGCACCACTTCTGCACCCAGGTCTACGGTGGCGAAGAGGGCGAGGCCGACGTGCCGCGCGAGCTGCTCGTGCCGGCGCTGCCCGCCGACGCCGACGCGCTGGCCGACTGGCTCTCCGGTCACCGGGGCAGCCGCGTGAGCCTGCGAGTGCCGCAGCGTGGTGACAAGCGGTCGCTGCTGGAGACGGTCGAGCGCAACGCCAAGGACGCCCTGGCCCGGCACAAGCTGCGCCGGGCCGGCGACCTGACCACCCGCAGCAAGGCGCTCGACGAGATCACCGAGGCGCTCGACATGCGCACCTCGCCGCTGCGCATCGAGTGTTTCGACATCTCCCAGATGCAGGGCACCGACGTGGTGGCGAGCATGGTCGTCTTCGAGGACGGGCTGCCCCGCAAGAGCGAATACCGGCGCTTCATCATCCGGGGCGCCACCGACGACCTCTCCGCCATGTCCGAGGTGCTGCGCCGCCGCTTCGCGCGCTACCTCGACGCCCGCGCCGAGACCGGCGAGGCGGGCGTCGAGCCGGCCGACGACCCGGTCGCCCCGGCCGGGCAGCCCGCGCCCGGCGAGCCCCACGAGTCCGGCGCGCCCGGCGATCCCGGCGGTCCCCACGAGCCCGGCGGTCTCCACGAGCCCGGCGGTCTCCACGAGCCCGGCGGGTCCGACGAGCGCACCGTCGGCGTCCTGGTCGACCCGACCACCGGCCGGCCGCGCCGGTTCGCGTATCCGCCGCAGCTGGTGGTGGTCGACGGCGGCGCGCCGCAGGTCGCGGCGGCGGCCCAGGCCCTCGCGGAGCTGGGCGTCGACGACGTGGCGCTGTGCGGCCTGGCCAAGCGGCTGGAGGAGGTGTGGCTGCCCGACGACGAGTTCCCGGTCATCCTGCCGCGCACCTCGGAGGGGCTCTACCTGCTGCAACGGGTGCGCGACGAGGCGCACCGCTTCGCCATCACCTTCCACCGCCAGCGGCGCTCCAAGCGGATGACCGAGTCGGCGCTCGACCGGGTGCCCGGCCTCGGAGAGGTGCGGCGCAAGGCGCTGCTGCGGCACTTCGGCTCGCTCAAGCGGCTCTCCGCCGCCACCGTGGAGGAGATCACCGAGGTGCCCGGCGTGGGCCGGCGCACCGCCGAGGCGATCCTCGCCGCGCTGGGCGGCGAGGCGAAGGCCCCGGCGGCGGACTGACCGCATCGACCGGGCGGTGCGCGTTCGGCCGGCCGCCGGCTACTCGGCCAGGACGGCCAGGATCTGCTCGCCGTACTTCGCGAGCTTGTTCTCGCCGACGCCGCTGACCGCGGACAGCTCGGCCAGCGAGGTGGGCGCGTCGGTGGCGATCTGCCGCAGCGTGGCGTCGTGGAAGATCACGTACGCCGGGACGCCCTGCTCCTTGGCGGTGGCCCCCCGCCAGGCGCGCAGCCGCTCGAAGACTCCGGCGGCGGTCGGGGACAACTCGGCGACGACGGTGGCCGCCCCGCGTGGCTTCGCCGACCGGGACGAGGCGACCTTCTCCGGCTCGCGGCGCATCATCACCGTGCGGCGGCGGCCCAGCACCTCCGCGCTGGCCTCCGTGAGGGCCAGCGTGCCGTAGTCGCCCTCGACGGCCAGCAGCCCCTCGGCCAGCAGTTGCCGCACCACGCCGCGCCACTCGGCCTCGCGCAGCTCGCCGCCGATGCCGAAGACGGTCAGGGAGTCGTGGCCGTACTGGGTGACCTTGTCGGTGGTGCGGCCGAGCAGGATGTCGACGCAGTGCCCCGCACCGAAGCGCTGGTTGCGTTCCCGGTCGAGCCGGAAGATCGTGGAGAGCAGCTTCTGGGCCGCGACGGTGCCGTCCCAGGACTCCGGCGGGCTGAGGCAGGTGTCGCAGTTGCCGCAGGCGGCGGTCGCCTTCTCGCCGAAGTAGTCGAGCAGCTGGCCCCGCCGGCAGCGGACCGTCTCGCAGAGGGCGAGCATCGCGTCGAGGTGGGCGGCGAGGTTGCGCCGGTGGGCGAGGTCCCCGTCGGAGGTCTCGATCATCTTGCGCTGCTGCACCACGTCCTGGAGCCCGTACGCCAGCCAGGCGGTCGACGGCAGCCCGTCACGCCCGGCGCGACCGGTCTCCTGGTAGTAGCCCTCGACCGACTTGGGCAGGTCCAGGTGGGCGACGAAGCGGACGTCGGGCTTGTCGATGCCCATGCCGAACGCGATGGTCGCCACCATCACCAGGCCGTCCTCGCGCAGGAACCGCTGCTGGTTGCGCGCGCGGGTCGCCGCGTCCAGGCCGGCGTGGTAGGGCAGCGCGGCGACGCCGTTGGCGGTGAGGAACTCCGCGGTCTTCTCCACCGAGGCGCGCGACAGGCAGTAGACGATGCCCGCGTCGCCAGGGTGCTCGTCGCGCAGCAGGCTGAGCAGCTGCTTGCGCGGCTCGCGCTTGGGCACGATCCGGTACTGGATGTTGGGCCGGTCGAAGCTCGCCACGAAGTGCCGGGCGTCGGTGAGCTTGAGCCGGGTCGCGATCTCGTCGCGGGTCGCGCTGGTCGCGGTGGCGGTGAGCGCGATGCGGGGCACGTCGGGCCAGCGCTCGTGCAGCATCGACAGGGCGAGGTAGTCGGGGCGGAAGTCGTGCCCCCACTGCGACACGCAGTGCGCCTCGTCGATGGCGAACAGGGCGATCCTGCCCCGGTCGAGCAGCTGCTGCACCCCGCGGGTGCCCAACGCCTCCGGGGCGAGGTAGAGCAGGTCCAGTTCGCCGCCGACGAACGCCCGCTCCACCACGCGGCGGGCGTCGAGATCCTGGGTCGAGTTGAGGAAGCCGGCCCGCACACCGACCGCCGTCAGCGCGTCGACCTGGTCCTGCATGAGCGCGATCAGCGGGGAGACCACCACCGCCACGCCGTCGCGGACCAGCGCGGGGATCTGGTAGCACAGCGACTTGCCGCCGCCGGTGGGCATCAGCACCAGCGCGTCGCCGCCGGCCACCACGTGGTCGATCACCTCCTGCTGGAAGCCGCGGAAGGCGTCGTAGCCGAAGACCCGGCGCAGCACCTCCAGGGCGTCGGCGGAGCGCAGGTCGGTGGGGGAAGCCATCCGGGGATTCTACGAACCTCCCCCGACAGCCGGCGGACCCGAGCGGGCGGGTCGCGGATCAGGGAGGACCGCCGGACCGGAGCGTCGCGCTCCGGCGGCCCTCCGGGTCGCTCAGTCGGCCTGGGCGGAACGCCTGGCCAGCCCGCGCGGCGGGGCCTTCATCCCGACCACGATGTCGACGATCTCGATGTAGCGGGCCTTGTTGCCCATCCGGAACGCCGTGGCCGCCGCGTTGATCTCCTCCAGGGTGTCCGCCTCGACCATGGTCACCTGGTCGTAGCGGCCGTTGACCCCGGTGCAGACCACGAGGGTGAGCTGCTTGGCGAAGCGCGCCAGGTCGCGGGCGTGCTCGGCGGAGACCTCGTGGATGCCATCCCGGCCCAGGGCGAAGTACTCCGGGTTGATCCTCATGAACAGGAAGCCGACGTATTTGTTCTTCTCCGCCAGATCGTGCATCCCGCCTCCAAGAAACCAGTCGCCACCTGCGGCGATCACGTGCAGCGCATGGACGTTCACTGATCGTTATCAAGGGGTCCGCCTGTCGGGAGCACGACCCTCGCGCCCAGGTCCGACCGTCCGCCGGGGCGGACGCCACCATGGCGGCGGCCAGGGACGTGCCGGCAACGCGCGGGTGGTGCGGGATAGAGTCGCTGATTGACCATGCGCGGCCGGGGGTGCCGGCCGCGGCGGCTTGGGGGTAGTGGGTGAGCGAGGCGGGTACGGCCGAGGAACGGGGCGCGACGGTGACCGGGCAGCAGGCACCGGCGGAGTCGGACACCACCCTGGTGGTGGTCACCGGGCTCTCCGGCGGCGGCCGCAGCACGGTGGCCAGGGCGTTGGAGAACGTCGGGTTCTACGTGGTGGACAACCTGCCGCAGGCGCTCATGCTCGACATGGCCGAGCTGGCGTTCAAGGCGGGCGGGGCGGCCCGGCGTACGGCGATGGTGCTGGACGTGCGCTCGCGCGCCTTCTCCACCGATTTGGCGGGGGCGATCCGGGAGCTGAAGGAGCGCGGCTTCTCGCCCCGGGTGGTCTTCGTCGACGCCGACGACGAGGTGCTGATCCGGCGGTTCGAGAGCGTCCGGCGCTCGCACCCGTTGCAGGGCGACGGGCGGCTCGCCGACGGCATCGCGGTCGAGCGCGGCCTGCTGGAGGAGGCCCGCGACCAGGCCGACGTGATCATCGACACCAGCCACCTGAACGTCAACCAGCTGCGCCGCCGCGTCGAGGAGCTCTTCGGCGGCGAGGACGCCCGCCGGCTGCGGGTCACCGTGCTCTCCTTCGGCTTCAAGTACGGCCTGCCGCCGGACGCCGACTTCGTGCTCGACGCCCGCTTCCTGCCCAACCCGTACTGGGTGCCGGAACTGCGCGAGCACACCGGCCGGGAGGAGGCGGTCAGCTCGTACGTGCTGGGGCAGGAGGGCGCGGACGCCTTCGTCGGGTCGTACGCCGACCTGGTCAACGCGACCACCGTCGGCTTCGAGCGGGAGGGCAAGCGCTACCTGACGGTGGCGGTCGGCTGCACCGGCGGCAAGCACCGCAGCGTGGCCATCGCCGAGGAGCTGGCCGCCCGGCTGCGCCACTCCGGTCTGGCCGCCAACGCGCAGCACCGCGACCTGGGGCGCGAGTGACGGCGACGCGTGTGGTCGCCTTCGGCGGCGGGCACGGCCTGTCCGCCTCGCTACGCGCCCTGCGCCGCTGCGCCCCCGAGCTGGACCTCGACATCACGGCGGTGGTCACCGTCGGCGACGACGGCGGCTCCAGCGGCCGGCTGCGGGCCGAGCGGGGCGGCCTGCCTCCGGGCGACCTGCGGCAGGCGCTGGTCGCGCTGGCCGGGGACCATCCGGCGACCCGGCGCAGTGCCAAGCTCTTCCAACACCGCTACGCCGAGGTGCCGCCCGTCGGCGGCCCGGCTCCCGTCGGCGGCCCGGCTGCCGTCAGGGGCGGACCGGCGGGGCGCCGTCGGGTCTCCGGTACCGGGCGGACCCCTTCCGGCCCGGGGCCGGCCGGGGGCGCCGGAGGGGCGGCCGGCGGGATCGCCGGAGGACGTGCCGGTGCGGCCGGGCGGGCGGGTGCCGAGGCCGGCGGGCTGACCGGGCACGCGGTGGGCAACCTGGTGCTCTGCGGGCTGATGGAGCTGCTCGGCGACCCGGTGGCCGCCCTGGAGCACGCCGGCGCGATGCTCGGCGCGGTCGGCCGGGTGCTGCCGATGTCGTGCGAGCCGGTGGGGATCGAGGCGCGGGTACGCGGTGCCGACCCGCGCCGGCCGGACGAGGTGTGCACGATCACGGGCCAGCACCAGGTCGCGGTGACCACGGGCCGGGTGGAGTCGTTGCGGCTCACCCCGGCCGCGCCGGAGGCCTGCCCGCAGGCGGTCGCCGCGATCGGCGCGGCCGACTGGCTGATCTTCGGGCCGGGCAGCTGGTACACGAGCGTGCTGCCGCACCTGCTGGTGCCGCAGCTCGCCGCCGCGATCGTCGCCAGCCCGGCGCGGCGGCTCGTCACGCTGAACCTCGCCGCCGAGAAGGAGACCTCCGGGCTCTCCCAGGCCGACCATCTGGCCGCGCTGCGCTCGTACCTGCCGGAGCTGAGGGTCGACCGTGTGGTCGCCGATTCCAAGGCGGCGGGTGATCCCGAACCGGTCGAACGTGCGGCAGAATCGCTGGGTGCCCGCCTGGTCCTCGCTCCCGTCGCGGTCACCGACGGCACTCCCCGTCATGATCCGGCCGCCCTGGGCGCCGCACTGGTGCCTGTCCTGGGCGCCGATCGTTAGACACGTACGTAATCTCCGGCGACACGCCGGAACAGGTCCGTGAGGGGACGCACAATGGCGATGACGGCTGCGGTCAAGGACGAGCTGAGTCGGGTCGACGTGCCCAAGCCCTGCTGCCGGCGGGCGGAGATGGCGGCGCTGCTGCGCTTCGCCGGCGGGCTGCACATCGTCTCCGGTCGGGTCGTGGTGGAGGCCGAGCTCGACACGGGGGCGGTGGCCCGGCGGCTGCGACGGGAGATCGCGGAGGTCTACGGCTATCCGAGTGAGATCCACGTGCTCGCGTCCGGTGGCCTGCGCAAGGGCAGCCACTTCATCGTGCGGGTGGTCAAGGACGGTGAGGCCCTCGCACGGCAGACCGGGCTGCTCGACGTGCGGGGACGCCCGGTGCGGGGACTGCCGCCGCACGTCGTCGCCGCGAACGTCTGCTGCGCGGTGTCGGCCTGGCGCGGCGCGTTCATGGCGCACGGCTCGCTGACCGAGCCGGGCCGCTCCAGCGCGCTGGAGATCACCTGCCCGGGCCCGGAGTCCGCGCTGGCCCTGGTGGGCGCGGCCCGCCGGATCGGCATCACCGCCAAGAACCGCGAGGTGCGCGGCGTGGACCGGGTGGTGGTCAAGGACGGCGACGCGATCGCCGCGCTGCTCACCCGCATCGGCGCCCACTCCAGCGTGCTGGCCTGGGAGGAGCGGCGGGTGCGCCGCGAGGTGCGGGCCACGGCGAACCGGCTGGCCAACTTCGACGACGCCAACCTGCGCCGCTCGGCGCGGGCCGCGGTCGCCGCCGCCGCCCGGGTGACCCGGGCGCTGGAGATCCTCGCCGAGGACGCGCCCAACCACCTCACCTCCGCCGGCCGGCTGCGCCTGGAGCACCGACAGGCCTCGTTGGAGGAGCTGGGCGCGCTGGCCGATCCGCCGCTGACCAAGGACGCGATCGCAGGCCGCATCCGCCGGCTGTTGGCGCTGGCCGACAAGCGGGCCCGGGACCTGGGCATCCCGGATACGGAAGCAGCAGTCACGCCCGACATGCTCGTGGTCTGATAGGACGGTGCGGGTCGGCGGTGCCGGTGGGGTCACCACCCGGCGCTGCACTGCGCCGCACGCTCGGATAAGGTCGCTGCGTACGGCAAGGGGGCCGGCACAGGCACTCCTCGCCGTGCACACCGCCTCGGGCGGTCAGGTCCTTCGAGACCGCGGCGGGGTGGCCGAGATGAACCGTCAACGGCCGGCTCCAACGGTCGGCGCACACACCTCCGCCGGCCCGGGTCTTACGCCGGCGGACCAGAACGCAAGGAGATGGGACCTGTGACCATCCGGGTTGGCATCAACGGCTTCGGCCGGATCGGCCGCAACTTCTTCCGGGCAGTGCTGGCGTCCGGCGCTGACATCGAGGTCGTGGCGGTCAACGACCTGACCGACAACGCGACGCTCGCCCACCTGCTCAAGTACGACAGCATCCTGGGTCGCCTGCCGCACGAGGTGAAGGCCACCGCCGACGAGATCACCGTGGGCGGCAAGACCATCAAGGCGTACGCCGAGAAGGACCCGTCGAAGCTGCCGTGGGGCGACGCCGGCGTGGACGTGGTCATCGAGTCCACCGGCTTCTTCACCGACGCCACCAAGGCGAAGGCGCACGTCGACGGCGGGGCCAAGAAGGTCATCATCTCCGCCCCGGCGAAGAACGAGGACGTCACGGTCGTCATGGGCGTCAACCACGACCAGTACGACCCGGCCAAGCACACCATCATCTCGAACGCCTCCTGCACCACCAACTGCCTCGCGCCGATGGCGAAGGTCCTGCACGACACGTTCGGCATCCAGCACGGCCTGATGACGACGATCCACGCGTACACCCAGGACCAGAACCTCCAGGACGCGCCGCACTCCGACCTGCGTCGGGCCCGCGCCGCCGCCCTGAACATCGTGCCGACCTCGACCGGCGCGGCGAAGGCGATCGGCCTGGTGCTGCCGGAGCTGAAGGGCAAGCTGGACGGCTACGCGCTGCGCGTGCCGATCCCGACCGGCTCGGCCACCGACCTCACCGTCGACGTCGCCCGGGAGACCACGGTGGACGAGGTCAACGCGGCGCTGAAGGCCGCCGCCGAGGGCCCGCTCAAGGGCATCCTGGTCTACAACGAGGACCCGATCGTCTCCTCGGACATCGTCACCGACCCGGCGTCGTGCATCTTCGACGCGCCGCTGACCAAGGTCGTCGGCAACCAGGTCAAGGTCGTCGGCTGGTACGACAACGAGTGGGGCTACTCGAACCGCCTGGTCGACCTGGTCAAGCTGGTCGGCCAGTCCCTGTGAGGCAGCCGACGGTCACGAACGGAGGCCTGGCCTAAGTGAGCATCCGTACCCTCGACGACCTGCTCGCCGAGGGGGTGTCGGGTCGGCGCGTGCTGGTGCGCGCCGACCTGAACGTCCCGCTCGACAAGCAGTCCGGTGACATCACCGACGACGGCCGGATCCGCGCCGTGCTGCCGACGCTGAGCGCCCTCACGGGAGCCGGCGCCAAGGTGGTCGTCTGCTCGCACCTGGGCCGCCCGAAGGGCGCGCCGGACCCGCAGTTCAGCCTGCGTCCGGTCGCCGGGCGGCTCGGGGAGCTGCTCGGCGCGCGGGTGCACTTCGCCACCGACACCGTCGGCGAGTCCGCCCGCTCCACCGTGGACGCGCTCGCCGACGGCGAGGTCGCGCTGCTGGAGAACCTGCGTTTCAACAAGGGCGAGACCAGCAAGGACGACACCGAGCGGGGCGCCTTCGCCGATGAGCTCGCCGCCTTCGGCGACGCGTACGTCGACGACGCGTTCGGCGCGGTGCACCGCAAGCACGCCAGCGTCCACGACGTGCCGGCCCGGCTGCCGCACGTCGCGGGCCGGCTGGTGCTGCGCGAGGTGGAGGTCCTGTCCCGGCTGACCGGCGAGCCGGAGCGCCCGTACGTCGTGGTGCTCGGCGGTTCGAAGGTCTCCGACAAGCTGGCGGTGATCGAGGCGCTGCTGCCGTCGGTCGACCGGCTGCTCATCGGCGGCGGGATGTGCTTCACCTTCCTCAAGGCGCAGGGCCACGAGGTGGGCTCCTCGCTGCTGGAGGAGGAGATGGTCGAGACCTGCCGCAGCCTGCTGGAGCGCTCCGAGGGCAAGATCATGCTCCCGGTCGACGTGGTGGCCGCGGACGCGTTCGCCCCGGACGCCGCGCACGACACCGTGCCGGCCGACGGCATCCCCAGCAAGCGGGTCGGGCTCGACATCGGGCCGGAGACGGTCGCCGGCTTCGCCGCCGCCCTCAAGGGCGCGCGGACGATCTTCTGGAACGGCCCCATGGGCGTGTTCGAGATGCCGGCGTTCGCCCACGGCACCCGCGGGATCGCCGAGACCATCGCGAAGAGCGAGGCGTTCACCGTCGTCGGTGGCGGCGACTCCGCCGCCGCGGTGCGGGCGCTCGGGCTGGACGAGTCGTCCTTCGGGCACATCTCCACCGGCGGTGGCGCCTCCCTGGAATACCTGGAGGGCAAGACCCTCCCCGGCATCGCGGCCCTGGAGAACTGATGGCGAGCGTCACCCGCCGGCCCCTGATGGCCGGCAACTGGAAGATGAACTGCAACCACCTCGAGGCCAACCTGCTGGTGCAGAAGCTGGCGGCCAGCCTCACCGAGAAGCAGCTCACCGACGTCGAGACGGTGGTCCTGCCGCCGTTCACCGACCTGCGTACGGTGCAGACCGCCGTCGACGGCGACAAGCTGCTCATCGGCTACGGCGCGCAGGACCTCTCGCCGTACGCGTCGGGGGCCTACACCGGGGAGATCTCCGGCCCGATGCTGGCGAAGCTGGGCTGCACCTACGTGGCGATCGGGCACTCCGAGCGGCGGGCCTACCACCACGAGGACGACGCGCTCGTCAACGCCAAGGTGCAGGCGGCGCTGACCCACGGGCTCACCCCGATCCTCTGCGTGGGGGAGGGGCTGGACGTCCGCGAGCAGGGCACCCACGTGGCGCACTGCAGCGAGCAGCTCGACGGCGCCCTGAAGGGGCTCACCGCCGAGCAGGTGGAGAAGGTCGTGGTGGCGTACGAGCCGGTCTGGGCGATCGGCACGGGCAAGACGGCCACCCCCGAGGACGCCCAGGAGGTGTGCGGCGCGGTCCGCCAGCGCCTGGCCGAGTCCTTCGGCCAGGACACCGCCGACAAGGTCCGCGTCCTCTACGGCGGGTCGGTCAAGTCGTCGAACGTCGCGGCGATCATGGCTCAGCCGGACGTCGACGGGGCGCTCGTGGGCGGCGCGAGCCTGGACGCCGAGGAGTTCGCGAAGATCTGCCGGTTCCCGGAGCACATCTCCCGCTGATCGCTCGCTATCCTTGACTCCGCCCGTCCGTCGGTCGGTGCCACCGTGCCCGATCTGCCCGGGCGAGGATCGTAACGAGAGGACTGACCCCAGCCATGCCGATCTGGTTCGCATACACGTTGATCGTGTTGCTGGTCATCACGAGCGTTCTGTTGACCATGCTGATCCTGCTGCACCGCGGTAAGGGCGGCGGGTTGTCGAGCATGTTCGGCGGTGGCGTCAGCTCCAGCCTCGCCGGCTCCTCGGTGGCGGAGAAGAACCTCGACCGCTACACCGTCCTGGTGGGCATCGTCTGGTTCGCCTGCATCGTCGGGCTGGGGCTCTGGCTCCGCCTCCAGATGGCCAGCGGCACGGTCTGAGCCCGCCAAGTCGTACAATCTGCGCGCGGTCCGTCGTCGACGGGCCGCGCGCAGTCCGTTCCACCCGCTGCACCGCGTCGCCCGCCGCCCCCTCCGCGGCGGTTCCCCTCCGACGACAGGAGCGAGCAGCCGTGCCCATCGGCAACGTCATCCCGGGCACCCGGGTCGGATCCGCGCCCGAACGCCACCAGCCGGCCCCGTGCCGGACGGTCACCTACTGGTGCCGCAACGACCACCACACCGCGATCCGGCTCGCCGCCGAGGTCGAGGTGCCGGAGGTGTGGGACTGCCCGCGTTGCGGCCTCCCCGCCGGCCAGGACGCGCAGAACCCGCCGGGCCGCGTCCGGCCCGAGCCCTACAAGACCCACCTGGCGTACGTGAAGGAGCGGCGCACCGCCGAGGAGGGCGAGGCCATCCTGGCCGAGGCCCTCGCCGCCCTGCGCCGCCGCCGGGGCCGTCCCGCCGGCTAGGGCCTGTGTCGAAGTCGGTGCCAGGGCTTGAGCTGTTGAGTGAGGATCTTCGCGTGTCGGTGTTCGAGAT
>NZ_JBNCOB010000035.1:0-61378 GCF_049847285.1 Micromonospora sp. DT62
CGGAGTACTTCTTCGGTGCAGGCATCGCTGGTGTTCCTCCCAGGTTTCGATGTCTCCATCAAACCCGGTGCGGGACAAAGCTAAGCGGCGGGCTGTGCTGGCACGAATGGTGCCAGCACAGCCACACCGTGGATGGTTAGAACCGAAGGCTTATGAGTGACTTGCGAATCGCGGCGGAACTAAGGCGTGTTTCATAAGCCGGTCAGAGCCACTCGGTGATGATGGTGATGGTCAGGACGGCTTGGAACCGGACGGCCAACTTGTCATAGCGGGTGGCGACGCCGCGGTGGCGTTTGAGCCTGTTGATGCCGTTCTCGACGGCGTGGCGTAGCCGGTAGAGCTGCGGGTCGAACGCCGGTGGGCGCCCGCCGCGGGAGCCTTTGGCTTTGCGGTGGGCGTCCTGGTCTTTCTTTCTCGGGATGCAAGCCCGGATTCCCCGAGAGCGCAGGTATCCGCGGTTGGCGCGGCTGGTGTAGGCCTTATCGGCCAGCACCAGCACCGGCCTGGTCCTTGCCCGGCCGACACCGAGGCGGTTCACGCGGATGCGGCGCAGGACCGGGATGAACTGCGGGCTGTCCCCGCGATGCCCGGCGGTGACGATCAAGGACAAGACTTTCTGGCCCTGCTCACAGGCCAGATGCGTCTTCGTCGTCAGCCCGCCACGGGAGCGGCCCAGCCCGTGATCGGCCGGCTCGTCATGAACCCCACCGGGTGGTTCCTTCTGCAGATGGCCGTCGATGCGGGCACCTGCGGCGTGCTGGTGAGCGCGACTGGTCATCGAGTCCACGCTGACCGTCCAGTCGATCCGTCCCCTGGCGTCGCCCTGGGCCTGCAACGCCGACAGAATCCGGTCCCAGGTTCCATCGCGTTGCCAACGACGGAACAGTCCGTAGATCGTCGGCCAGGGCGCGTACTCCGCTGGCACGTCGCGCCACGGCGCACCGATCCGGATCCGCCACCGGATCCCGTCGATGAGCTGCCGTTTCTCCCACTTCGGCGGCCGGCCGGTAGACGACGCAGCAGGTAGCAACGGGGCCAGGACAGCCCACTGCGCGTCAGTCAGGTCATGCCGCCTCGTCACCGCTAAGGTGGCCACGAGGTCTCCGGTGCATGGTGCTTCTTGGTCGTTGTACCAAGTACCGGAGACCTCTTCAGTTATCGATCACCGCCACGCCGTGACTTCAACCGGCCAACGCGAGTTACGAAACACGCCTTAGTCATCGCGGCCCTGCGGCCTGTCCCAAAGCAGCCCGCCGACCCGCTGGGCGATGTCTCGGCGGACTTGGGCGGTCAGGTGTTGGTATCGGGCCGCCATCGCCGAGTCTTACTGCTTCCAGCGCCTAGCTGCTGAGGGAAACACCTGCGGGCCGCCACACACAGTTTCGGAACCAGCGTGGCGGCCGTTCGTGTTAGACCCAAGGGACAGGGTCAACTGAGCCAACCCAACGATTAAGCGATAACGCGGACTTGTGCTGCCCCCCGTAACTCAGCATATTGAGGATGCCAAGCCTTAGGAAATGTCGCGCAACCATGCTAGCTTCGGCCCAGGCGTAGACGCTCCAACTGTCCAGCGTTCTGGTCGGATGGACTGTCCTATTCCGGAGGTAGATAACAGCGCTAAGGGCATCCCGCGCAACTCCTTGGTTGGCTGGCATAGCAGCTGCCGCCGCTTGTAGCTCGGTAAGGTGCGGAGGGACGGCGGTGTCAATCTGACACTCGCCCAAAAACTCTCGAATCTCGCCTTCCGTGTTTGATGCTGCATTCGCAAACGCTTTAGAGGACCGGTACTTCCTTTTCTCGTTTACCAGACGTTGGTGTGCCAGTAGCTGCAGGCCGGATACAGCAAGACCGAGCGCCGGCTCAACATCTACGTCTGCATTCGCACTGACGTAATACGAAGCGGCGTACCGGAGGGCGTTTTGATGGCTTGGCGTAGACAGATAATCCAAGCCGCGTTCTAGCAGCTCGCTTACTTGCTTGGACGCGACTGAAGGATCTAGCCAGGAATCGACCAGCGCCATGCTGTCTACCGGTGGCGCTGTCCACCTTGCCCATACAACTTGGTCGCCCCGCCAGCCTACGGGCAGAACCGGGTTGATGCGGCGTCCCGCCGCGACGTTCAGCAAGATCCGAATAGATTCCAAGACAGTTGCCGCGTCTTCTGGTTCAAACTCTTCCCCGTCTGCCCTGCGAAGCTCACCGACATGGGTGACGGCACGACCGCCCGCGCTCTTCAAGTCCTTCCAGAAAGCCTTACGGCTAGCTTCCTTGGTTCGATCGATTCTAATCGACCAATCACATACCTGTACCTCTAGACGCGCGTTCCAAGAATGCGTGAGATTATCTGGACTGCAAACCATGCTGCCGTCATGGGCATCCCAGCCATTCGGGATTAGAAACCCGATTCTGTCAACAGGACCAACGCCGATTTCCTGGGACCCGAGGATCTCTTGATACGTCGACGACTTTTCTGGAGGATCGTTCGGGGTGCAGTCCATGGACCGGATAAACAACTCGGCATCGACCGGAAAACTTACGGTAGGCAAGTCCCGCCATAAGGTCGTGGCGTTCGATGGCTTCAGACTGTCATGAAGGTCCTTAAATGAAGTGTCCCGAGAGCCGTGAGCAACAGTACGGGTGCTTGGATCCCATTTGAAGCGGATGTCACCCTCAAGCAAGGTCGGATTGGAGTCCTCCACAAATCCGAAACTTCCTTGGTATAGGCAAGCCTCGGAGTTTATGCCTTCAACGAAGTAAGGGTGGGTAAGGACATCTGGGTGATGGTGCCGTATCACGGCAGGCCGCCCATCACTCATCCTAATCCGTTGTTCGACGACTCGCCTACCATCCGTATCGAGATGAACGGACACGCGCCGAGAGCCATCGGTCGACTCATAAATTACAGTCATGCAGGCACCTAGCCATGTCGGTCAGCTCTTTCCATGCGCTCATCGCAAACTTGCTTAGAGCCTATCTCTCAGCCGACTCCTGTATGAGGCTGCTAAGCTCATCCACCTCAAGTCACGGCTGTATGGTCGAGGCAAAATCTAGGAGAGTCGCCCGAGTTGTTCACTCTTGGCCAGTGCTGCTCTCGCAGCCACTAGCAGCGAATGCACGGCTTCGGCTGACATGTTCCAGCGGGAATCTCCAATTCGGGTTGGTATCGTGAATGAGGCTCCATTCGTTCGCCCTTCCAGAGTGATCCCCCCTTTCACTAAGAAGGGCTTAAGGTGTTCGGGTTGGGGTGGAATGAGGATTGCCATAAAATGGCGTCCTGAGAATTCTAGCAAATGGAACTCTACTCCCGTTATGGGAGGCACTATTCTTTGTCTCGCCACCTGGGTGTAGGTCTCTACTGACAGCGACCCAATGGAGCATCCGGGCGCACCTGTAATTACGTCCTGCCCTGCCGCGTTCTTGGCGGTTTTTATCCCAAGAATGAGCAGTGCCCCCCTTTCTGTGTTTGCGAGTGCGGCTAGGTCCATGGCGTATTCGTGCTTTTGGTTTTCGTTCTGGAAGCCGTATCCCTTTTCTTTGGCCTCAAGGAAGGATGACTCCGCTTGTCCTATGAGGCCTTCGTGGTGCCCGGAGGCCAGGAGGGAGAAAGCTCCAGCTGGGGAACTCGGATCAATTTGGTCCGGACCGACGATTAGGCCGATTAGCTCTGCAAGTGCAAGGGCCTTCTCGATGGTCCAGGAGTTAGGATATTGAAACCTGAACTCCATGTAGTTTCCACTGGATTGATATTCAGAGTAGTCGGTGCGTAGTGTTTTGACGCCGTATGATCGAATCAGCGGCCCTATCGCGGTTTCCGCCTCGGCCTCGACCTGCATCCATGGGTCGAGAATGCCGACTTCCCCAACAAGTCGACCCTCGGCATCGAATCGAAAATAAAAAGTTACGCTTGCTGGTTCGTCAGATGGTCGGCGGCGTCGATCCGCTAAACTGATGAAGAGTGTAGCTTCCCGAAGCTCGCCCTTTTCGCTCTCGGCTACTGGTGCAAGCGCTTCGCTTAACTCGGCGACGGTCATTTTGCCAAGGCTTGAGAGGTGATCTGGGCTGTGGGGACTGAAATCCTCGCCGAGTTCCAGTCTCTGCCCCAAGGCACCCGCGCACTTGTCAGAATCCCAACCCACCCACTCAATCACTGGACCATGTTGGCCCTGCCGCTCTTTGAGCGCAACACCCCGATGGTCTCAGCCATGGTCTCGTTCATCGCGGTGCAGCACTCTCCGGCGAGGTTCGACGGACATCCCAGCCGCTGGTCACGTGCGTTGTAGGACCGTTCTGGACGCATGATCGCAGACCTCGAAAGCGTGTGAGGGTTTACGCCCTCCGCGGGTTCAAATCCCGCGGCCACCGCTCGTGACATGCGAGAACGCCCGGCCGATCCTCGCGGATCTGCCGGGCGTTCCACATGCCCAACCCAACGCCTTCCCGTGCCCCCCGGCACCCTGCCTGCGCCCCCCGCCCCCTGCCTGCGTCGATCATGCAGTTGTGGTGCTCCGTGAAAGGGGCGTATGGGTGGCTATTGCCCACCACGAGTGCATGCTCGACGCCGTGATGGGTGGGGGTTAGCGGCGGGTTAGTTCCTTTTCCAGGCGGGTGATGAGGGTCTTGCGGGACTTGCCGTCGCGTTCGCGGCGCAGGGCGGACTTCAGTTGGCCCTTGTCGAGGTCGCGGACGAGCTTGGTCGCCTCGGCGACCGGCAACTCCGACAGTTGTTCGGCCGACGTGGTGTTGCGGCGGGCGCGTTTGGCCGGTCCGGTGTTGGCGACGTACTGCTTGCCGGACTTCGACTCCTTCCGCTTCTTGGCGTCGGTTGCCCGCCTCTCCTTCTCGGAGAGCTCCTTCCAGGCCTGTTCGGGCAGGTAGCGACTCGTCTCGTCGCCGTGCCGCGCCCGGGTGTCGCCCTCCTTGGTCTGCCAGTGCTCGCCGCCCCAGCGCTGGAGGGACTTCTGCCGCTCGTCCTTCGGGCCGACGAAGCCCCCGCCGCGCCTCTTGTACTCCTGGGTGACCAACTGCGACTTGCGCGCCGACCACTGCCCCGGCCGACCGCCCTTGTCGGAGGCCTGGATCTCCTCCTTGACCTGCTGCCTGAGTTCGGGCTTCGTGTACCGCGCCATACCCGGCGGTTACCCGGCGACCTGCGGCTCATGCTTCCGGGTGCCGGGTGCCGGGTCAGGGCCCCGGCAAAGTCCTCAGGTGATGCCGAGTAGGGCGAGTGGTCGGTTGCTGTCGCGGGCGTGATGGCGGTTGGCGGCGGCGATGTTGGTAACGCCGGTCAGGCGTAGTGCGCCGATGGCGGCGTTGCGGAGGGTGGCCATGACCGGGGGTCCGGTGCCGGTGCGGATCTGGGATCGGTCTTCGTTGTAGGTGACGTCGCGGACCCAGTGGACTGTGTTCTCGATCGACCAGTGACCGCGGATCCAGGCGGCGAGTTGCGCCGGTTTGGCTTGGTGAACGAGCAGATCGGTGATTGCGTAGACGGTCTCGGTCGTGAAGCGTTTCGGCTGGTCGAGCCGGCGTCGGCGGCGTCGGATCTGGATGGCTTGGGCGGCGTTCGGGAAGTCGATCCCGGTGGAGACGGACAGGATTTTCAGGGTGCGGATCTCGCGGCGGCCGTGGCCGCGGCAGGTACTGCGGTCTGCGTCGGGGACTGCCCGCCAGGGCATCGCGGCCAGTTGGGTGCGCAGGTGGGGCTGGTTGCCCTTCACGGTGAGGATCCAGTGGGCACCACGCTCGGCGAGGTAGGCGACGTGGTCGCGTTGACAGTGCAGGGCGTCGGCGGTCACCACGACCTCGCCAAGGTCGCCGAGCTGGTCGAGCAGGGGTGCGAAGCGGGTAATCTCGTTGGTCTTGCCGTCGACATCGGTGCTGGCCAGCACCACACCAGTGGCCTGGTCGGCGGCGGCGAGGACGTGTCGGGCGACAGTGTCGCCGGTCCGGGAGCCCCGTAGCGTCTTGCCGTCCACGGCGATCGCCCGGCGTGTTCCCGCCGGCGGGGCGGGTAGCTGTGTGGCGAGCCAGGCCCCGATCACCATGGCCAACCGGTCGGCGTCCAGGGCCTGTAACAGCCTGCGGATCATGGCCTCTGACGGCCGCCGGCCAGGGTCGATCCCGAGCACAGCAGCGGTATCAGCAGGTAGATCAGCGACCCACTCACCGATCGCCGCGTACGAGCGGTAACCGGCGACGACCGCGCACACCGTCGCCGCGACCACGGTCACCAGAGCATGTCGGACCCCACGTCGGGCACGCGGATCGGGCAGGGAACCCAACGCGGCGAGCAGGCCAGCAGCCGAGGCCACGGCAGATGACCCGGCCGGTGCGGTTGACAACGATGAGATCAGCGATGATGGCAGCGCGGGCATGGCTCACTTCAGATAGATCAACAGGCCTAGAGAACCTTGATGATCTTCTGGAAAGGCCATGCCCGCCCCGCTGCCCACACCCAGGGCGCGTCTACACCAACCACCTCAAGCCGGACACGCCTCACGACTTTGCCGGGGCCCTGGGTGCCGGGTGCCGGGTGCCGGGTGCCGGGTGCTGCCCGAGTTCCCAGCAGCACCTCGACCTCGTTGTCCGCCCACAGCGCGATCACCACGGCGATCCGGGTCGCCGTGCGCCACCCGCCAGCCAGCACGTCCGGGCACGCCGATTCGGTGCGCGGGAGGGCACACGGCTCGGCGGTCGGATGGAATGATGTTCTCCGATGCGCCAGAGATGGCGTCTCCACGGGGGATCGTTCAAGAAGACAGCACGACCAGCCCGGAGCAGAGCGCCGGGCCGGTCGACGGCTGCTTCGCTTCCTCGTGTCCGTTCTCACCTCGACCCACCCTGCCCAGGGCGGGTCGCCCCTCAGGAGGAAACGTGCACGAAAAGCGCTCACACCGCCGCCAGTTGTTCCGGGCCGCGGCCGTCACCGCCGGCACAGCCGTCGCCGCGCCGCTGCTGGGGGGCGTCACGCCCGCCCAGGCCGCCGCGCTCGCCACCACCGGCGCCATTCCCTGGGTCGGCCCGGCCGGCTCCGGTGCCCCGTTCGAGGTGAACGAGACCTTGGGCGCGCAGGCCGCCATCAACGCGGCGCTGGGTACGAGCAGCCGGCGGGCCGTCTACGTCGCCCCCGGCAGCTACAACCTCAAGGCTCCGGTGGTGCTCGGTGACCGGCAGGCCCTGATCGGCGCGGGCCCGTTGGTCACACTGCTGACCGCAGCCGCGGGCTTCAGCGGGGCGGCCCTGGTGGTCAACCCGTGGTCCGGCACCCTCGCCGGTGGGACCCGACAGTGCGTGACCGACATCGGGCTCGACGGTGTGAACCGGGTGGCCAACGGGGTCAACTTCCAGATGAACACCGAGCCGGACCTGTACGGGCCGGACCCGGCGCCATGGCTGACCCGGGTCTTCGTCACCCGGACCACCGGCGACGGGTTCTACCTCGGCGGCACGTACGCCGGTGGGCAGCGGGAGTTCAAGCTCACTGACTGCCGGGTCGAGAAGGTGGGCGGCTGGGCGTACAACTTCCAGTCGTCAGACGGGTTCATCAGCGGGTGCTCGGCCCAGGGTTGCGCCGGGGGCGGCTACCTTCTCGGGGGCGGCAACATCAAGATCTGGGGCAGCAAGGCGTACGGCATCGGCACCGCGGCCACCTCCGCCCCCGCGTTCCGGATCGACTCCGCGCGGGCGACCGTCGTCGGCTGCGAAGCCCAGGACACCATCGGCAACGGCTTCGAGATCCGCGCCGCCAACGCGACGCTCTCCGGCTGCACCGCCGACTCGACCGGGCGCGGCGGCACCGGCGTCGACTCGGAGTCTGCGGGCTTCTACGTGGCCGCGTCCGCGGTGAACCTGGAAGGTGGCGCGTTTCAGCGGGCCAACGGCGGCGCGAAGTGGATCGTGAGCACGGATCCGGGCATGCGGTGCGCCCTGTACCTGGCCCCCGGCGTCGACTTCCTCTCCGTACGGCTGGTCACCGGGGCGGGCCGGCCCACGCCGTTCCAGCGCCTGATCACCGGCACGGTCGGCGCTGGTTCGTCGGTCTCGGTCCTCGGCTGACCGGGTGGGCCGCAGGGTCGACCTCACCGGGTCGGCCCTGCGGCCGCACGAACTCATGTCGGGGCCCCGGTCAGCCGGCGAGACGCCTGTCGAAGTCGTCCCGGCGGGCCGGGTGGGAGCTGGTTGCGGCGGTGACGGCGCCGGTCAGCAGGGGCTGTGGCCCTCGTCGAACAGGCGCTGGGCCCAGTCGGCGTACCCGGCGATGATCTTCTTCACCGCCCGCCCGTCGTGCAGGAAGAGGTACGCCCGGTCACCCTGCCGGGCGAGCAGCCCGTCGAGTCGGTACGTCCCCTGTGGAGCGTCCAGCTCCCGGACGGACGGGTAGCGGGTGCGGACCTCGTCGACCGGCATGCCGGCGGTGACTCCCTGCGGTGTGCGGGTCGCCTCGCCGAGCCAGAGCAGCACCAGCCGGTCGTCGACGAAGATGGGACTGGTCGTGTCGTACCCGGCCAGCGCCGGGCCGCAGGCGTCGACGTCGGAGCGCAGGATGCCCCGCCGGGTCAGCTCGTCCTCGGTGTCGCCGAACTCGACGTCGCGCAGGCCGTTGAGGTCGACCACCTCGACGGCCCCGACGGGCCGGCCGTCCAACTCGCGCAGCGGCGGGTGCACGCCGCTGCCCGAGACCCAGGCAGCCGTCGTCAGCGCCGCGATAAAGCCAAATTGTCGCAATTTCATGGAATCCCCCAGTCCCCAACGGGACCGGGCCGTTCAGGTTGCTGCCCGCCCGCAGATTGCCGGTTTTCCCATTCCTCGGCCAGCTCGTCCCAGTAGTCGGCGCTCAGCCGACGGCGCCCGTGCGCGAGCCAGCCGGCGGTGTTCCGCTCGACGTGCAGGCCCAGCTCGGCGAACGGGTCGATCCACGCGCCGGGTTCCGCCCCGAGCCGGGCGAGCGCCGCGTTGAGCGGCCACTCCGGGCGCGGCCCGTCGAAGAGACGGTCGAACCCCGGCCCCCAGCTCGCCTGGCCGCCGAGCCACACCAGCGCCGACTGGTAGCCGGCGCCGCCGAAGAACTCCGCCTCCAGGTACGCCACCGGACCCGACCGCGACCAGCGGGCGAGGACCTCGGCGAGGGGTGCCGAGAGCGCCAGGTGGAACGGCTCCTCCGGGGACCGCTCCGACGTCGAGTAGTCGGGCGGCGCCCCGGTCAGCTCCTCGACCAGTTGCGGGGTGACCGGCAGCAGCGCGAAGTCCTGGCGCAGCTCACCGAGGACCGCGTGGTCCAGGTCGGCGGTGTGCTCGCGGAGCAGCTCAGCGTCCGCGACGACCGCGCTGAGCTGGTAACCCATGCGAACCCTCCGCCGTCCACAGCCTGTGGATGGAACATGTGTACGACGAGTCCCGCCTCCGCCGTTCTCCGCACCGTACCCAATCGTCCCCTTCCGGCACCGCCCCGCGACTTTCGCGCTCCCGGCCCTTTCCGGGCGTGACGCGACCTCCGGCGGGGGTCGGTCGGGCAGGGCGGAGAGGCGGGGGTGATCTCTGCCGCCGCCAAGGGCGGGTGGAACGACACGGGTGCATCCCGCGTCGGGAGACACCCGTGGTGTTCCACCCGCGCCTCGTGCCGGGGGTGCCTCTGCCGTAGGCGGGCTCGGTTCAGGGGCGCTCGGCGATGGTGGCGACGAACGCGCGCCACGCCGCCGGGACGAAGGCGAGCGCCGGGCCGGCCGGGTCCTTCGAGTCGCGCACCGCGACGATGCCAGGCAGGTTGTCGGCGACCTCGACGCAGTCGCCGCCGTTGCCGCTGCTGCGGCTGCTCTTGCGCCACCGCGCGCCGTTCAGCTCCATGTCTCCGCCACTTCCGTGATGAGATCGACCGACTGCCAGTGGGACAGCGCCTCGCCGCGCACGTTCTCCCACGCAGCCATCATGGCGGCGATGTCCGCGGGATCGCTAACCAGTTGGCCCTGGAGTTGGTTGTCGAGGTAGCCGGCGACCCGGTGGTCGTGGCTGCTGGCGATCACGAACGGCCCGTTCAGGCCCGCGTAGGCGCCGACCGACGACGGCACGACGTGCACCCGCACGTGCGGTTCGGCGCAGGCGGCGACGACGGCCCGGAGCTGCTCGCGCATGGTGGCCCGGCCGCCGACCGGACGGCGCAGCACCCCCTCGTCGATCACGGCCGTGAACTGCGGCGGCTCGTCCTGCCGCAGGATGCCCTGGCGGGCGAGCCGGGAGGCGAGGTGCCGCTCGACATCGCCGCGGGGGAAGAGGCCGCCGCCGGTCAGCACGGCCCGCGCGTACGCCTCGGTCTGGAGCAGGCCCGGCAACACCATCGATTGGTACGACCGCAGCGACACCGCCTCGCGCTCGATCTCCTGCCACGGACGAAACCAGATCGGGTCACGACGTCTCGAAGTGTCCGGCCAGATGTCCGACACGTCCCTGCGGAGGGCCTCCGCCGCCCCCAGTCGGTGCCGGGCGTGCGGGATGCGGTCCTCGGTCAGCCACCGCCCGACCGTCTTCGGATCGACGCCAACGGTCTCGGCGAGCGATTCGATCGTGTGCCCGGTGTCGCTGAGCGCCACCCGGAGCGCGTCGTTCACGGGCTCCTCCCATCGGATGTCCCAAATATCTGGCGACCATAGCGCTACGGGCTGTATCTGTCTGCGCACACGCGGCAAGTTGGGGTGACGAAGACGGCGCGGCCGGTGGAGGCGAAGGAGCCCGGCGGTCGGCGTCAGTCGCGGGGCCGCCCCGGCGGGGAGGGCGGGGCGGCCCCCTCCAGCCCCACGTCCCTGCCAGCCCGGCCCTTTCAGCCTCTCGTCCCGTCAGGGCGAGTCCTGCCGAGCCCGCCAAGGAGGTCCGCCCGTGCCAACCCGCCGCGCTCCAGTCTCCGAGCATCGGGGCGAGCCCCGTCCCCCGGCCGACCGCGACGATCCGCCCCCACCGGCCGCCCCGGCCCGGAGCCGGCCGTTGGGGTGGCCCGCCGGTACGACCATCCGCGTCCCCGACGACGCCTACCGATTCGGCGAGGGCCCCCTGACGCTGCGCGTCACCGAGGTGCTGAGCGTCGGCCCGTTCGAGGGTCGGCTCTGGGCCGAGGTACGCGGCCATCAGGTGAACGCCGACGGCACCCTCCGCCCCCGCGAGCGCTTCGCCTCGATCCGCGTCGACCGCGCCCGGGTGATCGCCACCGATACGCCCCGGGTCCGGGCTGCGGACAGGCTCGGGGCGGCTCAACAGCCCGGGACGGCTGATCGGCTCGGGACGGTGGACCGGCTCGGGACGGAGCAACCCGGGGCGGCGGACCGGGTCGGGTCGGCGGGACCGGCGGTGCGGTGAGCCGCCGCATCCGGGAGCACGTCCCGACCCGGCCCACGTGGCGGTGCCGGGCGTGCGGCATCGCCTGGCCCTGCTCGCCGGCGAAGCTGCGGCTGCTCGGCGAGTACCGCCACGACCGCGCCGCGCTCACCGTCTACCTGGCGACTCTCCAGGTCGAGGCCGCCGCACAGCTCGTCGCACTCGACCCCGGCGTGAGCCCGGCCCAGCTAGCCGACCGCTTCGTCTCCTGGGCCCGCCCACGCGGATGACCGTCAGCGCAGCAGGTTGACCAGGGCGGCGAGGCCGACCAGCACGATGATGGCGCGCAACGCCACCGGCGGCAGCCGGCGTCCCCACCGGCCGCCGATCAGGCCGCCCACCACGGAACCCGCCGCGATCAGCAGCGCCGGCTGCCACGCCACCGATCCCACGGCGACGAAGAGGACCGCCGCGACCCCGTTCACGAGGCCGGCGAGCACGTTCTTCACCCCGTTGACCCAGCGCAGGTCGGCCGAGAGCAGCACGCCGAGCAGCCCCAGCAGCAACACTCCCTGGGCGGCGCCGAAGTAGCCCCCGTACACCCCCGTGCCGAAGACGCCGAGCAGCAGCAGCGGCCCCGCCCGCCGTACCGCCTGACCGCCCGCCGACGACGCGCCCGCGTCGTCCGCGACCGGCCGTCGGTGGGCCAACGCCCGCGCCAGTCGCGGCTGCACCACCACGAGCACCAACGCCAGGACGATCAGCACCGGCACGATCGCCCGGAACGCACCGGGTGGCAGGAGCAGCAGCAGTACGCCGCCCGTGATCCCGCCGAGCACGGCGGCGAGACCCAGGCGGGCCAGCAGCCGGCCGTGCCCGGCCAGTTCCTGGCGATAGGCGTACGCCGCGGTGAACGACCCCGGCACCAGCCCGACGGTGTTGGACACGTTCGCCACCACGGGCGGATAGCCGAGGGAGAGCAGGACCGGGAAGGTCACCAGCGTGCCCGAGCCCACCACCGCGTTGATGGCTCCCGCCGCGATCCCGGCGGCCAGCACGGCCAGCCCGTCGACGACGTTCAGCGTTGCGTTCACCTGTGTCCGCGCTCTCCCCGGGCCGGTCGACGCCCACAGGTCGCCGCCGCCCGGTGTTCTCGCTGTCGGATGCGGCTGTCAGCGTAGGACGCGGGCGGTGCTTCCTGATCGACGTGCGGCAGGGATCACGCCGTGACCAGTAGCTTCGTCGTCGGGTTCACCTTTGCAGCCGGCGCGGTCGCCAGGGCCCGGCGTGGCGGCGGCGCAGCCAGCGGGGCAGGCGGCGCCGGGGCACGAACATGCCGATGTCGTCCGCCGCGTTGTCGGCGTAGCCGCGTAGCTGGCAGCCGCCGAGCGGGGTACGGTCGCGCAGCGCGCCCCGGAGCAGCGCCAGCGACTCGGCGTCGACGTCGCGGTGTAGGCGCCCGAAGTGACCCAGCGACTGCAACGCGTTCGCCCTGGTCTGCGCGTTCCGCGACCGGAGCCCCCGCTTGATCCGGGGAAGGACGACGGCGGGCGGGTGGAACTCGTCCAGCACCAGCCAGAGAAGCGCCGTCCCGGCCCCGGGCTCCGTACGCGTCAGGGCCGCATCGGCCTTCTCCGGGCAGTCGCATTCGTCGAACTCTGGGTCGGTCGCCCGCTCGCTCACCCGGCATCGGTGACTTCTGCGTTGCCGCTGGTACGGCCGATGATCAGCGCGGCGACACAGTACAGCGCCATTCCGGCCGCCCCGCAGCCCACGATGATCTCCAGCGGTCGGTCGAACCCGACCCCACCTGGGAGAGGAGGACGCCGGACATCGCGACCTGTTGCGTCCAGAGCAGCCAGCGCGGGATCTTGCCCAAAGCGCATCGCCCCTTCCGGCGTCACCTGTCGAGAGGCGTAACCGCCACCGACCGATCGTCGACGAGGCATCGACACGGGTCGGAGGAGCGTAACCAGAGGGCCGCTGTGGCAGGCGGCAGAAACGGTACGAGGGCCGTCCCACCGGTGGGGTCGGCCCTCGCGTTCGTGCTGCTCAGCGAGCGGAGGATACGAGATTCGAACTCGTGAGGGTGTTAACCCAACACGCTTTCCAAGCGTGCGCCCTAGGCCTCTAGGCGAATCCTCCGCAGACGAGGATACAGGTCCCCGGCGGGTGGGCCACCCCACCACCCCCTGAAGATCGACGCGGCGTCGGGTAGGGTTGGCGGTACCTCCCGTGCGGCGGTATCTCGTGAACCTCCCCAGGGCCGGAAGGCAGCAAGGATAAGCGGGCTCTGCCGGGTGCACGGGAGGCCTTTTTTGTCTCCGGGTCCCGGTAACGTCCCTGCGGGTCAGGTCACGGGGTGGTGGGTGGTCACCCGCGCCCGACCGGCGCAGAATGGCTCGGTCGAGAGGAGGCGGGACGAGTGGCACTGGCGCTCTACCGCAAGTACCGGCCGCGTACCTTCGCCGAGGTCATCGGGCAGGAGCACGTCACCGAGCCGCTGTCGCAGGCGCTGCGCAGCGGGCGGCTCAACCACGCCTACCTCTTCTCCGGCCCACGCGGCTGCGGCAAGACCTCCAGCGCCCGGATCCTGGCCCGCTCGCTGAACTGCGAGCAGGGTCCGACGCCGGAGCCGTGCGGGCAGTGCGACTCCTGCCGCGAGCTGGCCACCGACGGCGGCTCGATCGACGTACTGGAGATCGACGCGGCCAGCCACGGCGGCGTCGACGACGCCCGCGAGCTGCGCGAGAAGGCGATCTTCGCGCCGGCCAGGAGCCGCTTCAAGATCTACGTCATCGACGAGGCCCACATGGTCTCGTCGGCCGGCTTCAACGCCCTGCTCAAGCTGGTCGAGGAGCCGCCGGAGTACGTCAAGTTCATCTTCGCGACCACCGAGCCGGAGAAGGTCCTCGGCACGATCAAGTCGCGGACCCACCACTACCCGTTCCGGCTGATCCCGCCGAAGGTGCTCCGGCCCTACCTGGAGCAGCTCTGCGAGGCCGAGAACGTCGCCGTCGAGCCGGCGGTCTTCCCGCTGGTGGTGCGCGCCGGCGGCGGCAGCGCCCGCGACAGCCTCTCCGTGCTCGACCAGCTCATCGCCGGGGCCGGGCCGGAGGGGGTCACCTACTCCCGGGCCGCCGCCCTGCTCGGCGTGACCGACGCCGCCCTCATCGACGAGATGTGCGACGCGCTGGCGGCCGGGGACGGCGCGACGGCGTACGCGACCGTCGACCGGGTCGCCGAGGCCGGGCACGACGCGCGCCGGTTCGCCTCCGACCTGCTGGAGCGGCTGCGCGACCTGATCGTGCTCCAGCAGGTGCCGGACGCCGCCGCCAAGGGCCTCATCGACGGCCCGGCCGACCAGATCGAGCGGATGGCCGCCCAGGCCCAGCGGCTCGGCCCGGCGACGCTGTCCCGCTGCGCCGACATCGTGCACAACGGCCTGGTGGAGATGCGCGGCACCACCGCGCCCCGGCTGCTGCTGGAGCTGATCTGCGCCCGGATGCTGCTGCCCGGCGCCGACGACAGCACCGGCGGCCTGCTCCAGCGCCTCGAACGCATGGAGCGCCGGCTCACCCTCGCCGGCACCGACGCGCCGCCGCCCGCCGCCGGCCCCGCGCCGGTCGCCGCCCCTCCTCCCGTACGCCCCGAAGCCCCCGCCCCGACTGCGGCTGCCGCCGCGCCCGACCCGTCGCCCGCCGGCCCGCCGGCGGCTGCCGGCGCCCAGTCCGGCGCTGCGGCTGCCCGCGCGGCGGCTCTGGCCGCCACCGGTTCCCGTGCGGCGCAGGCAGCCCCGGGCGCTACGGAGCCGGTGGGCGCGCCCGCCGGTGGCCCGCCCGCCGATGCTCCCGCCCGCCGTCCGGTGCCCCCCTCG
Organism: Micromonospora sp. DT62; assembly: GCF_049847285.1. Classification (NCBI taxonomy): domain Bacteria; kingdom Bacillati; phylum Actinomycetota; class Actinomycetes; order Micromonosporales; family Micromonosporaceae; genus Micromonospora; species Micromonospora sp. DT62. Next base: position 15,173 of record NZ_JBNCOB010000035.1, read on the forward strand.
GCGGTGCTGCCCGACCCGGCCACCCCCGCCCCGCCCCGCCCCGGCGTGGCTGCCGGGGGCGACCTGGACGCGGTCGCGGTGCGCCGGGTCTGGCCGGACATCGTCGCGAAGGTCAACCGGATCAAGAAGCCGGCCGCCGCGCTGATGCGCGACGCGGTGGTTCGTGACGTGGATGGCGACACCCTGGTGCTGACCGTGAAGTCGCCGGTGCTCGCGCAGATGATGGGCAACCACACGTCGGTGCTGGCTGAGGTGCTCTACGAGGAGTTCGGTGGCCGCTGGCAGATCCGCTGCGAGGTGGCCGGCGAGCGGGGTGGCACGTCACTCGGTGGCTCGTCCCGCCCCGCCGCTGCGGCCCGCCTGGCATCCCCGCCGTCGGCAGCCCCCGCCCACCAGGACCGGACCGGCGCCGGCCCGTCCGTCGCCGGCCCGTCTGGTGGCGGTGCGTCCGGTGGTGGCGCGTCCGGCGGCGGCCCGTCCGGCGGCGGTGCGTCTGGTGGTGGCCCGTCTGGTGGTGGCCCGTCCGGTGGCGGCCCGTCTGGTGGCGGCGCGGGCGGCGGCATGTCCGGTGGCCCTACCGGCCCAGGCGGCCCGAGTGGCCTGACCGGCCCAGGCGGCCCGAGTGGCTCGAATGGCCTGACGGGCCAAGGCGGCCCGAGCGGCCCGAATGGCCTGACCGGCGCGAGCGGCCCGGGCAATCCGGGCAGTCCGAGTGGCACGGGCAATCCGGGCGGCCCGGGCGGTCCGGGTGGTCCGAGTGGCTTGACCAGCGTGAGCGGCCCGGCCGGCCCGAATGGCCTCAGTGGTGCGGCCGGCGGGCCTGGCGGCGCGGGTGGTGCTGCGGGCGGCCAGGGCGGGGCGACCCGACCCACCTCCGGCGCTGGTGCGTCGGGGAGCGGCGGTGCTCCCGCCGCTGCCGACGTCGCCGAGGACTGGCCCGAGCCGGCCCGCCCGGGTGGCGCGGCCGGGGGCGGTGACGACTGGCCCGAGCCCGCCCGCCCGGGTGGCGCGGCGGGGGGTGGCGACGACTGGCCGGAACCGGCTCGGCCGGGTGGTGCGTCGGCCGTCACGTCGACCAGCGGTACGGCAGCCGCTGCCCCGGCGGCGACCGGCCTGCCCGGCGCAGCGGCGACCACCCGGCCGGCGAGCGCCGCCACGGCGTCGGCGAGCGCCGCGCCCGCCGTACCGAAGCCCGCCGGTCCCTCGGGTGCGCCGCAGCAGGCCGCGCCCGCCGGCCCCCCGGTGAGCAGCGCGATCGCGGCGGCGCGGGCGGCTGCGGCGGGACGCGGTCCGCGTACCGGCCAGCCGGTCCGGAAGACCGCGGACGCCGACTGGGCCGGCGAGCCGCCGTACGACCCGGACTTCGACGGCCCGGTGCGCGGCGGCGGGGGACGCCCCGGCGGTGCCCGGCCGGCGGCCCCGAACTTCGAGGGCTTCGACCCGGGTGACGAGCCGCTGGACGAGGTCATCGACGAGCAGACCGCGCGCGAGTCCAGCGAGGAACAGGCGGTACGACTGCTCCGCGAGGCGTTCGGCGCAGAGAAGATCGACGAGGTCGACGCCCGATAGCCCTCCCCGACGCCGACACTGGCACCGACGCGGAGGGCACGCCGACTCGGGGGCACGCCTCGCCCTGACCGGCGAGGCGAAGGCGGCAGATCTTGGCAGGAATCGGCCCCTATGGGGGCACTCCGGTACCAAGATCTCTGGCGACGACGCGCCGGGCGAGGTGGGCGCGGTGGGGGTCAGGCGGGCCAGGCCGGGAGGCCGTGGGGGTGTGCCTCGGCCAGCAGGCGTTCCGGGCCGGTGCCGAGCCGGGCGCGGAGCTGGAAGTCGTTGCGGGCCTCCCGCGGGTGCGGCTCGAAGGACAGGTGGGCGACCGGCGCGTCGGTGCCACCGGCGGCGGCCAGCCGGTCCAGCTCGGCGGTGACCCGCGCCCACTCCTCGGCCGGGACGTACTGGCGCATCACCGAGTGCCACACCACGGTCAGCGTGCCGGGGCGCGGGGTGATCCCGGCGAGGAAATCGGCCGCCCCCGCCGCGACGACCCGGGCCGGCAGTCGCCCGGCCAGCTCCAGCGCGCCGGCCAGCCGGGCCGCGCGGGCGGTGTGCTCCGGCCAGAGGTACGCCCGCAGCGCGAGCGCGCCGTCGGAGTCGCCCGGGTCGAGCGGACTGACGTCGCAGCCGAGCCGCTCCACCACGGTCAGCTCGGGGTACGCCTCGGCCGCCGCCCGCAGCCACTCGGGCGCCCCGCCCCGCCAGGCGTCCGGCAGTCGTACCGGGGAGTCGGCCGGTCCCCAGGCGAAGCCGGCGGCCTCGACGCGGAACCGGTCGGCGCGCAGGTTCAGCCCGGCGCTCGCGCCCAGCTCGACGAGGCGCACCGGCAGCCCGCCCACCTCGTGGACGGCGTGCAGCAGGCCGGCCAGCAGCAGGTTGGCCCGGCCGGTCTCGTTGGTCTGGGGCGACCGGCGCAGCCAGCCGCGCAGCGTGTCGTGCTCGGCCTCGACGACCGCCCGGAACGCGGCCCAGCAGTCTGGGGCGTCCGCCGCCCGGTACGCCCCACCCGCGCTGGGGTAGTACCGGGCCAGCTCGGGCGCCCGGCCGGACAGCACCAGCGCGTGCACCCCGCCGAGCAGGCGTAGCGACACGAGGGCGTCGGGGTCGGCGTCCTCGTACCCCTTGATGACGGTGGCGCACGGGCCGCCGGCCCGCACGTCACCGGCGGCGCGCGCCAGCAGGTGGGCGTAGAGGGCGGCGTCCATGTCGGCGCAGGCCCGGGCCTGTCGTTCCATGGCCGCCGCGGCCTGTTTCCGGGACATCGGCCACCTCCGTCCGGTCGGTTCCGTGATCGTGCGCCCGGACCCGCCGCGAGGGAAGCACCGGGCGGGGCGAGGCTGCTCACAGCCGATAGGCTGAGCGGCGGCCGAGCAGACGAGTGCGAGAAGGAGCCATCCGTGCGCCCAGGTGGACAGCCGAACATGCAGCAGATGCTGAAGCAGGCGCAGAAGATGCAGCAGCAGATCGCCAAGGCGCAGGCCGAGCTCGCCGAGGCGGAGCTGACCGGCACCGCCGGCGGGGGCCTGGTCACCGCGACCGTCGCCGGCAGCGGCGAGCTGAAGTCGATCAAGATCGACCCGAAGGCGGTGGACCCGGAGGACGTGGAGACCCTGGAGGACCTCGTCGTCGCGGCCATGCACAACGCCGCCGAGGCGGCGCGGGAGCTGACCGAGAAGAAGATGGGCCCGGTCACCGGCGGCATGGGCGGCCTCGGCCTGCCCGGTTTCTGAGCGGCAGATGTACGAGGGCGCCATCCAGGACCTGATCGACGAGCTGGGGCGGCTGCCGGGCGTGGGCCCGAAGAGCGCCCAGCGGATCGCCTTCCACGTCCTGTCCGCCGACCCGGCCGACGTCAACCGGCTGGCCGGGGCGTTGCGCAAGGTCAAGGAGCTGGTGCGGTTCTGCACCAGTTGCTACAACGTGGCCGAGTCCGACCGGTGCCGGATCTGCCGCGACCCGCGCCGCACGGACGAGGTGCTCTGCGTGGTCGAGGAGCCGAAGGACGTGGTCGCGATCGAGCGGACCGGCGAGTTCCGGGGCCGCTACCACGTGCTCGGCGGGGCGATCAATCCGCTGGAGGGGATCGGGCCGGACAATCTGCGCATCCGTGAGCTGATGACCCGGCTCAGCGACGGCACCGTGCGGGAGTTGATCCTGGCCACGGATCCGAACACCGAGGGCGAGGCGACCGCGACGTACCTGGCGTTGATGGTCAAGCCGATGGGCATCTCGGTGACCCGGTTGGCGAGCGGCCTGCCGGTCGGCGGCGACCTGGAGTACGCCGACGAGATCACGCTCGGCCGCGCCTTCGAGGGCCGGCGCGCAGTCTGACGTTTCCGCGATGGTCGGCACCCGATTCGGGTGCCGACCATCGCCGTACGGGTACTGTCGGGTCCACTGTGGGGTCTGACATCGGAGCGATGCAGGCGACGATCGATGTAACAAATCGGCATCGGTCAACCCGGACATAGCGCCCCTTTGTTGGCGGTCCGGAACAGCCGCTGAGGCGGTGCGCATCGGTTAAGACACGATCCGGTACCAACCGGTTCCGCGACGGTTTCCCGCCGGTCCGAACGGCGGCTAAGGTCACGGCGATCGGTGACCCCTGTCACCACGATTGTCCGTAACCCCAAGGACGAGGTGAAGCACCCATGCGTGCATCCAGGCCGAAGGTCGCCCTCGCGGCCGTCGCGGTCGCGGCCCTCGCGGTAGCAGGCTGCGCCGAGAGCAACCGCGATGACAGTTCCGGCGGTAGCAAGAAGGACACCCTCGTCTTCGGCGTAGCCGGAGATCCGAAGGTGCTCGACCCGAGCTTCGCCAGCGACGGTGAGTCGCTGCGCGTGGCGCGTCAGGTCTTCGAGACGCTGGTCCGTCCGGAGGAGGGTGGCACCAAGGTCACCCCCGGTCTGGCCGAGACCTGGACCCCGGACGCCGCCGGCACCACGTGGACCTTCAAGCTGCGCTCCGGCGTGAAGTTCCACGACGGCACCGAATTCAACGCCGAGGCGGTCTGCAAGAACTTCGACCGCTGGTACAACGCCAAGGGCCTCATGCAGAGCCCGGACGTGACCCCGTACTGGCAGGACGTCATGGGCGGCTTCGCCAAGAACGAGAGCGCGGACCTGCCGCCGAGCCTCTTCAAGTCCTGCACCGCCAAGGACGCCACGACGGTCGACCTGGCCTTCACCCGGGTCTCCAGCAAGATCCCGGCCGCGCTGATGCTGCCCTCGTTCTCGATGCACAGCCCGACCGCGCTGGAGAAGTACGACGCCAGCAACGTGGGCGGCACCGCCGAGGACATCAAGTACCCGGCCTACGCCACGGCGCACCCGACCGGCACCGGCCCGTTCAAGTTCAAGTCCTGGGACGTCGCCAACAAGACGCTCACCATCGAGCGCAACGAGGACTACTCGGGCACCAAGGCCAAGCTGAAGACCCTCATCTACAAGACGATCTCGGACGAGAACGCGCGCAAGCAGGCGCTGCGCTCCGGCGACATCCAGGGGTACGACCTGGTCGGCCCGGCCGACGTCGAGCCGCTGAAGGGTGAGGGCTTCAACGTCCTGACCCGCCCGGCGTTCAACATCCTCTACCTGGCCATGAACCAGAAGGGGAACCCGAAGCTCGCCGACGTGAAGGTCCGCCAGGCCATCGCGCACGCGCTGAACCGGCAGGCTCTCGTCGACTCGAAGCTGCCCCCGGGCGCCAAGGTCGCCGACAACTTCATGCCGGACACCGTCGAGGGTTGGAACGGCGACGTCACCAAGTACAACTACGACCCGGCGAAGGCGAAGGCGCTGCTGGCCGAGGCCGGCGCGACGAACCTGACCCTGCGGTTCCACTACCCGACCGAGGTCACCCGGCCGTACATGCCGAACCCGAAGGACATCTTCGAGTTGCTCTCGGCGGACCTCAAGGCGGTCGGCATCACCGTCCAGGCCATCCCGCTCAAGTGGAGCCCGGACTACCTGAACGCCACCACCTCGGGCAACAAGCACGACCTGCACTTCCTCGGCTGGACCGGTGACTACGGTGACGGCTACAACTTCATCGGCACCATGTTCGACCGGCCGAAGGCCGAGTGGGGCTTCACCAACAAGGCCCTGTTCGACCAGTTCAAGGACGCGGACAGCACCGCCGACGTGGCGGCCCGGACGGAGAAGTACAAGGCCCTGAACAAGGCCATCATGGACTTCCTGCCCGGCGTCCCGGTGTCGCACTCGCCGCCGGCGATCGTGTTCGGCAAGGACGTGACCGGGGTCAAGGCGAGCCCGCTCACCGACGAGCGGTTCTCCACCGCCGAGTTCAAGTCCTGATCTGACGCTCCGAGTCGTGGGGGGGGGGGGGGGGGGGGGGGGGGGGGGGGGGGGGGGGGGGGGGGGGGGGGGGGGGGGGGCCCCCCCCCCCCCCCCCCACGACCCTCCGTACCCCTTTCGAGGCCGCCGTGTTCCGGTTCATCGTCAGACGCCTGCTTCAGCTGATACCCACGCTGTTCGGGCTCTCCCTCCTGCTGTTCATCTGGCTCCGCCGACTGCCTGGCGGTCCCGAGACCGCCATCCTCGGTGAGCGCGGGACGCCCGAGATGCGCGCCGCGATCCGGCGCAACATGGGCCTCGACGAGCCGATCCTGGTGCAGTACGGCCGGTTCGTGCGGCGGTTGATCCGCCTCGACCTGGGCACGTCGACCTCCACCAAGCGGACGGTGGTCACCGAGTTCGTCGAGCGCTTCCCCGGCACGGTGGAGCTCTCCGTCACGGCGATGCTGATCGCGGTCGGCGTTGGCATCCCGCTGGGCTACCTGGCGGCCCGACGCCGCGGCCGGATGCTGGACCACCTCTCGGTCGGCGGCTCACTGATCGGCATCTGCATCCCCGTCTTCTTCCTCGCGTACGTGCTCAAGGCGATCTTCGCGGAGAACCTCGGCTGGTTCCCGGCGAGCGGCCGGCAGGACCCGACGCTCGGGGCGACGCGGATCACCAACTTCTTCGTCCTCGACGGGATCATGACCCGGGAGTGGGACGCCGCCGCCGACGCGCTCTGGCACCTGGTGCTGCCGGCCGTCGCGCTGGCCAGCATCCCGCTGGCGATCATCGTCCGGATCACCCGTGCCAGCGTGCTGGAGGTGCTCAACGAGGACTTCGTACGCACCGCCGAGGCGAAGGGCCTGACCGAGAGCACGGTCCGGCGCCGGCACGTGCTGCGCAACTCCATGCTGCCGGTGGTCACCTCGATCGGCCTGCTCACCGGTGGCCTGCTCTCCGGCGCGGTGCTGACCGAGACCGTCTTCGCCTTCAGCGGCATCGGAGCCTTCATCTACGAGGCGATCAGCCAACGTGACTATCCCGTGCTGATGGGCTTCATCCTGATCATCGCGGTGGTGTACGTGCTGGTGAACCTCCTGGTCGACCTCTCCTACAGCCTGATCGACCCGAGGGTGAGGGTCCGATGACGATCACCGGCGGCACCAAGAAGGAAAAGATCGACCGGCTCGCCGAGCTGGCGGCCCGGGAGGACGAGCGCGGCGTCAGCCTCTGGAAGGAGGCGTTCCGCCGGCTGCGGCGCAACCCTGCTGCGATCGTCGGCGCGGTGATCCTGAGCCTGTTCCTGCTGGTCGCCATCCTCGGGCCGTTCTTCGTCCCGCACGCCCCGGACGCCCAGCTCTGGAAGAGCGAGATCCGTCTCGGCGACTTCCCCGGCTTCCGCGGCGAGAACTGGTTCGGCGTCGACCACATCGGTCGCGACGAGTTCAGCCGCATGATCGTCGGTGCCCGGCAGACCCTGCTGGTCGGCGTGGTCTCCACCCTGATCGGCCTCGCGGTCGGCTCGCTGATCGGCGGGATCGCCGGCGCTGCCGCCGGCCTCGGCGGCCGGTGGGGCCGGGCGGTCGACAACGTGCTGATGCGTTTCGTCGACATGCTGCTGGCCATGCCGAGCCTGCTGCTGGCGATCAGCATCGCCGCCCTGCTCGGCGCCGGGCTGACCACGGTCATGATCGCGGTCGGCGTGGTGTCGGTGCCGGTCTTCGCCCGGCTGCTGCGCGGCTCGATGATCTCCCAGGCCAACAGCGACTACGTCCTGGCCGCCGTCTCGCTGGGCGTGAAGAAGCCGAAGATCGCGCTGGCCCATGTGGTGCCGAACTCGCTCGCCCCGGTCATCGTGCAGGCCACCCTCACCCTGGCCACCGCGATCATCGAGGCTGCGGCGCTCTCCTTCCTCGGGCTCGGCAACAACGACGCCTCCATCCCCGAGTGGGGTGTGATGCTCGCCGACGCGCAGCAGTACCTCGACTCCGCGCCCCGGCTGGCGATCCTGCCCGCCCTCGCCATCATCGTCACCGCGCTGGGCTTCACCCTGCTCGGCGAGGCGATGCGCGAGGCACTCGACCCGAAGCTGCGGAAGTAGGGCCGGTGAGCGCGAGGAGTGAGCTTGCGAGCCCCGCAGTCGCGAACGAAAGGCGGGCCCGACATGGCTCTGCTTGATGTCGAAGATCTCTCCGTCACCTTCGCCCGGCGCGGTCAGCGCGCCGTGCACGCCGTCGACGGGGTCTCCTTCTCCGTCGACGCGGGCGAGGTGGTCGGCCTGGTCGGCGAGTCCGGCTGCGGCAAGAGCGTCACCTCGCTGGCGATCATGGGCCTGCTGCCGAAGCAGCCGGGCCTGCGCGTCGGCGGCAAGGCGGTCTTCGACGGCACGGACCTGCTCCAGCTCGACGACCGGTCCCGGCGGGACATCCGGGGCCGCGACGTCGCGATGATCTTCCAGGACCCGCTCTCGTCGCTGAACCCGGTGATCCCGATTGGGTTGCAGGTCACCGAGGTGCTCACCCGGCACCGGGGGATGAAGGGCGCGGCGGCGGAGAAGGAGGCGGCGGCGCTGCTCGACCGGGTCGGCATCCCCGACCCGAAGCGGCGGCTGAAGGAGTACCCGCACCAGCTCTCCGGTGGCATGCGCCAGCGCGCCCTGATCGCGATGGCGGTGGCCTGCCAGCCCCGGCTGCTGATCGCCGACGAGCCGACCACGGCGCTGGACGTCACCATCCAGGCGCAGATCCTGGAGCTGCTCAAGGAGCTGGTCCGGGACTCCGGTACCGCCCTGGTGATGATCACGCACGACCTGGGCGTGGTCGCCGGCCTGTGCGACTCCATCAACGTGCTCTACGGCGGCCGGGTGGTGGAGACGGCCCGCCGTCGCCCGCTGTTCCGCGAGCCCCGCCACCCGTACACCGTGGGGCTGCTCGGCTCGGTGCCGCGCCTGGACGCCGGGCGCGGCGAGCGGCTGAACCCGATCCCGGGCTCGGTCCGCGACCTGCTGCCCTGGACGGACGGCTGCGCCTTCGCGCCGCGCTGCACGCGGCGGGTCGACGAGTGCGTGGGGGAGCCGCCCGCGCTGGTGCACGCCCACGACGGCCGCAGCTACCGTTGCGTCAACCCGGCGCCGGTGCCCGGCACCGTGCCCCGGCCGGCCGCCAGCAGCACCGTGCCTGCGCAGGTGCCGGCCGCCAGCAGCACCGCCCCGGCGGAGGCGCCGGCCGCCACCGCCCCGGCGGCGGAGGCGACCGCGGGCCCGGTGCCCGCCCCGCGCGAGGAGGAGAAGCCGTGACCGAGAGCGAATTCCTCGTCGAGGTCCGCGACCTGAAGGTGCACTTCCCGATCCGCACGGGGGTGATCTTCGACCGGACGATCGGCCACGTGAAGGCTGTCGACGGCGTCGACCTCAGCATCCCGCGCGGCAAGACGTACGGCCTGGTCGGCGAGTCCGGCTGCGGCAAGTCGACGCTGGGGCGGGCGCTGCTCCAGCTCACCCCGCCCACCGGCGGCGAGGTCCGGTTCGACGGTGTCGAGCTGACGAAGCTGCCGGCGGGCAAGCTGCGGTCGATGCGCCGCCGCATGCAGATGATCTTCCAGGACCCGATGTCGAGCCTGGACCCTCGGCAGAACGTCGAGTCGATCCTCACCGAGGGCCTCCAGGCCCACGGCATCGGCGGCAACCGGGACGAGCGACGCCGGGTCATCGGCGAGACCCTGGACAAGGTCGGCCTGCCCCGCTGGGCGCTCTCCCGCTACCCGCACGAGTTCTCCGGCGGCCAGCGGCAGCGCATCGGCATCGCCCGGGCGCTGGTGCTCGGGCCCGACCTGATCGTCGCCGACGAGCCGGTCTCCGCGCTCGACGTGTCGATCCAGGCCCAGGTGGTGAACCTCCTCGACGACCTCCAGGACACCCTCGGCCTGACCTACCTGGTGATCGCGCACGACCTCGCGGTGGTGCGGCACATCTCCGACACCGTCGGCGTGATGTACCTGGGCGCGCTGGTCGAGGAGGCGCCGAGCGACCGGCTCTACACGGGGCCGATGCACCCGTACACGCGGGCGCTGATGTCGGCGGTGCCGGTGCCGGACCCGGACGTGGAGGACCGCCGCGAGCGCATCCTGCTCGCCGGCGACCTGCCCTCGCCGGCCAACCCGCCGGCGGGCTGCCGGTTCCACACCCGCTGCCCGTGGGCGCAGCCGACCCGCTGCGCCGACGAGCGGCCCGCGCTGCGGGATGTCGGCGGCAGCCGGGTCGCCTGCCACTTCGCCGAGCGGATCGCCAGCGGGGAGTTGCGCCCGCACAAGGTCAGCGTGCAGCTCACCCGCCCACTCGGCGAGGGCGAGGAGCCGCACACCGTCTCCGCCCCCAACGAGCCCGGCTCGTACGTCTGATCCACGTCGCGGACGCGGCCCCCGTCGAGGGGCCGCGTCCGGACGGTCGGCGGGTCAGCCCTCCGGGCGGTGCAGGAGCGCGACCGCGATGCCGTGCACCGCGTCCAGCCCGGCCGGGTCGGCCAGCGCGACCGTGCCGCCGGTGACCTTGTACCACTCGTCGGCGTCCCGGTACTGCACCGTCAGCGTCACCTGGCCGTCGGCGTACGCGGTGCGCAGGGTCAGCTCGCCGGTGACCACCCCGACCTCGTCGGTCATCACCCCGCCCGGGCCGGGCACGACGTCGGCCGTACGCTCCCGCGCGGCGGTCGACGTGCCCTCGGCGTCGGCGGCCATCCCGGCCCCCGGCACGCCGGTGGTCGTGCCGGCCGCGCCGTCCGCCGTCATGCCGGCCGTGGTCGGCCCGGCCGGCGCGCTGCCGGTGGCCGCCGCCGCGTCCTCCCCGGTGGCGTCCGGCGTCTGCTCCGGGGCGGGGGTCGCCCCGGCTCCGGTCACGGCTTGCTCGCCCATGTGCAGCCCTCCAGCATGTCGGTCAGGGCGGCCTTCTCGGCGCTGGTCACCGTGAGCCGCCAGTGGTGCTTGACCGTCACCCAGTTGTCGGCGTACTGGCACCAGAACGCCCGGTTCGCCGGCTTCCACTGGGACGGATCCTGGTCACCCTTTGCCCGGTTGGAGGACGCGGAAACCGCGATGAGCTGCGGCCGGTCCAGGTCGTTGGCGAACTCGCCACGCTTCGCGTCGTCCCACTCGTCGGCGCCCGAGCGCCACGCGTTCGCCAGCGGCACGGTGTGGTCGATGTCCACGTCGGACGGGTCGGTGAACGCGCGGCCGTCGTAGACGCTCTCCCAGTGGCCGCCGACCACGTTGCAGCCGGAGAGCTTGATGTCCTCCCCGTCGCGTTTCAGCACGCTGTCGCGTACGTCGCAGTTCTTGCCGGTGTCCCGCCAGTGCGGGAAGCGGCTGCGGCTGTAGCCCTTCATCGACCCGGCGGTGGCCACGGTGAGTTGGGTCAGCTTCTGCGCGGCGTTGCCGCCGCTACCACCGCTGCTCGGCGCGACGTCCGGCTCGTCGACGGCGACACAACCGGCCGCGCCGAGCGCCAGCGCCGCGGCGAGCGCGGCCGTCACTACGGCGCGCGGTCCTGATCTGGTACGCACAGACGACACCTCTCCAGCTTGCGGGCTCCCGGCGATCCCGCACAGTACCCGGGACCGCTTTCGGCGATTCGTGGCGTCTCTCATATCGTGCGGGGCAGATTGGACGCCATGACCGAAACCACGCCCGCGCTCCGGCTGGGCACCGCGCACGGGCGGGGCACCCTGCTCGCCGCCGTCCTCGCCTCCGGCATGGTCTTCCTCGACACCACCGTGGTCAACGTGGCGCTGCCCCGCCTCGGTGCGGACCTGGACGCGACCGTCTCCGGTCTTCAGTGGACGGTCAACGGGTACCTGCTGATGCTGGCCGCCTTCGTCCTGCTCGGCGGCGCGCTCGGCGACCGCTTCGGGCGGCGGCGGGTCTTCCTGCTCGGGGTGGTCTGGTTCACCCTCGCGTCACTGCTCTGCGGCCTGGCCCAGGGCACCGAGTGGCTGATCGCGGCCCGGTTCCTCCAGGGCGCCGGGGGCGCGCTGCTCACCCCCGGCTCGCTGTCGGTGCTCCAGGCCAGCTTCCACCCGGACGACCGGGGCCGCGCCATCGGCGCCTGGTCGGGGCTGTCCGGCGTCTCCACGGCGCTCGGCCCCTTCCTCGGCGGCTGGCTGGTCGACGCGCTCTCCTGGCGGTGGATCTTCTTCCTCAACCTGCCGCTGGCCGTGCTCGTGGTGCTGGCGGCGCTGCGCTGGGTGCCGGAGAGCCGGGACGAGGCCGCGTCCCGCACCGGGGGGCCGGGACGTCACCGCCGCCGGTTCGACGTGGCCGGCGCACTGCTCGGCGCGCTCGCCCTGGCCGGCGTCACGTACGCGCTGATCGACGCCCCCGTCCGGGGCCTCGACTCGGTGCCGGTGCTCGCCGCCATCCTGGCGGGCGTGGCCGGCGCGGTGGCCTTCGTGCTGGTCGAGCGGCGCCGGGGGGACGGCGCGATGCTGCCCACCGGCCTGTTCGGCAGCCGGCTCTTCTCGGTGCTGAACGTCTTCACCGTGCTCGTCTACGCGGCGCTGGGCGGCTTCACGTTCTTTTTCGCCGTCTACCTGCAGAACGTGGTCGGCTGGTCGGCGCTGCTCACCGGGGTCGCGCTGCTGCCGATGACGGTGCTGCTGCTGGTCGGCTCGGCGCGGGCGGGCGCGCTGTCGGCGCGGATCGGGCCGCGGCTGCCGCTGACCGTCGGGCCGGTGGTCGCCGCCGCGGGGCTGGTGCTGCTGCGCGGCGTCGGCCCCGGCGCGTCGTACTGGCGGGACGTGCTGCCCGGGGTGGTGCTCTTCGGGATCGGGCTGACGCTGGTGGTGGCGCCGCTGACCGCCTCCGTGCTGGCCGCGGTCGACGACCGGTTCGCCGGCGTGGCGAGCGGCTTCAACAACGCGGCGTCCCGGGCGGGTGGCCTGCTGGCGGTGGCCGCGCTCCCGCTGCTGGTCGGGCTCTCCGGCTCCGGCTACGCGCAGCCGGCCGCGCTGACCGGCGCGTACCGGGGCGCGATGCTCTGGTGCGCCGGCCTGCTGCTGGCCGGGGCGGCGATGGCCGCCCTGCTCATCCACCGCCCAGCGGAGCGGTAGGAAGGGCACCCTGCCGCAGCAGGATGCCCTTCCTTACCCGAAGGTCAGGCGCGGGCGCGGTTGACGGCGCTCGTCACTGCCTTCACGGAGGCGGTGACGATGTTCGCGTCGGTGCCGACGCCCCAGACCGTACGACCGTCGACCTCGCACTCCACGTAGGCGGCGGCCTGCGCGTCCCCGCCGGAGGAGAGCGCGTGCTCGTGGTAGTCGAGCACCCGTACCGCCACGCCCACCGACTGGAGCGCGTTGACGTACGCGTCGATCGGGCCGTTGCCGACGGCGGTCAGCGAGCGGGGCTCCCCGCCCAGGCCGACGCGGGCCTCGATCTCGACCTTGCCCTCGGCGGTGCCGATGGCGTAGCCGTCCAGGGCGAGCGCCGGGTCGACCTGGTGGTCGATCAGGTAGTGCGTGGCGAAGATTTCCCACATGGTGCCCGGGTCGACCTCGCCGCCGTCGTGGTCGGTGACCTGCTGGACCACGCCGGAGAACTCGATCTGGAGCCGGCGCGGCAGGTCGAGCTGGTGCTCGCTCTTCATGATGTACGCGACGCCGCCCTTGCCGGACTGCGAGTTGACCCGGATGACCGCCTCGTAGGTGCGGCCCAGGTCCTTCGGGTCGACCGGCAGGTAGGGCACCGCCCAGGTGTGCTGGTCGATCGGCACGCCGGCCGCCGCCGCGTCCTTAGCGAGCGCGTCGAAGCCCTTCTTGATCGCGTCCTGGTGGGAGCCGGAGAAGGCGGTGTAGACGAGGTCGCCCGCGTACGGGTGGCGCTCGTGCACCGGCAGCTGGTTGCAGTACTCGACGGCGCGCCGCACCTCGTCGATGTTCGAGAAGTCGATCATCGGGTCGATGCCCTGGGAGAAGAGGTTCAGCCCCAGCGTCACCAGGTCGACGTTGCCGGTGCGCTCGCCGTTGCCGAACAGGCAGCCCTCGACCCGGTCGGCGCCGGCCAGCAGCCCCAGCTCGGCGGCGGCGACGCCCGTGCCCCGGTCGTTGTGCGGGTGCAGGCTCAGCACCAGGCTGTCCCGCCGGGGCAGGTGCCGGTGCATCCACTCGATCGAGTCGGCGTAGACGTTCGGCATGGCCATCTCGACGGTGGCCGGCAGGTTGACGATCAGCTTGCGGTCCGGGGTCGGGTCGATGACCTCGATGACCTTGGCGCAGACCTCCAGCGCGTACTCCAGCTCCGTGCCCGTGTAGGACTCGGGCGAGTACTCGTAGTGGATGTCCGTGTCCGGAGTGTGGATCTCCGCGTACTTGCGGCAGAGCCGCGCGCCCTGGGTGGCGATGTCGGCGATGCCGTCGCGGTCCAGGCCGAAGACCACCCGCCGCTGGAGCGTGGAGGTCGAGTTGTAGAAGTGCACGATGGCCCGTCGCGCGCCGCGCAGCGAGTCGAAGGTGCGGTCGATCAGGTGCTCCCGGCACTGGGTGAGCACCTGGATCGTGACGTCCTCCGGGATCAGGTCCTGCTCGATGAGCTGGCGTACGAAGTCGTAGTCCGTCTGGCTGGCCGAGGGGAAGCCGACCTCGATCTCCTTGTAGCCCATCTGCACGAGCAGCTGGAACATCCGGCGCTTGCGCTCCGGCGACATCGGGTCGATCAGCGCCTGGTTGCCGTCGCGCAGGTCCACCGCGCACCAGCGCGGCGCGGCCTCGACGTGCCGGGTCGGCCAGGTGCGGTCGGGCAGGTCGAGCCGGAACTGCTGGTGGTACGGCTGGTAGCGGTGGTGCGGCATCCGGCTGGGGCGCTGCCGGGCGATCGGGTCGGTCTCAGCGTCGGCGATGGGTTGAGCCATGACGGAGTGCTCCCTGGAACATGTGGCGTCAGCAATCGGAAGGTGTCGGCCAGGTGCCGGGCGACGGTGCCCGGGCGGTTGCCGATGGGAAGTTTCGGATGTGCTGGACGGCGCGGTTCGACTCCGCGACGAGGTGCCGGCCTTCAGGCCTCGTCGCGGCGACCAAGGAGAAGGTACGCCCGCCACATGACCAGGTAACCCTACGTGGCGGGCCGGGGTGCGGGAAGGCGGGTCCGGACTATGAGACGCACTTCGCAGCCTGGCTGGTCAGCAGGAGTTCGGCCAGGGGAAGCCGGCGGCGCAGGCCGGTCTCGGAGCGCAGCAGGTCGGCCGGGAGGCTGAGCGGGTCGCCGAGCTGCCCGACGGCCGCCACCACGTGCGGTCGTACGTCCGCCGGCAGGTCGAGGTCGGCGGCCAGGCCGGCGTGGTCGAGGTCGTGCAGTTGGCGTACGTGCAGGCCGAGCGCGGTGGCCTGCACGGTGAGGTGGGCGACGGCCTGGCCCAGGTCGTACGCGTGCCTGGCCGATCCGCTCCGGTGCGCGCCGAGCAGCAGGGCGGCGGCGCGCTGCGCCCACCGCTGGTCGGCCTCCGGCAGGTTGACCAGGATCCGCTTGAACGTCTCGTCGTCGCGGTGTCCGAGCGCGAACCGCCACGGTTGGGCGTTGCCGGCCGAGGGCGCCCAGCGGGCCGCCTCCAGCAGCGCGGACGCGTCCTCGCGGGACAGCTCCGCCACCGGGTCGAAGGATCGGGGGCTCCAGCGGAACGCGAGCAGCGGGGTGAGGTCGGCCATGGGGTAAGTGTCCCGTAAGGGCGATTCAGTGGTTAAGGGTGGGATGTCCGAATGTGGCGAACGGCACCCGTAACGTCACGGCTGGTCACGGCGTTCCCGCGCTCGGGCTCGTGGTCGCCTCCGCGGTCGGATCAGGAGCCGCCGTGCCGAGCGGCTCGGCGTCGACCACCGGCCCGGCCAGCTGCACGGTGGCCGGGGCGGGCGCGGGCGTCCCGGCGAGGATCAGCGTGCCGGACGCGGTGCGCACCGCCGTGGGCGTGCCGTCGGCGTCGTAGCAGTAGATCCCCACGTCCAGCGGCGCGTTGATCGACGCCGAGGTGGTCTCGACCGAGTAGCAGGCGCCGGACGCGCCGGGCGGCGGCTCGGCGGGGGAGACGGCGAGCGGGGCCCGCCGGTCGGTCAGCACGTCCAGCCAGTCGGTGAACGGGTGCTGCACCCGGGGGTCGAGCCGGCGGGGCACGGCCTCGTCCCGGTCGCCGAGGCGTACGCAGGTCGCCGGCTCGGGCCGGGCGGCGGACGGCAGGGCGCACTGGAACAGCCCGTCGGCGGTGGCGGCGAACGAGACGTCGGCGGTTCCGCCGAGCGCGCCGCCCGGCACGTCGACCCGCCAGCTCCCGTCGTTCGCGCTGGTCACCAGGATCGTCCGGTCCGGGGACTCCGGGGCGCGCAGCGTGTAGCTGGCGACGAGGTGCCGATCCTGTGCGGCGGCCGCCAGCGCCGCCAGTTCGTCGCGCGCCGCGCCCACCCCCGCCGGCACCGGTGTCGAAGTGGGCGTGGGCCGGGTGACCGGTTCGTCGGCGGTGCAGGCGACGAGGAGCGCGGGCAGGGCGAGCGCGAGCGGACCGGCCAGGCGTCGGGCCGGACGCGCCGGCGGGCGCGCGGGCTTCGCGGGAGGGCCGGCCGGGCGGAGATGGGCGTGCACGGGGCCATTCTGCGGCCCGGAGACGACGCGCGGGGGCCCTGCCACGCGCGGCGCCCCGGCGTGTCGCGCACCACGTCGCCCCGGGCCGCTGGGCCGGATCGTGGGATCACCTGACCCGGCCGAGTCGCGCGACCGATACCCTGGGTGCGTCTGACACGCGCCGCCGGCCCTGATCCGGCGGCGTCGGCACGCTCAGGGTCGTCGCTGGGAGGGAGTGCACCGTCGTGGCACTCGTGGTGCAGAAGTACGGCGGGTCCTCCGTCGCCAACGCGGAGCGGATCAAGCGGGTGGCCGAGCGCATCGTCGCCGCCCGCAAGGCCGGCGACGACGTCGTCGTGGTGGTCTCCGCCATGGGGGACACGACCGACGAGCTGCTCGACCTGGCCAACCAGGTCAGCCCGTTGCCGCCGGGCCGCGAGCTGGACATGCTGCTCACCGCCGGGGAGCGGATCTCCATGGCGCTGCTCGCCATGGCCATCCACAACCTGGGGTACGAGGCCCGCTCGTTCACCGGCTCGCAGGCGGGCGTGATCACCACGTCGGTGCACGGCCGGGCACGGATCATCGACGTCACGCCGGGGCGGCTCAAGGGCGCACTCGACGAGGGCGCGGTGGTCATCGTCGCCGGCTTCCAGGGCGTCTCGCAGGACACCAAGGACGTCACGACGCTGGGCCGGGGCGGTTCCGACACCACCGCCGTGGCGCTCGCCGCCGCGCTGCACGCGGACGTCTGCGAGATCTACACCGACGTGGACGGCGTCTTCACCGCCGACCCGCGGATCGTGCCGAACGCGCGGCACATCACCCAGATCACCTACGAGGAGATGCTGGAGCTGGCCGCCTGCGGCGCCAAGATCCTGCACCTGCGCAGCGTGGAGTACGCCCGCCGGGCGGGCTTGCCGATCCACGTCCGTTCGTCATACTCGACCAACACCGGCACGATGGTCACCGGATCGATGGAGGACCTTCCCGTGGAGCAGGCACTGATCACCGGCGTCGCGCACGACCGCAGCGAAGCCAAGATCACGATCGTGGGGGTGCCCGACGAGCCGGGCGCCGCCGCGCGGATCTTCGACACCGTGGCCGGCGCCGAGATCAACCTCGACATGATCGTGCAGAACGTCTCCACCGAGGGCACGGGCCGCACGGACATCTCCTTCACGCTGCCCAAGGCCGACGGCCCGACGGCCATGGCCGCCCTGAGCAAGATCCAGGAGTCGGTCAAGTTCAAGGGCCTGCTCTACGACGACCACGTCGGCAAGGTCTCGCTGATCGGGGCCGGCATGCGCTCGCACCCCGGCGTCGCGGCCGGCTTCTTCGCCGCCCTCGGCGCGGCCGGGGTGAACATCGAGATGATCTCCACCTCGGAGATCCGGGTTTCCGTGGTCTGCCGCGACACCGACCTGGACGCCGCCGTGCGCGCCATCCACGAGGCCTTCGACCTCGGCGGCGACACCGAGGCCGTCGTCTACGCGGGGACGGGACGGTAGCCACCGTGTCGCCGCTGCCCACCCTGGCCGTGGTCGGGGCGACCGGTGCCGTCGGCACGGTGATGTGCGAGCTGCTCAGCGGCCGCAAGAACGTCTGGGGCGAGATCCGGCTGCTCGCCTCCGAGCGCTCGGTCGGGCGGCGGCTGCGCTGCCGGGGCGAGGAGCTGACCGTCCAGGCGCTGACCCCGGAGGCGTTCGACGGCGTCGACGTGGCGATGTTCGACGTCCCGGACGAGGTCTCCGCGCAGTGGGCGCCAATCGCGGTCGATCGCGGCGCCGTCGCGGTGGACAACTCCGGCGCCTTCCGGATGGACCGCGACGTCCCGCTGGTGGTGCCGGAGATCAATCCCGAGCAGGTACGCAACCGGCCGAAGGGGATCATCGCCAACGCCAACTGCACCACGCTGGCGATGATCATCGCGATCGCCCCGCTGCACCGCGAGTACGGGCTGCGCGAACTGGTGCTCGCCTCCTACCAGGCGGCCTCCGGCGCCGGCCAGAGCGGCGTGGACACCCTGCACGCCCAGCTCACCAAGATCGCGGGGGACCGGGTGCTCGGCTCCCGCCCCGGCGACGTACGCCAGGCGGTCGGCGACGACGTGGGCCCGTTCCCCGCGCCGCTGGCGCTCAACGTGGTGCCCTGGGCGGGTTCCCTGGCCGACGCGGGATGGTCGTCCGAGGAGATGAAGCTGCGCAACGAGTCGCGCAAGATCCTCGGGCTGCCCGACCTGAAGGTCTCCGCCACCTGCGTACGGGTGCCGGTGGTGACCGGCCACTCCGTCGCGGTGCACGCGGTCTTCGCCACCGAGGTGGCCGCCGAGGGCGCCCGCGAGGTGCTGCGGAACGCGCCCGGGGTGATCCTGGTCGACGATCCGGCCGCGGGCGAGTTCCCGATGCCCATCGACGCGGTCGGCACCGACCCCTCCTGGGTGGGCCGGATCCGCCGCGCCGTCGACGACCCCCGCGCCCTGGACTTCTTCGTCACCGGCGACAACCTCCGCAAGGGCGCCGCCCTGAACACGGCCCAGATAGCCGAACTCCTGGCCAAGGAACTCACCCCCCGCTGAGCCACCCCCGGCACGTCTCACGCCGGCGTGCCGAGGCACTGCCCGCGCGGCGCTCCGAGTCGCTGCCGCGAGGGTTTGCTCGCGTGGCGCTCCGTCGCGCAGAGCACGAGGCGACGAACCTCGGCGCCGAGGCGCTGCCGCTCGACCGGCTCGGCCGGCCGCCGGCCATGACCCCGGAGAAGGTCGCGTACGCGCTACAGCTGCTCGCCGAACCGAACCGCACGATGACCTCGATCGCCAAGCTCCTCGGCGTCTCTCGCAGCACCCTGTACAACGCGCTGCCTGGCATCGTTCCGGCCCAACGCGACGACCAGGCCGCCCTGCAAGACCGGTGAGCGGCGGCATTGGTGCTGTCTGGTTCGTGATCGGCGCGCTGATCTACGTCGGCTACGGCTACCGCCGGTCGGCGCTGGCCCGGCGCTGCCCGTCCGGTCCCTCCGGCTCGTCCGGTCCGTCGGGGCGCTCCGGGTCGGTCGGGCGGTAGCCGAGGGCGGGCGGGAAGGCCAGCAGCAACGCCATCCCGAGGCCGGCGAGCACCCCGGACAGCGAGTTGAGCACGTCGGAATCGGCGCTGTTGATGGCGGGGTTGCCGGCCAGCGCGGTCAGCGGCGCGCCCGGGTTGAGCGGCAGGGTGCCGATGACCACGATCAGCAGCATCGCGTACGGGCCGAACAGGGTTGCCAGGGCGGCGAGGGCGTGCCACCGCCAGACCGGCCGCCCGCCCGGCCAGTCCCAGGCCAGCAGGGTGACCCCGGTCAGCAGCACCGCGCCGAGCAGCACTCCGGGCAGGATCCGCGAGCCGGGCGGCACCGCCCGCACCAGCAGGACGGCGGCGGCGGCCGCCGCGCCGATCCCGACCGCCAGCCGCTGCCGGGCCGGGTGCCACCCCGGGGCCGCCGCCAGCGCGCAACCGAGGGTCAGGGCGAGCAGCAGCAGGCTCGTGACGACAGCTGCCCGGTTCAGTTCCGGCTCCCGGTCGGTCGGTGACTCGATGCCCGCGGCGATCAGCACCGACACTCCGGTGACGCAGGCGGTGGCGACCAGCGCCCGCCGATCGCGGCCACCGCGCTGGCGGCGTACGGCGAGGGCGGCGGCACCGGCGACGGCCGCGCAGCCGGCGACGGCGAGCAGCACGGTGAAACCCGCGCCGGTGGGGTCGGCCCGGTCCACGGCTACGTCGACGGCCATCCACGCGCCGCCCAGCAGCACCGCCGGAACGCTCCACCGGCGGTTGCCGCCACCGGCCAGCACGAGCCCCGCCACCGCCCCGACGATCGCGACGAAGCGCAGGTCGCGGGCCCAGTAGGCGTTGTTGCCGCGCAGTGCCTCGGGCCACGGCCCCACCTGCTCCGTCAGTGGTTGCAGGACGATCATCCCGAGCGCCCAGAGCACCGCGGCGACCGCAGCGAGGAGGAGCCCGGCAGGACGTATGCGCATGGCCCGCACCCTAGTCGGCCGTCCCCCCCGACCGGCGGCCCCGGACGGCCGTGAGGCCGCACCGCGAACCGGTGCGGGCCCACGAGGGCTGGGGTGGGTGCTATCGCTTGTTGCCGGTGTTGCCGGTGTTGCCGACCGGACCGACGCGGGCCCCGTGCCCGGCCCGAGGTTGGCGGTAGGGCGGTGGCCGAGACCGCGCTGCACACCCGGTGGCACGCCGGCGTCGCCCGGGTCGAGATGCCCACGAACGAGCAGAAGCCGGTGAACGTCGCCCGCCGCCGACGGTGACCGGACGGAGGCGGTCAGGCGGGGGCCAGGCGTACGCCGTCGCGGCCGTGGTGCTTCACCGCGTAGAGCGCCTGGTCGGCGCGGCGCAGCGTGGCCTCGGGTGACTCGCCGGGGCGGGGAAGGGCCACCCCGACGCTGATCGTGCGGCCGATCCGCCGCGCCGCCTCGGCCAGGCGCTCGGCGATCCGGACCGCCTCCTCGGGGCGCCCCACCTCGATCACCGCCACGAACTCGTCGCCGCCGATCCGGTAGAGCTCGTCGCCGTGCCGCAGCGCCCCCTCCAGGGCCCGGGCCAGCCGGACGAGCACCCGGTCGCCGGCCTGGTGGCCGTACGTGTCGTTGACGGCCTTGAAGCCGTCCACGTCGATCGCCAGCAGGGCCGTACGCCCCGGGGTGGCCACGGCGATCCGCTGGCCGAACGGCCCCGTGTGCCGCAGCCCGGTCAACGGGTCCGAGTTGGCCTGCTCGCGCAGGCGGGCCAGGGTACGCAGCCGGTCGAGGCAGCTCCACGCCTGGCCGGCGAGCAGCTCCAGCAGGTTGACGGTGGTCGGGTCGGGGCGCAGCAGCCGTTCGTCGGCCACCAGCAGCACCCCGCCGTCGTCGGGCCGGCCGACGGGCACGGCGACCAGCGTGCGCACCCCGGCCCGGGTCAGCGGCCGGTGGTCGGGCACGGGCGGGTGTCCCGCCTCGCCGAGCGTGTAGCCCACGCCGTGGCGGTGGGCGCGAGCCACCAGTCCGTCCAGCGCGGCGGGGTCCGCCTCGGTCAGCTCCGCCCGAATCCGGGCCTCCAACTCGCCGGGGGTGGCCGGCGGCGTACCCAGGCGGGGCCCGTCCGGGCCGGCGAGCACCAGTACCGCCGCGGAGAGCGTGGACACGTCCCGGGCGGCGGTGATCGCGGCGGCGAACAGGTCCCACTCCGTCGACGCGGAGGTCAGCGCGGCGGCGTGCCGCAGGAGCTTCTCGCTGCGGCTCTCCGGCGGCGGCCCGCCGAGCGCCACGATCCGGGCCCCGAGGCGGGCCGCCAGCCGCTCGGCGGTGTCGCGCCACGGGCCGAGGTCGGCCGGGCCGCACCACTGGAGGTCCAGCACCCCGATGGGCCGGCCCGCCGGGTCCAGCACCGGTACGCACACCTCGGCGGTGACGTCGGGGCGTACCGGGATGTAGTCGGGGTCGGCGGCGACGTCGGGCACGACGGCCGTCTCGCCGGAGGCGTACACCCGGCCCACGATCCCGGTCTTCGGCGGCACGGTGGAGAAGACCTGCCAGGAGCCGGTGGCCGCGACGCAGCGGAGCCGGTCGTGGACGTGCAGCAGGACGGAGATGGTGGCCGGCGCGTGGCGGGCGAGCGCGGTGACGGTCCACCGGCACGCCTCGACGACGGTCGACGCCATGGGGAGGCGGACCGTGACGTCACGGATGACTCGCTCGTGATCCACTCGGCACGTCGTTCCAGGTAGGGAGGGCCGCGACCGGCGGGCGGGCCCGCGATCAAGCGTACTCAGGAAGGCACGCGACCAGCGGGAATCATGATCGTCGACGCTTTCGTACACATGTGCCATCCACAGGCTGTGGACAGGGCCTGTGGGTACGGGCGGGCCGCGCGCCGGGGCTCGCGGCGATAGCGTGAGGGTTCCGGTCGAGTGGAGGCACCGATGCTCATCGCCCAGCTCAGTGATCCGCACCTGACCACCGGCGTGCTCGCCGCCGAGCCGGCCGCCGGCCTGCACCGCGCTCTGGGCCGGGTGCTGGCGCTGAACCCACGGCCCGACTGCGTGGTGATCACCGGCGACCTGGTCGACCGCGGCCGCCCTGACGAGTACGAGACCCTGCGCGAGGTCATCGGCCGGTTCCCGCTGCCGGTGCACCTGGTCGCCGGCAACCACGACGACCGGGAGTCGCTGCTGGACGCGTTCGGGGGCACGCCGTGGCTCGGCGGCGGCTTCTCGGCGCACTACCACGTGGACCACCCGGAGGCGACGGTCGTGGTGCTGGACTCCCTGATGCCGGGCGGGGGCGACGCCGGCTGCCTCGGCGAGGACCAGCTCGGCTGGCTGGACGGGGTGCTGGCCGGTCGACCCGAGGTGCCGGCCGTGGTCTGCCTGCACCACCCGCCGGCGCCGGTCGGCATCCCGTTCCTCGACGACATCGGGTTGACCGACGGCGACGAGCTGGCCGAGGTGGTCGCCCGCCACCCGCACGTGGTCCGGGTGGTCGCCGGGCACGTCCACCGCCCGGTCACCGTGACCTTCGCCGGCACGGTGCTCACCACCGCGCCGAGCACCTGGCGGCAGAGTTCCCTCACCACCAGCGCCGACGACCAGTTCGGCTGGGTCGTCGAACCGACCGGCTTCCTGCTGCACCGGGTCACCGGGGGCGGTTGCGTCACGCACCTGGTGCAGGCCAGCCACGCCGCCGGCATGACCTGCGGCTTCTGAGCGCCGACCGGTCGGCCGCGGTGGGCGAGGTCTGGTACGTCGCGTACGGGTCGAACATGCACGCCGCCCGGCTCGGCTTCTACCTGGCGGGAGGCTGCCCGCCCGGCGGGCGGCGGACGTATCCGGGCTGCCGGGACCCGCGACCCCCCAGGCGTACGGTGCCGGTGTCGCTGCCCGGCGGCGTCTACTTCGCCGGCGAGTCGCGGGCGTGGACCGGCGGGATGGCGTTCTACGACCCGGCGCTCCCCGGCGAGGCGGCGGCCCGGGCCTACCTGCTCGACGTCGGGCAGTTCGCCGACGTGGCCGCCCAGGAGATGTACCGGGAACCCGGCGCCGACGCCGGCCTGATCGCCGAGGCCGTCGCCACCGGGAGGGCCACCCTCGGCCCCGGCCGGTACGAGACCCTGCTCTGCCCCGGCCGGCTCGACGGGCTTCCGCTGCTGACCTTCACCGCCCCGTGGGCGGCGTCCGAGGTGCCGTGGCGGGCCCCCGCCCCGGCCTACCTCGACATGATCGCCCGTGGCCTGCGCGAGTCGCACGGCTGGGACGCCGACCGGATCGCCCGCTACCTGCTGGCCCGGCCGGGGGTCGCCGGCGCCTGGGACGCCGCGGCCGTCGCGGCGCTGCTCACCGGGACGGACCGGCGCGAGGGTGCCGGGCTGACCACGGACCGGCGCCAGGTGCCGGGCTGACCGACGCACCGTACGGATCCCGACACCGAACGCGGGCGGGGGCGGCACGCTCGGTGCCGTCGTCCCGCCGCCCGGTGACCCCGGCGGTCGGTCGGACGAGCGACGTACGTCCCGCCGGCCGGCAGCGGGTCAACCGGGCGGACGCAATCGCCCGGGGCGGCCGTTTCACCGTCCACAGTCACCACCGGAGATCGATAACCTCGGCCGGCCGTGCGTGGGTACGGCTCATCCGCCGGCTCCACGACCGGCCGTCTGTGTGTGGGGGAATTGCATGAGGAGAAGGCTGATCGGTCTCGCGGTGGCGCTCGCCGTCACGGTGGGCGTGTCGCTGACCACCGCCGGCCCGGCCCAGGCCGCCACCCCGGCCGTCCAGATCACCAAGGCCTACTACAACTCGCCGGGTGCCGACAACCGCTCGAACTCCAGCCTGAACGCCGAGTACGTCCGGCTGACCAACCGGCGCTCCACCACCGTCAACCTGAAGTACTGGACGCTGCGCGACCAGTCCAACCACGTCTACAAGTTCTCCGGCGACTTCCGCCTGGCCCCGGGCGCCAGCGTCTTCGTGCACACCGGGAAGGGCACCAACAGCTCGACCCACCGTTACTGGGGCTCGGGCGCCTACATCTGGAACAACACCGGGGACAAGGCGTCCCTGCGCAACTCGTCCGGCACCCTGATCGACTCCTGCTCGTGGGGGAGCAAGGGCAGCTACACGTACTGCTGAGGCGGGCGGCCGGCCCCGGGCACCCGGGGCCGGCGGCACCCCTCCGCCGGGCCGGCGGCCACGCTGCCGGGCATGTCGGAAACGCCCGTCCGGATGGTCGCCGGCCGCGAGTTTGCGCAGGTCTGCGCCCCCGCCCCGGTCGACCGGAGCGGGCGACGATGAGAGGCTGTCCGCGACGCGGCGGCGCTCGGCCACCGTCGCCACCGCGACCGAACCTGTCGACGGCGCGGCCCGCCCCCGGGGTGGACCGTCACCCGGGTGCCCGCGCCGGCTTCCCACGAGGAGTTCCATGTCCAACCCCGGGATGCGCCGGGCCGCCATCGGCCTGACCGCGCTCGCCGTGACCGCCTTCGGTGCGGTCACGACCACCCCCGACCAGGCGGACGCCGGCCCGAAGCCGGTCGCCGTCAAGCTGCTCGCCCTCAACGACTTCCACGGCAACCTCGAACCGCCGTCCGGCTCCAGCGGCTCCATCGCCGGGCAGCCCGCCGGCGGGGCCGAACACCTCGCCACCCAGCTCGCCGAGCTGCGCAGGCACGCCAAGAAGCAGAACACGATCACCGTGGCGGCCGGCGACCTGATCGGCGCCTCCCCGCTGCTCTCCGCCGCGTTCCACGACGAACCGACCATCGAGGCGCTCTCGCTGGCCGGGCTCGACTACGCCAGCGTCGGCAACCACGAGTTCGACGAGGGCGCCGACGAGCTGCTGCGCATCCAGAACGGCGGCTGCCACCCGGTCGACGGCTGCGTCGACGGCACCCCGTACGAGGGCGCCGGCTTCCAGTACCTCTCCGCGAACGCGTTCAAGACCGCGACCGGCCAGCCGCTGCTGGCCCCGTACGCCATCCACAAGGTGCAGGGCGTCAAGGTCGGCTTCATCGGCATGACGCTGGAGGGCACCCCGCGGATCGTCAGCCAGCAGGGCGTCGCCGGCCTGACCTTCGCCGACGAGGCGCAGACCGCCAACCGGTACGCCCGCGAGCTGCGCCGCCAGGGCGTCGAGACCATCGTCGTGCTGCTGCACGAGGGCGGCACCCAGGACGCGACCGGCGGCATCAACGACTGCAAGGGCATCTCCGGCCCCATCGTGGACATCGCCAACCGGATGGACCCGTCCATCGACGTGGTCGTCAGCGGCCACACCCACCAGGCGTACAACTGCGACATCGCCGGCAAGCTGGTCACCAGCGCCAGCTCCTTCGGCCGCCTGGTCACCGACATCGACCTCTCCATCGACCGGCGCACCGGCGACGTGATCAGCGCCAAGGCCGAGAACGTGGTGGTCACCCGGGACCTCCCCAAGGACCCGGCGCAGACCGCGCTGATCAACCGCTACAAGACGGTGCTCGGCCCGGTCGCCGGCCGCGAGGTCGGCCAGACCACCGAGGAGATCAAGAAGACCCAGGAGACCCTCTTCGGTACGACCCTGGGCGAGTCCCCGCTGGGCAACGTGATCGCCGACGCGCAGCTCGCCGCCACCGACGACGAGCAGGGCGCCGTCGCCGCCTTCATGAACCCCGGTGGCGTACGCGCCGACGTCGACGCCGGCCCGGTCACCTACGAGGAGGCGTTCACGGTGCAGCCGTTCGGCAACAACCTCGTGACGCTCGACCTCACCGGCGCGCAGCTCTACTGCATGCTGGAGCAGCAGTTCGTCACCGGCCGGACGCTCTACCCGTCGTCGACCGTCCGGTACGTCGTCGACCCGGCCGGCACCACCGGCACCGTTGCCGACGCCTGCACGGGCACCCGGGTCGTCCGGGGCAGCCTCACCCTCGGCGGGGTGGCGGTCACCGCCGACGCCACGTACCGGGTGACGGTGAACAACTTCCTCTCCGGCGGCGGCGACGGCTTCACCGTCCTCACCGGCGGCACCAACGCGGTCACCGGCATGATCGACCTGGACGCGTTCGTGGCCTACCTGACCGCCGAGTCCCCGGTCTCGGCGCCGGCCCTGGACCGCATCCGCACCACCGCGGAGGTTCCCACCGCCTGACGGCAGCGGTACGCACACCCGACGGGCCCCGGAGCATCCCTTGCGGATTCCGGGGCCCGTCGCCGTCCGCCGTCCGCGGTCCTCGTGCGCGGCGGGGCGGGGCGGTCAGGCCTGCACGGGGGCCGGTTCGGTGGCCGGCGGGGCGGCCGGCACGCGGCCGTCCTGGGCCGGCGTGAGCAGCCGGCGCAGGGAGAGCGCGATGAGCGAGGCCACCAGGCAGCCGCTGACGACGACCGCGACCCAGATCCGGCCGTTGGCCGCACCGAGCAGTGGGCCCGCCGTGACGGGGCCGATCACGCCGCTGATGCCGAAGATCATCGAGCTCATGGCGTTGTACCGGCCGCGCAGCGCGTCCGTGGCGAGCGCGTTCGTCAGCGCCGGCATCACCGGCGACAGCAGGGTCTCGCCGAAGCCGAAGATCGCCGAGCAGGCCACGACGCAGAGGGCGGCAAGCAGCGCGTTGCCCGGTCCGACCACACCCCCGGCCCCCAGGACCAGCCAGGCGATCGCGAAGACCCCGCCCACGACCGCCAGCCCGCCCGTCCGGCTGCGCCCCTCCATCCGCCGCAGGACCAGCAGCTGAGAGAGCACGATCATCACCGTGTTGCCGGCCAGCGCCCAGGCGACCACGCGCGGCGTCACCTCGGCCACCCGCACGGCGTAGGCGGTGAAGCCGACCTCGATCTGCGCGTAGCCGCAGGTGGTCAGTACGAGGCCGAAGATGACGAGCCGCCGGAACGGACGGTCGCGCAGCACGGTGAGGTAGCCGCCGGCCGACGTCCGCTCCCCGGCCGGCCCGGCGGCGAGCCGGTGGCCCACGTGCGGCAGCGTCAGCAGGATCAGCGCGGGCATCAGGTAGCTGATCGCGTCGAGCACGTAGATCGCCTGGAAGGTGACCTCGCGGGCGGTGTCGACGATCGCGCCGGAGGTCAGGCCGCCGACGCCGATGCCGAGGTTGAGCAGGGCGAAGCTCAGCCCGAAGACCCGCTGCCGCTCGTCGGCGTCGGTGAGCGAGGCGAGGATCGTGTTCTGCCCCGGCCAGATGACCGAGCTGCCCATCGCCACCAGCGTCATCACCCCGAACGCCGAGGCGCTCGAGTCGACCAGCGCCAGCGACCCGGTGCCGACCGCCTCGATCAGCAGGCCCGACAGCAGGATCCGGCGCGCGCCGAACCGGTCGATGAGCGCGCCGCCGATCGGCGAGAGCGCCAGGGTGATCACGCCGTACCAGCCGATCACCAGGCCGGCGCGGGTGTCGGTGAGACCCCGCACGTCGGTCAGGTAGATGAACAAAAACGGCAGGGTGAGGCCGCGCCCGATCGCCGACAACAGCGTGCCGACGAGCATCCGCTGAGCTTCATAACGGCGGGGCAGGGCGCGACTGAGCATCCCCCGATTCTGTGTGCTGGGTGTGACACAGCGCGAGACCTTTCCGCGCCGAGTTACCCGTTCACCGTGTGCGCGGGGTCACACCACAGGCGCGTCGGCGGGGCGTCGTACCTCTCTGCGATCCTGGTCGCGATGACCACCACCTGGCGACACCTGCCCGCACCGGCCCGCGAGATCGCCGCCGCCACCACCGACGCGGTCGCCGCCGCCCGCGAGCGCGCCCCCGAGGCGTACGACGTCGCGGTGGCCCGGCTCGCGGCGGCCGAACGGTCCGGCCTGGTGCTCGGCGCGGTGGTCCGGCTGCTGCTGGAGGAGACCCACCCCGACGGCCTCGACGGCGACGACGTCCGTCAGGTGCTCGAAGGCTGCGTCCGCGACGCCGCGCAGTGGCGGCCCGACGTCGACCCGCACGTGGTCCTCGTCCTGTTGGCGGGCGCCCTCGGCGTCTACGACCCCGACGGCGACGAGTCGCCGCCGGACCCGCCCGCCGTGGCGCAGCACGCGCCGCTGCTCGTCGCCGACCTGCTCGCCGTCACCGGCCGGCCCGTCGAGGGCTACCTGACCGCCGCGTTCGCCGAGATCGCCCGCACCGAACAGCAGGACTGACCGTGTCGCCACCATGACATGTGCCTGATGTCGGTTGTCCGGGACAGGAAGAGCAAGCCCGTCCAGGATGCCCGGCACCACAAGCGGGGCGGAAACTGTTAAGCTCCCGCCGCTTCGCTGTGAGCTCTCAAACGTCGGCACGACGGCGGTCCGCCCGCGCCGCACGGTCCCACCGCAGAAAGCCCTCGAAGCCCTCATCTTCTGCGACGCAGGGAGGACCAGCGTGGCCAGACGTGCGCTCCTTCGCGGCGGCATCGCCGCCACCATGTCGTTCACACTCGCCATGGGGCTGGTTCCGCCGACGATCGCCGGAGCGGAGGCAGCCACGGCAGAGGCGGTGATCCCCGCCCCCACCGTCCTCCGACCTCGGACAGCCCTGCTGAGCGCGGGGCCCTCGGGATTCCTCCGCTACGAGCATGCGCGCGGTCACCTGTGGACGAGCTACGCAGGCACGGACGCGGTCGTCGACGCGTCCGCCACGGACGTTCACACCATGCCGGACTTCGGTGCGGGCTCCGACGTCGTCGCGCGGTACGACGACACCGCCAGGACCGTGCGGCTGCGGGACATGTCGGCCGGTGCGTCCCGTACGGTCGTGCTGCCCGCGGGCCACCAGTACTTCAGCACGCTCGGCTGGACGGTCGTGACGACGACGGGAAGCTCCGGCGGCGCCGACATCACGTGGCACCTGCTCGACTCCCGTGACGGCGGCTCCGTCACGCAGCGCACCGTCCAGGACGTCCCCGACGGAATCATCGTCACGTTCGAGACCAACGATCCGCTGGGCGACGCGCACGGGCAGGTCGTCCGGTACCGGACGGCCGACGGCGGGCACACCGGCTGGCTCGACGTCGACCAGGGCCGGTTGGTCCCGCTGCCGCACCGCGGTAGCCAGACCGACGGCCAGGTCGTGCTCACCGCCACCCACCTGCTGTTCTGGCGGTGGGAGGACCGGGCCGTCGCCATCCACTCGCGCGACGACCTGACCGCGGCTCCGCGAACGGTACCGCTGGTCGGCGACGCCCAACTGCTCGGCATGGTCGGCGGGACAGTCGTCGTGGCCCGGTACGACCCCTCCCTTGGCCGCCACGCCTACGACCTGCCGGTGTGGCGGGTCGAGGCGCTCGCCCCCGACGGCTCCACAGTGAAGACGCTGCTGGCCCGGTCCGCCGGCCGTGGCGTGCCGACCCCGGACGGCGGGCTCCTGGTGCCGGGCGGCCCCGGCCCCGACTGGGACCAGTGGGGGGTCTCCCTCATCGAGGCCACCGACGGTGGCGAGGTGACCGTCCGCAGGATCGCCGAGGCGTCCCCGCAGCAACTCCAGAAGACGGTGGACGAGCTGACCCTGACCCAGGGACGGCTGGACACCCTGGAGTACGACCCCTCGATCGACAGGCGACACGTCTTCACCCGGGACGTCGGTGTGACCGGATCCCTCACCGTGGGGGCACGCCTCGCCCGCGGCGCCGCGTACGACGGCTGCGCCTTCCCGGTGTGCATCAGGCGACACCCCACCGGTGACGGTCGGACCGTCGTCTCGGGCGTCACCGGATCCCCGCAGCCGCACCTCCTGGAGCCGACCCAGTCCCTGCCGGGCACCCCGATCGACAGCTCCCGCACCTACGAGACGGTGGCCGCCGCCAGCGGCCGGTTCGTCGCCCTGCGGGCGTACGCCGACACCGGAACGGGGACGCCGGAGCCCGCGCCCACCGGGCCGGGCGGGGGCGTGCTGGAGACCCGGGTCGTCGACCTGGACACCCGGCAGACGGTGTTCACCACGACTGCCGGCGTCGCGGCGATGTGGGGCACCACCCTGTGGGTGCGGAACGGCAACGACGCCGTGGCCCCCATCGACGTCCTGACCGGGCAGCGGGGCGCCGAGGTGTGGTTCGGCCGCGGCTGTCTCCTGGAGGATCTCCAGGCCGTCGGCCGGTGGCTGCTCTGGACCTGCCTGGGCTCGGCGGAGGGCCAGGGCGTGTACGACACCGTCACGAAGGCGAACCTGACCCTCGTCTCCGGATCCGGCTGGTCGCCGGCGAAGCTCGGTGACGGCTTCGTAGCGTCCGAGGTGGACGGCCAGCTCCGGG
Source organism: Micromonospora sp. DT62 (assembly GCF_049847285.1). Lineage (NCBI taxonomy): Bacteria > Bacillati > Actinomycetota > Actinomycetes > Micromonosporales > Micromonosporaceae > Micromonospora > Micromonospora sp. DT62. Next base: position 45,850 of record NZ_JBNCOB010000035.1, read on the forward strand.
TCACCGATGTTCGCAGCGGCACGCCCGTGCCGCACACCCTCGGGGAATTCCGGTCGTGGCGTCCCTGGGACGTCGACCCGTACACCGGGACCATCGCCCACCTCGGCGCCGACAACGGCATCCGTCTGGTGTCCAGCGGCGTTCCGGTCTCGCCCCTCGTCCAACTCGACGCCGCAGTCGCCCCGTCGGCCCGGATCAAGGGAACCACCGGGCACTGGAAGCCGAAGTGGTGGCTGTCCAAGCCGGCCGCCTCCTGGACGCTCGTGATCACGAACCCGGCCACCGGCGCCACCGTCAGCACCATCTCCGGCGGCCTGGCCCGCGGCCTCGTGACCACGTCCTGGAACGGGCAGGACCGCCTGCGTCGACCGGTAGCCGACGGCGCGTACAGCTGGACGTTGACCGCCACGCCGGCCGATGGGAAGGGCGCGGTGCTCACCCGCTCCGGCACGCTGGATCTCCGCAACGAGTGCCACATCGGGGGCCGGTTGCGAAAGGCCGTGGGGTGTTCCTGACGGCTGTGCACCAGTCGGAAGCGCTGGGCCAGCACCAGGGTCTCGTCGTCAGTCGATCACCATCTGATCCTGTTCATCGGCGCAGGCATCGACCAGCACGTCGAACAGCAGATGACCGTCCGCTTCGCTGTACGCGTCAGCCGCCAACTCCATGACCGCGTCCGACCGTAGGGTCAAGATCCACCGACCAGGGATGCCGGATCCATCACGACCGGCAACGCTCCCCAACCGCCGCCCGGCCCCGTGTGACCTTTTGTGCTGACGGAAGCCCGCGAACCGCGGTCAGCAGATTTCTGAGAGCCGATCCTGCCGCAGCCGCAGCGGGGCATACTGATGGCGAACGCGACAATCTACCCCTGAATCCCGCTGCCGGCAGGGCCTACGCGTCACCCAGTCATGTTTGCTGCGAGACGGGAAGCACGAAGGGAGGAGCCGTGGCAACCAAGACGATCGACGTCACTTTGGCGGCTATGCGCAATGCGGGCGACAATGTTGTGTCACCGCACGGTGCGATAAGCGCCAGAACGGTCCGGGCCGTGGACGATGAGCAAGTGTTCCAATCGGAGCTCCTGTACTGGAGGCCGCGGTCTCAGCAGCCGATGCATCCGAACGGGGCAGTGCATATCGCGCCTGGCGAGAGCCTCACCTACAATACTACGAAGCGACTGACGGTTTCCCATTTTGAGCGGGAGGCCGAAGGGCAGCTCAATCAGATGCTGATATTTGCAAGCGACTTGACGCAGGACGTGGTCCTCCTGGGTCAAGTTCATCCCGACGAGCGCTACCAAGGAAGCTTCAACCGTAAGCTGCGATTTGACGAGATCGACGGCCTGAACGTGGTTTCCTGCGATTACAATGTCGTATTCGGTGGCGGATTCTGGGCCAAGATCATCGTAACCTACGTGGTGAACCTCGTTTCGTCGTCCGGATAGATTCAGTGCCAGCGCTGGGGAGCGTGCGCCGGGCTCCGCTGGGACTCCGTCGACTTGGCCGCCGACCGTCCTCTTGTGTGCGGGCGCTGAGGAGGTGTCTGGTCGCGTCATGCTCAAGCCGTACCTACAGTCACGAACGGCCGATCCGTGCCGCTGCCCCTTCTCGTCCAGACGCTGACCGACCACCGGCTGTCCTTCGAAACGGGCACCGACGGTCTGATCTTCGTCGTCCGGGCCATTGTTGCTCAAGCGGGAGACGTCCGGGCTCGATCTGAAGCCGTTTCTGCAGCGCGCCCGTCTGCCACTCGGCTCCGATTCCACGACCTGCGGCATTCGTGCGCGACGTAGCTCGTCTTCGACGGCATCCCGATCAACGCATGACGAGGGTCATAGGACACGAGCAGGCGTCGGAAATGCGCGCGGCCGCTATTCGGCGATCCGGATACGCATCGTCCAGCGGAAGGCGATCAGGCCGTCGTCCGCGGGATCGGCGCCCGTCTGGCGTTCGACATCCACGATGTTGTCGTCTGCGAGATGACCCATCGCCATGCCTCTTCTCGACAGTTCTGGCGCGATGACGTCCGGAAACAGGATCTCGACGCCTTGCCATTCGACGGTAATCAATCGGGGGAGCGGCTCCCACCTCTCACGGACCCCTGTCGGGAAATCCGGTGGCGGCCGCATTCGCTGATCCATGCCGCTTACCCGGTGATTACCGGCTTGTTCCACGGCGGCTCGTACGTTTCGTCAGCGCGGCAACAGACGATATCACCCCACATCGCGGTCACCTGCGAATAGGAGTCAGCATGGCAAGGTTGGGCTCCACCGTGCCGGCCGGCAAGGCCGACAATCCGCCGTCGTTCCCGATGCGCCGCTCCGGGTGCCCCTTCAACCCGCCCCCGGAGTACGAGACGCTGCGCGCGACGGAACCGGTGTCCCGGGCCATGCTTCGCGACGGCAGCACCGTCTGGCTGGTCTCGCGGTACGCCGACGTCCAGGCCGCGCTCACCGACCCCCGGATCAGCAGCGACAGCGCCATCGCGGGCATCCCCCTGGCCGGCGGTTCCAGGGTGGACCCGCAAGGACGGCGTTCGTCGTTCGTCCGGATGGACCCGCCCGAGCACGACGTGTACCGCAAACTGCTGGTGCCCGACTTCACGATGCGCAAGATCCGCACCCTGCGCCCGCGGATCCAGCGGATGGTGGACGAAGCGCTGGACGTCATGCGGGACAGTGGCCAGCCCGCCGACCTCGTGAACCTGGTGGCGCTACGGGTGCCGGCGGTGCTCACCTGCGAACTTCTCGGTGTGCCGGAGTCCGAGCACCACTTCTTCCAGACCCGCGCGAATGTCCTGCTCGAGCGCAGCGTCCCGATGAACGACCTCCGGACCGCCGTGATGGAGATGCGCACCCGCATGCTCGCCCTGTTGGACGAGAAACGCCGTAACCCGGGCGACGACATCCTCACCAAACTCGCGCACGCACCGGCCGAACTCGAGCTGGCGGATTCCGAGCTCGCCGGCGCGGCCCAGAGCGTGCTGAACGCATCACACGAGTCGACCGCCAGCATGATCGCCCTCGGCACGCTGGTCCTGCTGGAACACCCCGGTACGCTCGCCGAACTGAAAGCCGACCCGGCCCTGTGGCCCAAGGCTGTCGAGGAGTTGCTCCGCTACCTCAGCGTCGGCGATCTGGTTCTGCCCCGGATCGCCAAGGAGGACGTCGAGATCGCGGGACAACGGATCGCGGCCGGTGAGGGTCTGTATCTCCTCGCCGCCTCGGCCAACCACGACAAGGACTTCTTCGAGGACCCGGACACCTTCGACATTCATCGCTCGACGCGCGGGCACATGGCGTACGGCTACGGCATCCACCAGTGCATCGGCCAGAACATCGCCAATGCGGAGCTGGAGATCGTCTTCGAGACCCTGTTCCGGCGGTTCCCCGACCTGCGCTGCACCGTGCCGCTCGAGGAGCTGTCGTACAAGCACGAGAGCACTTTTTTCGGCGTTCACGAATTGCCGGTCACCTGGTGAACCGGTGAGACGGAGCGGCCGGCCGGGATCGGCTGGCCGCTCCGTCTCCCACGTACGGTCAGCGCGGTCCGGAGTCGGCGCCGGTCACGAAATCGATCACCTGGCGGACCACCTCCGGCGCGGACATGATGCGGTGGTGACCGAGCCCTTCGGTGGTGACCAGACGGGCCCAGGAAGCACTAGAGGACACATCCTTCGATAGCATGTGCCCCTCTCACCTGGTCGGGGTGGCCGGATTCGAACCGACGACCTCTTCGTCCCGAACTGGCTGCAGGCCGGGCGGATCGGGTGTCGTCCGAGGTCATCCGGCCTGTTGAGGTTCGTCCTGGTCGGGCGCGGTCGGCTCGGTTGCTGTAGTCCGCTGCTGTACTTCCTCGGCGGTGCGCAGGACCTCGCTGACGGCGGTCGCCACCGGGCAGCCTGCGGTCCGGCAGGTCGGGCAGCGTCCGTCGGGTCCGGATCGGTGCTGGCGGAGGATGGCGCGGGCGGTGAGGACCAGCCGATTGCGGATCTGGGCCAGAGACAGGAACGGTGCGGTCACCGCTCAGCCCACCCCGATGGCCGCGGCGAGGTGGGTAAGCGTCGTCGGAGCGGCGGAGTCCTGGGCCACTTGGGCGAGCACGTCGCGGCCGGCGGGCCGCTGCCGGATCTCGGCCGGTGCGATTCGATCGGCCTCCACCAGGACCCGGCCGGCGCCGACCGGGTCGTCGGCGTGCAGGTACGCGCGGGCGACATCGCTCAGGTACGCGGCGCGGTGCTCGGCGCTCAGCCACCGCCACCCGTCCCGCGTGGTCACCCTCTCGTGCCGTGCCACGGCTTCCTGCGCATCGCCACGCTCCACCGCGACGGCGATCCGGGCCAGCTCCACTGCCGTCGGCCCGAAACCGGTCCGATAATGGTCGTGCCCGTCCCCCACCCGCGCCGCCATCTCGGCGGCCTCGTCCACCAGGTCGACGGCGGCACGATCGTCCCCGTCCCGCGCGGCGGCCAACGCGGCCTGCACCAGCAGCGTCCCGCACAACGACAGCTTCCCCGCATCGTCGACCCCGACCGCCGGCGGGGCGATGCGGTACGCGGCGGCCAGCATCACCGACTTCGCCACCCGCGCCCGGCCCGAGGCACGCAACACCTGCCCGAGCTGCACCGCAGCCGCTGCCACCAGGACCCGGTCACCGGTAGCGGCGATCATCGCCCGGTCCACCGCCAGCCACGCCACGTCGGGGGCACCGAGCTTCACCAACAACGACCCGGTCACCCGGTACGCCTCCACCAGCGGCACCCGCCCCGCGCCAGGATCGCGGGCATGGGCGCGCTGCACGTCGGTCAACAACTGCGGTAGCAGGTCGACCGCCTGCGGGTAGCGGGCGTGCTGGAAGGTGGTCCACACGTGCCCGGCCTGCTGCATCAACCGGTCGACCGGCAGCACCCGGTCAGCCGCCGGGCGTTTCAAGGCGATCTCGTACGTCGACAGAGCCGCCCGAACCCGCTCGACACTCTCGAGGCGCTCGGACATTGCGGCCGGCTTGGCGTCGCGGCCGAGCAGCACGGCCGTGTCGATGCGCAGCACGGCAGCGATGTCCTGGAGGGTCGACACCTTGTCCAGCGACCGGACGCCCCGCTCGACCTTGTCCACCCAACTCTTCGACTTGCCCAGGCGGTCGGCCAACACCTGCTGCGAGAGCTTGCGCCGCCCCCGCCAGTACGCCACCCGCCGACCGACCGGCAACAACTCACTGTTGTCCACGACGCCACCGCCGCTCCGGTACAGCCCGGGTCGTCTCCTCGGCCGGTATTCGATCCGCCTGAGCCTGCGCGAGGATCCGCCGTCGCGCCGCCTCCCGCTCCGCCTGCTGGATCTGTTCGCCCCTGGGTTGGTCCGGAACGTCGCCGCTCACTTTCGCCTCCGCCGTGAAGAGGGGGCGCGGCGACACTGCTTTTGGAAGGACCGATGCCGCCGCGCCGGCTGGCAACGCGACCAGGCCCGGTTCTCACACCGACCGCACCGGCCGCGCCTGGGAACTACTCTGTGACCGCACGACTACGGACGGAAGCGCCTCGATGCTTTCAGGACCTTTCACGGGGGATCCGATGGATGACCTCGGCGCACAACTGAGGCAGGCTCGTACTGAGGCCGGCGTGACGCTGGCCTCCATCGCGGCCCGCACCTGTTACTCGGCATCGCACCTGAGCAACGTCGAGGCGGGACGCCGGACCGCGACGCCGGACATCGTGCTCGCCTACGCGCGAGCGTTGGGAGACCCGGACGTGAGACGAAGGCACCTCCTCAAAGCCGCCACAATCGGCCCGATCGCCGCCAACGAGCTGATCCGATCCGGCTTCACCGCCGCCCTCGCCGGCCACCGGGACAGCGAGGACCGCTGGCGCGACCGGGTCGACCAGTACGGCCGTGACTACATGGAGATCGGTGCCGACAGCCTCCAGACCAGGCTCGCCGGTGACCTCGTCGTCCTGCAACAGCAGCTCGATTCCCCGACCATGTGGGCGACCGCCGCCCGCGCGCTCACCACCTACGGCAAGACGACCAAGGACCCGACCGAGGCGATCGGCTGGTACGACACCGCCCGGATCGCCGCCGACCGCTCCGACGACCTCGCCGTCCGGGTCTGGGTACGCGGCCGAGCCGCCATCGCCCTGGCCTACGAAGGCGCGGCCCTGCCCGTCGCCAAGCGGTACGCCGACGAAGCCATTGCCCTGTCCGACCGGCCGTCGCTCGGACGCCTCCAGGCACTGATGGCCCGCGCACACGTCGCCGCCGGACGCGGCGACATCGGCGGAGCCATCACGGCTGACGAGGACGCACGACGGGTCTTCGACCAGACCGCCTCACCAGACGGGGAAATCTCCGACGCCGCCGTACCCGCCTGGCGAATGGCCACCTTCCGGTCGATGCTCTACGCCCGACTCGGCATGGTCGGCCCCGGCGAACAGGCCCAGACCGACGCCGACAGACTCCGACCGCCAGCGCTGACCCGGTTCGCCACCCATATCGAGCTGCACCGCGCCCTCATGATGGCCAAGTCCGGAGATCGGTCCGGAGGGCTCGCCTACGCCCGACGAGCCTGGGCAACACTGCCAGCAGACCGCCGCTCACAGACCCTGGGGCTGGTCCTACAAGAAGTCGAGAGCGCAGCACGCAAGCCAACCTGACCCCCGCTGGGGGAGCCGGACACACCTCGTCGTCCCGTGCCGATCGTTGCCGACTAGTGCTTCGACCAGCTGACGCTCGGCGTCCTTTGCCGGCCAGTACCCACCCGGATCAACGGGGTCACCTGCCGGTGCAGCAGACCCCTTTGTTCCAACTCGTAGCTGTCACCGTTGCTGTCGACAGCCAGCCCGGGCAAGGGTCACAATTCCCCGTCCGCCTGACGTTTGAGCAGCCGGGCCAACGCCAGCGCCGATGAGGTGATTTCATTCGATCATGATGCAGCCCATACGCCATGGCGCCTACCGGTTCTACGCCCGCCGCCTCCGCGCCCAACTGGCCGGGAAGTCGCTGCCACGGCACGTGGCAATGGTGATGGACGGGAACCGCCGGTGGGCCAGGCAGGTGGGCTTCGATGACCCCGGGGTGGGCCACCGGTACGGCGCGGAACACGTCCACGAGGTACTGGGCTGGTGTGCCGACATGGGCATCCATCACGTCACTCTGTTCATCGCCTCCGTCGACAACATGCGTAAACGGGCATCCGAAGAGGTGGAGAACCTGATGCGGATGATCGAGGAGGTCGTCGCGGAGCCGCTCCTCCGCCCGGCCAATCCCTGGCAGCTTCACCTGGCCGGCCGCGCGGACGTCCTACCCGACTCGACACGCCACGCCCTGAAACTCGCGGAAGACGCCACCCGCGAACGCGGTGCCGAATTCCATCTCACAGTCGCCATCGGCTACGACGGCCGCGAGGAAATCGTCAGTGCAGTTCGTTCCCTGTTGGAACAGGAGGCACGAGCGGGCGCCACACTCGACGACGTCGCACAGCGACTAACCGCCGAGGCTCTCGCGGCGCACCTGTACACCGGCGGCCAACCCGACCCTGATCTGGTCATCCGCACGAGCGGAGAACGCCGCATGTCCGGGTTTCTGCTCTGGCAGGCCGCCTACTCCGAACTGTACTTCTGCGACGTGTACTGGCCCGGCTTCCGGAAGATCGACTTCCTGCGCGCCCTGCGCTCCTACTCGGCCCGCAGTCGACGATTCGGAGCGTAACAACCACATCCCCTGCTCCCGGTTCCGTGGCAAAACCGCAAAGACCGGCGACCGTCAGACGTTGAAGCGGAACATAGACGGGCGGTCGCGTGACCTGCGGTGGCATGGTCGGCAAGCTGGTCACGGCCCATCTCTGACTCACGTCGTTCGTCGCCCTTTACCGACGTTTCACGCTGTCTTGTGCCCCGCATGTGCCCCGGACGTCCTTGACCCCCAGGCAACCATCGGGCCGCAGCTACCTGCCACTTTCCGCGTCGTACGCTGGCGCTCGCGTCCGTCGTTGTCCACAGGTGTCCGGCCGCGTGCACCGCGATCGTCACCCACTTAGTCACCCAACTGCTAGGGAAGAGTCCGATGGCTACCAGGCCGAATTTTGACGCAGAGTACGCGCGACGGATCGAGCGTCACGCAAAGGCAGTCGTGGAGGAGGCCCTCGGCGAAGGGTGGCTGACCTACCTACCCGAGGCTGATGGTCAGACGCCCCTCCAACGGGCGGTCAACGAGCTGGCCCGCAACCTTCGATATATGCACTTCGACGGGGACGGCTGCGTGAGTCACGGCAGATGACGCCTTCGGTGTGAAAGAACGATCACCGGCTCGTGAGCTGCGCTGCCAACGTGGTTGAGCTGGCCGAACGGTCCGTCACTGTCCGTGGGTGTCCACCGTTGCCCGGGCCTGTCGTCACCCGGTTAGTCACTCACCCGCATCGCCGGGAAAGACCCTCGTACACATGGCCTCGACATCGCGTAGCCCTTCATCCTCCTCGTAGATACAGGCCGCGCAGATGGAAAGGTCCCGATCGTCCGGCCTCGGGTGGACCTGCGGCGCATGCCTACACTCGGGACAGGGCCGAACTTCCTCGCTGGTCACGTAGCGATCCTTGCAGGTGTGCACGCTCAGCTTGGGAATCGCGTTGATCTGCACCGAGGGTAGCCGTCCGACCTTACAGGCGAGCACGCAGCGTCCAGAATGCCGCAGCCGGGATGCCGCTACGCGCCGGTGTTGACCCCTGCATCGGGCACACGTAGGGCACGCCTACCGCTTTGGCGTGAAGAGTTAATCACCTTCACCCTGGCCCGCCGGTCCTGCGAATGAACAACAAGCACCCCAACGCATAGCAAACCTGAGAACCATCCGTCTGTAGCCTTTCAGACAAAAACGCTAGTTATTGCGCTTGACGAAAGTTCCACTCCAAGCGTTATCCCGGCCACAATAATCGACTAGCGTGGATCACTGCCGACCATCGGCACTCCACCGAGCAGCGGCTTATCGCCAGGCGAAAGAATTCAACTCGAAAGGGAGCAAGGCGCAGAACCACAAACATTCACTCTTGGTCCAGGAGGAAATCATGCTAAAGAAGCTGGTTGCTAATGCAACTATGGCTAGTGCGGTCATCGCAGGCCCCATCGGCTTAGCGGCCGATCCGGCAGCCGCAGGCACCTGCGGATCACCCGGCTGTGGCGGAGTTGTGACCAACAGAAGCTCAACTAATCACTCCATAAAGGTAGCGAACTGCTTCCCATACTCCTCCCCCGCCTATTACATCGGTGACTCTCTTCCGTGCGTAAAGAACCCCGACAACAGGTACGCATACAATGCTGACTTCCAGCTTCCGGTAGGGGCAAGCACCATAAACTACTCGTATTACTACGACACTGACGCTTTCCGCGTCTATGGAGGATGCTCGGTCACCTATCAATTCGAGGGAGACGGCTCGATATACAACGAGAACCGGCAGGCTTACAGCACGAGCAAGTGGCTGAAGTTTTCAGGGATCGCTAGAGTAAAGATCTTGTCAATTTATTGCTAGCGATCAGAGTTGGAACACAAAGGTTGGAGCAACCCGCCATCCCGTCTGCCGTCGACCCGCCCTCCTGGGGAGCGGGCCACCGCCCGGCCCGCCACGTCAAGCGGACCTTGACACCCGTACGGACGCTGGCGGGTCGGGCGGTGGTCTGCTCGGCTCGCCCGGGTCGACGGCGGGCGGGATGGCTCCCACCGCAACCACCCACGGACCGCAAGCCGCCGACGGACCCCCGGCCATCCTGGAGCCGGAGCGCCCCCGCCGGAGGCGCAGTAACCGCCACCCCGCCACCGCCCGGCAGCCGCCGACGGACCCGGCGTGCGCTCCCCTACGCCGCGCGGTGCTCTCCGCGCGGCCGGCCGGCTGCCGGCCCCACCACCCCACCGGGAAACGGCCTGTCGTCATGCGGCGGCCCACCGGGCTACCCGCTGTCCGCGCCAGCCGCCGGGCGTCCTGCGTGACCGGAGTGGAGCGCCAGCGGAGCGACGGACACGCGCCCAGGCGGCGGCGCGTGCGGCCCGTTCAGGGCCGCCTTGATAGATGTACAGAAAGTCCTCCCACACGGGCCGGCAGCCGACCGGATCGCCTCCGGCGCGGGGTCACAGCGGGTTGACGTGTCGGTGCTCGGTGATACCGTGGTCCTCGTCGAGCACGTCAGCGCGGCCTTCCTGCCGGATCGCTGAACTCGACTCCGGAGTTGCCGAGCTGCCTTCCTGCCGCTGATGCGGGTCACATCCCACCGGCACTCGATCGCACCGGCCACTGTGCCGGTTTCCAGAATCCACTGAGCGGCCCAGCACGGCCTTCCTGCCGTCCACGGTGGCCCGGATTCGCGTACCTCGACGGGTGGGGATCGCCTGCGGCAACCCACCGGATGCCGATGACCAGGCACCCCACCCGTCCCGGCATCACACCCACGATTCCCGGACCGGAAGGACGTTCCCCGATCGGCGGCCCGTGGCTCGGCCACGTTTCCGCCCTCCGGCGTCAGCCGCCCTCCCCGGCGGTGCCAGGAGACACCACGAACACCACCGACGGACACCGCTCCGGCGACTGGTGGCAGTTCGTACCCGTCCCCTGCCACCCCCTGAGGAGAGATTCCGTGTCCACCCTGCTCACCCTGCACTGCCCCGGCCTTGCCGCCGGTCGTGACGCCCAGGCTCTACATCGCGCCGGCACCCCGGACTTCTTCGGCTGGCTGGAGCACACCCGCGCCGCCGCCGGCTGCACCCGTCCGATCCGCCTGACCGGCACCCTCACCGCCGTCGAGCCCGGCACTGGCCGGGTGGTTGGAGAGCGGCACACCGACGAGTTGCCTGACCGGGCGCTGTACAAGGCGTGCGGCAACCGCCGTGCCGCCCAGTGCCCCGACTGCGCCTGGGTCTACGCGGGCGACGCCTTCCAGGTCGTCCGCTGCGGCCTGACCGGCGGCAAGACCGTCCCCGCCACCGTCGCCCGGCATCCGGTCGTCTTCGCCACCTTCACCGCGCCGTCCTTCGGTCCGGTCCATCACCGGCACATCCCCCGGCACACCTGCATCAACCGGCGGCGCTGTGACTGCCGCCCGGCGCCCTGTCACGCTCGCCGCACCGCCGGTACCTGCCCGCATGGGCAGCCCGCGGCCTGCTTCGCCCGCCATGACGCCGATGATCCGCAGCTTGGTCGGCCGTTGTGCCTGGACTGCTACGACCACGCCCACCAGGTCGTGTGGAACGCCTTCTCTGGCGAGTTGTGGCGGCGGACCAAGCAGGCCATCGAACGTCACGTCACCGCTCTGTCCCGTCGACGCGGCATCGGCCATGTCCATGTCGTCACCGACTCCGGCAAGGTCCGTCGTGTGCCGCCGGTGCGGGTGTCACACGGGAAGGTCGCCGAGATGCAGCGCCGGGGCGCGGTGCACTTCCACGTCCTGCTCCGCCTCGACGGCATCGACCCGCACGACCGGCACGCCCTCGTCCCGCCACCGGCCGGCATCACCGCCGACGACCTCGCCGACGCCGTGCACGCCGCCGCCCGGCAGATCACCGTCACCACCCCGCCGCACCTCGACCGGCCGCACGGCTGGCAGGTCGCCTGGGGTGAGCAGGTCGACGTACGCCGTATCGGTACCGGCGACGGGGACGTGACTGACGGGAAGGTCGACGCCTACCTGGCGAAGTATGCGACGAAGTCCACCGAGGTCACCGGCCACTGCTCCACCCGACTCACCCCCGACACCATCGACGCCTACGCCGACCCGGAAGGCGACCACCTCGCCCGGCTCATCGACGCCTGCTGGCGACTCGGCCGCCCCACCCACACCCCGACCAGCAGCACCGCCACTCCGACCGGCGAGCGTCAAGGCCACCTTGACACTGAACCGAACCCCTACGGCGGGCTGCGGCGCTGGGCGCACATGCTCGGCTACGGCGGCCACTTCCTCACCAAAGCCCGCCGATACTCGATCACCTTCGGCATGCTCCGCGACATTCGCACCAACTACCGCCGCACTAAGGACAGCACCGCCGACACGATCACGGTGGGCGCCCTGGCCTTCGTCGGCTCCGGCTGGCTGACCAACGGTGACGCCCTGCTTGCCAACACCGCCGCCGCCCAACACCGGGAACGCAGCCGCGTCGGTCGGGAAGAACTCGCCCACGAGGCGTGGTCGGGGGTGGCGGCATGACCAGAAACCTCACCCCGCGCTGGTACTCACCCAACGAGGTCGCCGTCCTGCTCGGCTTCGGCCTGTCCAAGGTCAAGATGAAGATCGCCACCGGTGAGCTGCGCTCCATCAAGGACGGCAAGTACCGCCGCATCCTCCCCGAGTGGGTCGACGAGTACGTCCGCGATCAGGTCGAGCGGCAGGAGGCGGCCTGATGCCCGCACGCGCACGAGCCAACGGCGAAGGCTCGATCTTCCCGTACCGCAACGGCTTCGCCGCGTACGTCTGGGTCACCAAGCCCGACGGCAAACGCACCCGCAAGTACGTCTACGGACAGACCCGCGAGCTCGTCCACGACAAGTGGATCAAGCTTCACCAGCAGGCCAAGGCCGGGCCGGTCGCCACCCGGGTTCCGACCCTCGGTGACTATCTGACCTACTGGCACCGCGAGGTCGTGCGACCCAACCTCGCGCCGCTGACCTGCGCCACGTACGAGACGATCCTCCGGTTGTACGTGATTCCCGGCCTCGGTGGGAAGCGGCTCGACCGGCTCCAGGTGCGCGACGTGCAGACGTGGATCAACGAGGTGGCCCGCGCCTGCCAGTGCTGCGCCCAGGGCAAGGACGCCCGCCGCCCCGAACTGAGACGGCGATGCTGCGCGCTCGGCCGGTGCTGCGCTGACACGCCGTCCGCCCGTACCGTCAAGGACATCCGGGGTGTGCTGCGCTCGGCGCTCAACCACGCCGCCACAGAGGAACTGGTCACCCGCAACGCCGCCGCCCTGGTCAAGCTCCCACCGGTCCGCCGCCGCAAGGGTAGGGCGTGGAGCAGTGACGAGGCGCGTCGCTTCCTGGAGTCCGCGCGAGCCGACCGCGATCCGCTGTACGCCGCGTACGTGCTGATCCTGGTGCTCGGCCTGCGTAAGGGCGAGGTGCTCGGCCTCACCAAGGACGCCGTCGACCTGGCGGCGGGGGAGTTGTCGATCGGCTGGCAGTTGCAGCGGGTCGGCGGTCAACTGCTGCACCGCGAGACCAAGACGCAGACCTCGGACGCCACGCTCCCGTTGCCGGACATCTGCGCGGCGGCGATCGCCCTCCGCCAGCAGGCGAGGAAGAACGACCGCGATCAGGCGGGCATCGCCTGGCAGGGCTCCCGGCTGCTGTTCACCACCCGCTACGGCACGCCCGTGGAGCCGCGCAACTTCAACCGCTCCTGGGACGCCCGCTGTGCCCGCGCCGGAGTTCGGAAGATCACCGTGCACGACGCCCGGCGTACCTGCGCGACCCTGCTCGTCGACCTGGACGTGCACCCGCGCGTCATCATGCAGGTGCTCCGGCACGCGGAGGTGTCGGTGACGATGGAGATCTACTCGCAGGCGTCCTCGGACGCCACCCGCGACGCTCTCAAGCGCCTGGGGGAGAGCCTGCGGTGATCGCCGCTGCTGTACTCGACTGCTGTACGAATGCGTCAGGGGCCACTCTCATCGATGGAGAGTGGCCCCTGACCTCGGTCGGGGTGGCCGGATTCGAACCGACGACCTCTTCGTCCCGAACGAAGCGCGCTACCAAGCTGCGCCACACCCCGAGGCGTGCCGACAAATAGTAGCCCACCCCCGTCGGTGGTCCAACTCGGTACCCCCACCGCCCTGCGGGTCCTCCCGAACCGTGCGGTACCCGCCGGGCGCCGACCCCACCTGGCGTCTGATGTCGTGAACGACTCAGCTCGACAGGGCGAACACAGCCAGGTCCCCCGGGCGGATCCGACGCTCACCCTGCACGGCTGCCCGTCGGTAGCCGGTTCCCGCCTCGCTCGTCAACCGGCCGAGCCGCCGAGCCGCCGGGCCGCCGGGCCGCCGGGCCACTGGGCCACCGAGCCGCCGGGCCGCCGAGCCGCCGGGCCGTGGGCGGCGGCCCGGCGGAGCACGGGCGAACGGGTCAGCGGGGGATCAGGGTGAGCACGCTCGCCTCCGGCGGGCAGGCGAACCGGACCGGCGCGGTCGGGTGGGTGCCGAGGCCGGCGGAGACGTGCAGCCACGAGTCGGAGCCGGGCCAGCGGTGCAGGCCGCGTGCCATGGAGCGGGGCAGGCCGCAGTTGGTGACCAGCGCACCCACCCCCGGTACGCAGACCTGACCGCCGTGGGTGTGCCCGGCGAGCATCAGCCCGAAGCCGTCGGCGGCCATCCGGTCGAGGACGGCCGGCTCGGGGGAATGGGTGAGCGCGATCGACAGGTCGGCGGTGGGCGACACCGGCCCGGCGACCGAGTCGTAGTCGTCCCGTTCGACGTGCGGGTCGTCCACGCCGAGCAGCTCGACGACCCGGCCGCCGGCCTTGACGGTGGTGCGGGCGTTGTTCAGGTCCGCCCAGCCGGCGCCGACGAAGACGTCCCGCAGTTCCTCGTGCGGCAGTTCGACGCCCTCGGTGTACTCGCGGTTGGGCAGGAAGTAGGTGAACGGGTTCTTCCAGACCGGCCCGGTGTAGTCGTTGGAGCCGAAGACGAAGGCCCCCGGGAAGTCGAGCAGCGGCTGGAGGGCGTGCAGCACGCCGGGCACGGCGCCCGGGTGCGCCATGTTGTCTCCGGTGACCACGACCAGGTCGGGGTCGAGGGCGGCCAGCGACGCCACCCAGCGCTGCTTACGCCCCTGGTCGGGCATCATGTGCAGGTCCGACAGGTGCAGGACCCGCAGGGGCTCCGCGTCGGCCGGCAGCACCGGCACGTCGTACCGCCGCAGGGTGAACATGTTGCGCTCGACGAGTGACGCGTAGGCCAGGGTCGCCGCGCCGAGCGCGGCGGTCCCGGTCGCGAGCCGGAATAGTGTGCGCTTTCGCATGCCGTTCAGGGTAGTTTCACCGACCATGAGCACGCTGAAGGACCGTCTGACCGCCGACATGCGCGCCGCCCTGAAGGCGCGCGACGAGCTGACCACCTCCACGCTGCGGATGGCGCTGGCCGCCGTCGGCACCGCCGAGGTCGCCGGCAAGGCCAAGCGCGAGCTCACCGACGACGAGGTGCTCGCGGTGCTGACCAAGGAGGCGAAGAAGCGCCGGGAGGCCGCCACCGCCTTCGGTGACGCCGGCCGCACCGAGCAGGCCACGAAGGAGATCGCCGAGGGCGAGGTGCTGGAGCGCTACCTGCCGAAGCAGCTCCCCGACGCCGAGCTGACCGAGCTGGTCGCGGGGGCGCTCGCCGCGGGCGGCTTCACCGGCAAGTCGCAGATGGGCCCGGCCATGAAGGCGGCCCAGGCGGCGGTGGCCGGCCGGGCCGAGGGCGGTCGCGTCGCCGCCGAGGTACGCCGCCAGCTCGGCCTCTGACAGTGATGATGTGGGAGCGGGTCACCCGGTCGGTCTGACTCAGCCTCTGACTGACCGTGGTGTCTTC
>NZ_JBNCOB010000036.1:0-24049 GCF_049847285.1 Micromonospora sp. DT62
CCGGGAGCCTCCTCCTATGTCGACAGACCCTTCCCCGCACCCACCGTGACCAGGCCCATCACGATGAAAAGGGCTCATTGTGCCTGAGCTGCATTTTGTAGATCGGGGTGTGGTGCTCGACAAGAAAATCTATAGCCCCTTTACGCCGGAGGGCATGGCGCTATTCAAGCAGCGAGGTTAGAATCATTTCTATTTCTGCGGAATCGCTACCGAAAATTGCGTCTTGAGGGGTGCGGTTGATGCGTTCGAGCATGACTTTACGCCATGGCTAATTGCGGACGCGTCGGCAAGCCATGCAGGTCTTGAAGCGCACGAGGGCGGGACTGCTGGTTGCGCGACGTTTCATCGGTCCCGGTCAGGTAATCCAACGAGCCGACATTCCTGCCGCACTCATCGGACTCTCACCGCAATCGCCGCCGTCACCAAAGGACGCATCGTTAATCCCCGCCTCGCAGACGACCTCCTCGGCACAACGATATGTCGACGTTGAGCTAATCCAGGTGAAACGGCAGGGTGCGAGTGCACAGGACCTCACGAGTTGCGGGTGGGAGTGGTCACTGTCTCGGAGTTCCGGCTTGCAGTCGTGCTGGAGCGAACCCAACACGACGAGAGTCGATGCTCGACCACAAGGACTTGTGCGCCTTTCGCTCAATAAGAGAAGACATCTGGCCATCCGCCCACCTCAAGCTGCACCCGGGAGGGAATGAAGGCGATGCACTGGTCGAACAATTCTTTGAGGCCTGCCGCCGTCAAGTCTTCCGTGAGGCTGTCCAGTAGTTGTAGCAGGTGCTCCACGTCTCTTGTGGCATAACCGATTTGATCAGCAGTTAGCTCAGGCGTCAGCCAATCGGTCAGTCGCTGGTCTTTGCTAATCCACACTCCTAGGCGCCGCTGTAGGAGGCTCTGAAGTGAGTGCAATTTGTTGTCCACGTTAGGGCAGATAATCTTCGACGCAATCTTGGTGCACGAGATGTTCTTCGGGGTTGCGCCCCAGTGGGTCGTTATGAATCGTAAATCGAACATGGCGTGATGAAACACTTTTTGTACTTGGGTGTCCTCGATAAGTTGACAGAGGTTATGGGGAACACGGTCCTGCACCTGAAGGACTACGGCTCCTACCTCCGGCGCAAAAATCTGTACCGTGCCGATACGGTGCTCAAGTGGATTCAAGCCGGATGTCTCGATGTCGCAAGCAAACCTGCCCGCTTCTGCGATTTCGAGGCAAAGACCCTCGTCCAGGTCGCTCTTTGCAAGATGGGTTGCCACTGTCATGATCCCGTGCCTCTCATAATCTGTGTTACGGTCGCAGCATCTCGCCGTGGTGCGGTTGCTGGCCTGCTGTCGTCGCGAATTGCGCGAAGTTCATCGTAGGCGAACTGAAAGAGTGAACCACCCGACTCGCACATGAGGGTGGGAAGGATCGGTGACCGACCTTTATTGTGTTTGTACATTGAGATTATTGCGCGATTGTCGAAACGGTAGAACGTGTATACACGGTCACCGGGCCAGAAAAATACCTCGATTGAAGCGCCGCCTTCTATCCGCAATTCCTCAAAGCCTTCCTTGGTGGCCCAGATGCGGCGTCGCAGCTCCTCGGGATCCATGGCGAACCGTTTCGAGAGCGTTGTCATGGTGAACTCATCTTCGGGGTCGGCCAAGTATATGCGAATGCGGCCGTTGGAGCGGGCTGCGGCCTTTTGCAGCCGGGCGAGATTCATGTTTCGCCACGTTTGTGCATATGCCGCGAATATGTCCAGTTTCTGGACCCCTTTGAAGCACTGTTCCCACGCTGGATCGTCGAAGAACTGGGTAGTTATTCGCCTTAGGCCTGATGCTTCAATCTCGGCTGATATGCGCGTGTCTTCAAGTACTTCTCGGGCAAAAGCTCGCTTTCCTACAAGCTCCCAAAGCGTTGAGAGCAAGGAAGATGTGATGAGTAGGCCTCCGAGTTGTTCCATTACAGTTCGCAAACCTTGGTTGCTCCGCCAGAAGCGAGTTTCCTCGCCGCCGAGATAGAGGCAATAAAATCCAATCATGAACACGACTCCCGCGGCAATTACAAACTTCATGTTTGTCAATGCTCGATACGGCTTGTTTCGTGCTTCCTTCGCCACAGGTGCCTCCGGCATGGCATGAGGGTATATGGGGGGTCTGACACCATACCCACGATCCTGGGACGCGAAGGGCCACGACATGCCTAGGAGCTGATTGCCGACAGTTGCTTGACCACCGCTGCTGGCGCGCGCGGGGAAGGATCGATTTGGCCGGCTGATCACAGTAGTACTGCTTATGGGAATTAACGGGCGGTTATGAGTGCTTTGAGCGCTTCAACCATGAGCCAGGGTTGCCTGCGATGGATCAACCGGTGGCAGTTGGAGCTGATTAGGGCGAGGTCTCTGAGCCGTGTATCAGTTTCGCCTGTGACGTGAAACGGGGTCTGGTGGTGGCACTTTATGTAGTCGCGACCGCGATTGCCGTATACCCCTTCAAAGTCGAACCCGCAGGCCTCGCAGATGATCGCTAGGCCGCGGCGTTGGGCTTCGACGATTTTCCGACTCCGAAGCTTGGGATCCCGCTCGCGGCGGAAGTGGGCGCGTAAGGCTAGCCCGCCCTCTCGGAACGACATCTCGTCAACGTTTGGATTGTTCGCCGCTACGCTCAGGTCCGCCACGATCTCCTGACGGAGGAGTTCTCGGATTCGAGCAGCCAACGCTCGCATCTCTACCGCATTGGCACGAAACTCCTCCCGTACCAGCTTGTCGAGCTGGGTTTCGTTGCTGCTGTCGGCCACGATGTGGTACGACTTCAGCGCGACGCCAGCAGGTTTGCGGAAGTCTGGGTTTCGGCGACCAGGGTGGATCGCTGGGCTCTGCAGCAACTTCGACAGGGACCTTACCCGCTCATTATTGGCGTCGAGTTGACGCCAGCCGTTGGCCTTGACCAGCTCGCAGGCGAGGACGATCTCGTCACGAGTCCAGTCGGGGTTGGGGAGAAACGCGACCTTAAATCCCAGCGTGTCTATTCGCTGCGCTACCGTCTTGTCTCCACCGCTGAATTCCTTCGCCTCCCAGGGCGTGCCGGTGCTTACGCCATGCGTGTATCCGATGATGGGCTTGGAGTCGTAGAGCCGCCCGCCGTAGTCCAGGTAGTAGGCCCTCGATCGGCCGAAGCCGGCCGATTTCAGGACCTCGCCGCAGCCGACGCGGTCGAACTCCTCGACGGCGGCGAGGACAGCGGCACGGGTTACATCGGCGAGAGTCACGGTGAGACGGTACGACGGGAGTACGACGCTCAGAGGGCGCAGCCGGCGCTGCCAGTCGCTCCTGGTGTTCGCTCTGGCCGGGGCAAGCAACCTCCGCGCCCTCGTCCGTCGTCTCATCTGTCATCTCGTTCAGTGATGTTCACGGCGGGTCGGAGACGGCGAAAGGTCTCGATCTTTTCCTGGTGATGGATGGCGGCGGACCTCTGCGGACAGGCCGTCATGGAACGTACGGCCGGGAGGTCATCGTGGCTGCCCGCCAGTTCGGGTTGCCAGTGGGTAATGCACCGCGGCCGAGATCAGGAGCTGTGGTCGGTGGTGCGCCGCCAGCCAGGGATGGATCCGGTGAAGAAGCTATGGGCCTCTGCCTTGTGCCACCGGCGGGGCGGCTGGAAGTCTCGCGGCCAGGCTGTTCGCTTGTCGTAGACGACGCGGCTGGCACGAATATCAATTCTTGGGTTGCCTTGATCGTCTCGGCCAACAGCGGTCAGGTCGGCTCCCTGCAGGAAAACGTCGATCCCATCTGAGTCTTGGTGCTCTATAAGAAGGCTGCCGCGAATCGTTGCTTCTTGCAGGTCAATGAACTGCTCGCACCGCCATCCTGCGAAAGCTGTCAATCCGCGCTCGAAAGTCGACCCGGTGAAGACGAGCGAAGCGATCTCGTAGTGGAATATACTTTCGACTTTCCCAATGAAACGGCAGCCTTTGAATTGGAGTGGCGCGCCGGTTGCAACGTCAACTATCTTGACGTTGCCCTCGATCACTGATCCGTCGAATGCTGCGAAGGCTTGCACGTGACTTAAGGAGAGGTTGAGATCGGGTAGGCGCGTGTCGCTCAGGTTGAGGTATGCCTGGTCCCAAAATATATCCGGCCGGCTAATGTCGAGCCGTTCTATGATGCAGTGCAGCATCGATTGTCTTACATTTCCTTCGCTGGGATCGTACTGCGACGCGCTGCTCGAATCTGAGGGTGTCATGCGTAGATACGCGGCGAGAGTATTCAGGCAAGTGTCTCTATCGCGCTGCGAGTCATCTGCAATCCGAGTAAGAGCGTATGCTCCCGCTAGCCTCACGGCTGCCTTCTCGTGGCCCAACTGCCCGGCGGCGGCAGTAAATCGATCCGTGAATAGTCGATCCTGTTCCCTTACGTGTCCAATCTCATCCGCGCGCTGCTTGCGATAGGCTACCAAGAGCGCGGTTAGCGCGCCTAAACCGCCTGCAACGGTGAGGGAAACCTTCACCGTCTCTAAGCGGAAGCTAGCCCCGTTGGCAGCCGAGTCGTTGCCACTGGCGGCAAGTCGAGTCAGGAGAAAATAGGATCCTGCAATGGTGGCGGCTGCGGTGGCAATGAGGGCCAAAAATGCTAGGGCGAACTTTCCTGGAATGTACTTTTGGTTGAGGCGCCGGCTCTGACGCAACGTCCGACGTCGGTGTCGCCGGTATCGCCGTCTGTCGATTAAACGCATCAGGCCAGGGGCCTCCCGAACTAGGACCCGTTCTGTTGGTTCCCAGCGTGAGACATGGGCTGCGCCTAGCCACTCGCTACGACGGTTGCGGATTGTCCGTCTCGCCCGAGAGGCATAGATTTTCGCGAGAAGCCTGAGGTCTGGCACGGAGGCACCGTACGCCTTCGCGCCGCCCGGCTGTGGTAGCAACCCCGCCTTGCCCTGTCTGCCGTAAGTGTTGCATCAGCAGTCTCATTTACTAGATTCAGCGGACTCCGGCTATCAGGTATCCGACAGTCGATGAGGTTCGCTTGGCGCGTCAGCGAATTGCGAACGTCGTGGTTGCGATCTGGACCAAGCGCTGGGATGCTCGTCGCTGTTATCTGAAGGGGCTGCCCGTGGACTTGCCTTGGTTGCTCGCTCTAGTGCTCGCTATACCCATCGGGATCTTGACCAATCTCATCACGGTGCCGATTGCCCGTATTGTTGACCGCAAGGGTGGGCGGAGATGGCGTAAGCGCATTGAGTCGGAAGGTGTGATTGCGGCACGGTATATATCGGATCCCGAATCATTGTCTGAATTACTGAACAGCACCATTTTGCGTACGACTATCATTTACGGCGTGACGGGTGCCCTTACTGCCCCCCCCTCTACGCGCTTCCCTATGTTCCGGATGTTCAATTCGATCCGGTGGCCATAAGTGTTGCCTATGTTGTGGCTCAAGGCCTCACTGTTATTTCCACTGTCCTCGTTACTGATATCGCGAGAAGAGCGTTCAGGGTGGTTAGGGTCGTCAAATCCTTCCGCTCTGAACTGCCGAAGCAGTTGAGAGATGACATTACTGAGGCATACGTTGCAAGGTTTCGAGCCGAGCGCGAACGTACCTCGTTGTTCAGTCGAACACCTCATCCGAGGTCGCGCCATCAAGGCTAAGTCGGATGGCGAGCCTGCCCCCGCCTCGTCTCAATAGTCGTCTCGTTCACCCGCGTTCAGCGATGATCGACAAGGGGCACCTGCGTGCTTAGCTTGTACTGATGGACGCTCACAGTCGTGCTTGAACGGCGCATCATGGAACTTACAAGCGAGGGGTCGCAGGTTCGAAACCTGCCGCGCCCACACTCTGACCAGCACGGGAACGGGCCGCCGGATGACCGGCGGCCCGCTTCGTTTCACGGTGTCCGGCCGGCTGTCGGATCATCGTCAGTGGGCCCCGCCAGGACACGGAAGCCCTACGCTCGTGGGAGCGATCCCGGCGCCGAAGCGAAGCCGGCGACCTCATCGCCGAAGCCGAGCCGGCGACCCCGTCTTGGAGGTGGCCCCATGTCCCCCCGCCAGGTCCCGCTCGCTTCCCGCCCCCGTCGTCGTCCACCGGCCCTGCTCCTGATCCTCGGGCTGATCCTGGGCCTGGCCGCCCCCACGGTGGTGGCGGCCCCCGCGTCCGCCGGGCCTGGCGACGCGTTCTGCTCCACCAACGGGTTCTTCGAGCCGAACCCCGCCAACCCGTCGATCGGTACGACCTGGACGTTCATCGGGAGCCGGAGCAACGGAAGCTTCACCTACCGGTACTGGATGGCGCAGCAGCCGAGCGGGTCGTCCATCCTGTACTACCGGAACAGCCTGGTGGCCAAGTGCAACGGCATCGCCCTGGCCCTGAGCACGACGCTCGCGACGACCGGCGCCTCCGGCACCGCCCACTGCACCAGCAACGCCGACATGACGCCACCGGCCTCCTCGGTCACCGAGCGGTACGTCGGGCAACGCTGGGTCCCTACCCAGGGAACCACCCCGACCGCCACGATCCGGTACTGGCACCGGGAGTGGTTCTCCTACGCCACCCTGACCTGGAACTACAGCTCCAGCTACGTGGTGCGGTGCTGAGCCTCCGTCGGCTCGCGCTGGTTATGACGAGAACTTCGCCGCCTCCTGCATCACCTTCTGGTACTCGTTCCTGGCGATGGTGAGTTTCTCCTGAAGTCTGAGCATGGCGTCCCGCTGCGTCTCGGCGCTGCTGCCGGGATCCACCTCGGCCAACAGTGCCTTCACCGGCGGTGTGTTCATGGCCGGCGTGTACGGGTTGGCGGGATTCAGGAGATGCTCGACACGGTTGAGCGCCATCGAGATCGTCTGCACCTTTTCGAGCGCCCGCAGGAGTTTGTTCTGTACTTCCTGTTCCGCAGGGCTGAGAGTCACGTCATCTGAATCCGAGTCCATGGGCATCCATCCTTGCCGTGCGGACTGTTCGCAGGTCAGGCGGTTGGTCGTCGCCCCATTCTAGAGCCGTTCACCAGGCCCCCGTGACGATTGACCGTGCACGACGACAACGCGCGGAACCCGTACGCGAAACGGGCCGCCGGCTGGTCCGGCGGCCCGCTGTCGTGGTGGATCAGCTTGCGCAGACGGCGTACGCGCGCACCTTCCAGGTGCCGCTGAAACCGTTCTCGTCCTCGGCGGCGGAGACGGTGACGACGGTCGAGGTGGTGGCCCGCATCTGGGTCAGGCGCACCTGCCCGTCGCCGCCGAGGATCTCGCCGCCCACCCCGTGCACGCGCGTGCCGGCGGGGCAGGTGGCCGTGATCGACCGGGTGGCGGCGGAGCTGTAGACGCTGTCGTCGATCACGCGCTGCTCGCCGGGCAGCGGGTCGGCGCAGATCGCGGTCGCGTCCAGCCACCACGTGTCGGCGAATCCGGTGCCGTCCTCGGCGCCCGCCACGACGACGCTGTTCTGGTGGATGCGCAGGTCCTCCAGCACGACCTCGCTGTTGGACGCCCCGACGACCGCCCCACCGACCCCGATGGCGTGCTTGCCTGCCGGGCAGGACTTCTCGAACCAGTTCGACGTGCCGAAGCTGGGCGCCGAGCTGCCGGACACCATCACCAGACCGGCCGGCGGCGTGGCGCAGATGGCGTTCGCCGTGACCGCCCAGTTTCCGCCGACGCCGTTCTCGTCCTCGCGGCCGGTGACCGAGTACGCGTCCCCGCCGATCAGCGGGCGCATGATGTCCATGCCGACCTGCCCGAGGCCGGAACCGGTGATCGCGCCGCCGCCGCCGATGACCTTGGTGCCGGTCGGGCAGGTCGCGTTCTGCGTCTTCGCGCTGCTGTTGCTGGGGCCGGTCGTCGTCTTGACGCTCAGGCCGGGCACCGCCGCCACCGGCCCGGCGAGGGCAAGCTGGCCGAGGACGAGCGCGCTCAGCGCGGCCCCGCCAACGGTGGCCGTCCGACGCGCCCACCGGATGTGCTTCGATCCTTCTCGCATGGTGTCTTCCCTTCGGGTTGTTCGTCGCGATGACACCGGTAGGAGTCGGGGCGGGTCGGGATGCCAACAGAAACTTCGGAGAAAAATATTCCGCCGCTTTACTGGACCCGTCGACGAGCAGCGAGGGACACGATGGACACGGCGGCACAGGACGACTTCACGCTGGTCGAGGCGGTGCGCCGTGGTGAGCGGGCCGGGCTGGAGGGCATGTACCGGCGCTACGCCGACCGGCTCTACACGTACGCCCGGACCATGCTGCGCGAACCGGAGGCCGCCGCGGACGCCGTCCACGACGCGTTCCTCACCGCCAGCCAGCGCATCGACCAGCTCCGCGAGCCC
The DNA here is from genome assembly GCF_049847285.1 of Micromonospora sp. DT62. Classification (NCBI taxonomy): domain Bacteria; kingdom Bacillati; phylum Actinomycetota; class Actinomycetes; order Micromonosporales; family Micromonosporaceae; genus Micromonospora; species Micromonospora sp. DT62. The sequence continues at coordinate 8,301 of NZ_JBNCOB010000036.1, forward strand.
GACCGGCTGCGCTCCTGGTTGTACGCGATCGTGCGCAACGAGTGCCTCCGGCAGCTGCGGGAGCGGTCCCGCTCCCTGCCGCTGGAGGAGGCCGGCGAGCCGGCGGCCGACATCGCCGACCCGGGCACGGGCGTCAACGCCGATCAGGTACGCGACCTGGTGCACACCGCGGTGGCGGCGCTCAACCCGGGCGACCGTGAGGTGGTCCACCTGGCCATCCGCCACGACCTGTCGTCCGCCGACATCGGCGCGGCCCTCGGGGTGCCCACGAACCACGCGCACGCCCGCCTGTCCCGCGCCCGCTCGCAGCTCGAACGGGCGCTGGGGGCGCTGCTGGTGGCCCGCACCGGAGCCCGGGACTGCCCGAGTCTCGCCGACCTGATCGACGGCTGGCAGGGCCGCCTCACCCCGACGCTGCGCAAGCGGGTGTCGCGGCACATCGAGAGCTGTGCGGTGTGCGGGCTGCTCCGGCGGGAACAGCTCAGCCCGGCCGCGCTGCTGTCGGCGTACACGGCGCCGGCCTTCCTGGTCGTCGCCGACTCGGTGTGGCCGCGACTGGCCGAGGCCGCGACCGGCGCCCCGGCCGATCCGGCAGCCGGCGCGGGGACCGATCCGGCGGGCACGGTCGCGACCGACCCCGCGCCGGCCGACCCGACGCTGCCCGCCGATCCGGCCGATCCGGCGCTCGCCGCCGATCCGGCGGCGCCGGCCCCGGTGTCGCCGGCCGGTCCGGCCTCGCCGGCCGGTCCGGCGTCGTCCGCCGAACCGGCGCCGCCGGCCGAGGCACTCCCCGGGATGGGGGACACCGGACAGGCACAGGGGGCCGCTGAGGGGCCCGCGCCCGCGGCGGATGGCGCGGTCGACGGGCCTACGCCCGCAGCGAACGGGCCGGTGACCCCGGCCGGTGTGGCGGCAGCGTCCTCGGCCGGTGTGGCGGCAGCGTCCTCGGACGATGTGGCAGCCGCTCCGGGTGGCGCGGTGGCGTCGCGCGGTGCGGCGCATCCCGTGCGGACGTCCTCGCCAGCGAATCGCAGGCGGCACCGCCGACAGGTGGCCGCGTCCGTGGCTCTGCTGATCCTCCTCGCCGCACTCGGGACCTGGGCGCTGGCACCCGGGCGCCCGACCGCCGCGCAGGACGCCGCCGGCCAGCCGGTGTCGGAAACGCACGGACCGGCGGCCGGCGACCCGGTGACGCCCGCCTCCGCGCTGCCGTCGGGCACCGCCCCGGTGACCGGCACGCGGGCCGCCGAACCGCCGTCGGCCGGCGCCGTCGGTCCGACGCCCGGACCCGTGGTCACGCCGGCGGACGGCGACGGGGTTACCCGGACTGACGCGCCCGACGCCGTGCCGGGTGGCCCCGCGCCGTCGCCGACCGCTGCGCCGTCCAGGCCTCCGACCGCGCCCCGGCCGACCGCCACACCGCAGGTCGCCGCGGCGTTCACGGTCTCCGCCACCGCCCACGTGCGGTGCGGATCGGACACGTACACCCTGGTGGTGCAGGCCACCGGTAGTGCCGCGCTCGGCGGCGCCGAGGTTCGCTGGACACCCGCCGGGGGCAGGACGTCGACCCGGGCGATGACGGTGGACGGATCGACCGCGCGGGCGAGCCTCGGGCGGCTGCGCGCACCGACGCTGACCTGGTCGGTACGGGCGACGGCCACGGACGGCCGCACGGCGCAGAGCGCGACCCGTACGGTCACCGACCCGTGCGTGCGACCGGGCTAGCCGGAACGACCGGGTCGGCCAGGACGGCTGTGGAGCAGGACGGCTGCGGATCGTCCTCTTTGTCCTCGTCGGACGATGCGGGCCGGACGGCTGAAATACGGTGTCGGGGTGGCGACGCTGAGACTTGAGCCGATGACCGCCGAGCAGTACCTCCGGTATCGGCGGCGGGCGGAGGCGAGCTACGCGCAGCACATCGCCGAGTCCGGCGCGCTGCCGGCGCCGGAGGCCGAACGGAAGGCCCAGGAGGACTACGCGAAGCTCCTGCCCGACGGTCTGGCCACGCCGGGGCACCATCTCTGGACGGCCCACGACGGTGACGACGAGGTCGGCATGCTCTGGCTGCACGTCGAACAGAAGTCGGACGGGCCGCACGCCTTCTGCTACGACGTCGAGGTGCGACCGGAACTGCGGCGCAGGGGCCACGGGCGGGCCATGTTCCAGGCCGTCGAACAGCGGTGCCGGGAGTGGGGAGTCGTCTCGATCGGCCTGAGCGTCTTCGGCTTCAATCTCCCCGCGCGCAGGCTCTACGAGCAGTTGGGCTTCGAGGCGACCGCCATCCAGATGCGCAAGCGGCTGTAGCGCACGGCCAGCCCGGCCGCCCCGTCCCGTGCCAGGGAGAGCACGGCCGGGCGCGCCCGTACTGCCGATCGGCCGCGTACGTCGTGCGGGCCGGGTTGGATGGGGCGATGAGCTACGCGGAGGTCGCCGGGCTGCGCCTGTGGCACGAGGAGCACGGCGCCGGCCGCCCGCTGCTGTTGTTGCACGGCGGCTTCGGGTCGGTGGAGACGTTCGCGCCGATCCTGCCGGCGCTGGCCGCGCGTCGTCGGGTGATCGCGGTCGACCTCCAGGGCCACGGGCGCACCGCCGACGTCGACCGTCCGCTGCGCTACGAGTCGATGGCCGACGACGTCGCGGCGCTGATCGCGCACCTCGGCCTGGCCGAGGCCGACGTGCTGGGCTACTCGCTCGGCGGCGGCGTGGCGCTGCGTACCGCGATCCAGCACCCGGCGCTGGTGCGCCGGCTGGTCGTCGTCTCCGCGCCGTGCCGGCGGCTGGGCTGGTATCCGGAGGTGCTGGCGGGCATGCCCGAGCCCGACGAGGAGGCGGGCGAGCGGATGCGGGGCACTCCGCCGCACGCGCTCTACGCCCGCGTCGCGCCCCGGCCGGGGGACTGGTCGCGGCTCTGGGCGAAGACCGGCGAGCTGCTGCGCCGCGACTACGACTGGTCGGCCGAGGTGGCCGCCCTCGCCGTGCCCACCCTGCTGGTCTTCGCCGACGCGGACTCGGTCAGCGCCGCGCACGTGGTGGAGTTCTTCGGGCTGCTCGGCGGCGGCCACCGGGACGCCGGCGGGGACGGCACCGACCGCCCGGCCTCCCGGCTCGCCGTGCTGCCGGGGCTCACGCACTACGACGTCGTCGTCTCGCCGGCGCTGCCCGCCGCCGTCCTGCCGTTCCTCACCCACCCGGTGTCGCCGCCCGGCTGACGCCGGGCGCTGATCGAGCTGCGGCTGGAGGCCGCCCGCCGCCCCGACCTGGCCCGGATCCTCGGCGACACCCTGCGGCGCGGCTACCGCGACGACGTCGCGTTCCACCTCGCCGCCGGATTACCGGGTGGCGCGTTCGAGGTCGCTCTGCTGCACTACGCCGTGGACGGACTGCTGCTCGATCTGCTCGGCACGTCCATTGAGGCGGGATTCGACCCCGACGACGTGGTCGTGGCGTTCGTGTCCCGGCTGGTCGGCGGTGTCGACCGGTGACTCCGACACAGGGAGGCGGCGTGGTGGAACTGGTGCCGATGACGGCCGAGGAGTTCGCGCGGGTGCGGGAGCCGCTCGTGCGCTCGTACGCCGAGGCGATGGTCACCGATCGCGGCCTGGCGCCGGCCGCGGCCCTGGAGCGGGCCACCACCCAGTTGCGCGAACAGCTCCCCGACGGCGTCGACAGCGCCGGCGCCCTGCTCCGCACGGCCCGGGTGGGCGACGTCGAGGTGGGGTGGATCTGGGTGGGGCTCCCCGGCGGCCCCGCCGGGCCCCACACCGCGTGGCTCAACAGCGTCGAGGTGCATCCCGGACACCGCAGACAGGGGTACGGGCGGCGGATGATCGAGCTCGTCGAGGCGGAACTCGCCGCCCTCGGGGTGCCCGAGCTGGGGCTGAACGTCTTCGGCTCCAACACCGGGGCCATCCACCTCTACCACAGCCTCGGCTACCGGGTGGCCGCCCAGCAGATGACGAAGCGGATCTCCCCGGCCGGCTGAACCCGTCAGGAGTGTTCCCCGGCGCAGCGGGAACCCCGCCCCGGACGCACCTGGGGAGGAGCGACGGATGAGGCATGGCGGCGGACTGACCATCGGTGTGCTCGGCTCGTACGGCGGTCGCAACCTCGGTGACGAGGCGATCCTGAGCGGTCTGCTGGCCGATCTGCGCGAGCAGGAGCCGAACGGGCGGATCATCGTCTTCTCCCGGAACCCGGAGCACACCAGGATCGCCCATCCCGACGTGGAGGCGGTGCCCTGGGAGGGGATCAGCCGGACCGACTCGGCGCTGGTCCTGGCCCAGCTCGACGTGCTGATCCTCGGCGGCGGCGGCATCCTCTACGACCGGGAGGCCCGCCGCTACCTGCGGGTGGTCCGGGTCGCCCAGGAGCGGGGCCTGCCGCTGCTGACGTACGCGGTGGGGGTCGGGCCGCTCAGCGAGGACGTGGACACCGGCATGGTGCGGGAGACCCTGGCCAGCGCCACCCAGGTGACCGTACGGGACCAGGAGTCCCGGATGGTGCTGGAGGAGGCGGGGCTGCTCAACCCGATCACCGTCACCGCCGATCCCGCGTTCCTGCTCGAGCCCGAGGACTTCCCGGCGGAGCTGCTCCGCGAGGAGGGGGTGCCGGCCGGCAAGCGGCTGGTCGGGATGAGCGTGCGGGAACCGGGCCGGGCCGCCGAGCGGCTCGACGTCGACGGCTACCACCGCCTGCTCGCCCAGATCGGCGACTTCCTGGTGCACCGGATCGACGCCTACGTGCTCTTCGTCCCGATGGAGCGCGACGACATCCGGCACTCGCACGGCGTGCTGTCGCACATGGTCGCCGCCGAGCGGGGCCGGATCCTGCACGGCACCTACTCGCCCCAGCAGGTGCTCGGGCTGATGCGCCACTTCGACCTGGCCGTGGGCATGCGGCTGCACTTCCTGATCTTCGCCGCGATGGCGGGCACGCCGTTCCTGCCGCTGCCGTACGCCGGCAAGGTCTTCGACCTCGCCCAGCGGCTCGGGGTGCCGGCGCTGCGCGGCGTGGAGCGGGAGGTCGAGGGCCCGCTGCTGGCCGAGGTCGACCGGCTCTGGGACGAGCGGGAGCAGCGGGCCGAGGCCACCGCCCGACGGGTGGCCGAGGTGTGCGACGAGGCCCGGGGAACCTCCCAGGTCACCCGCGCCGTGCTGGACAGCCTGCGCGCCCGCACCCTGGCCCCGGCGGTCTGACCCGGCGGCTCAGACCGCCGGCCCCCGCCAGCGGTAGCGCCACCGGTCGGCGTCGGCGTCCACGGACTCCAGCTCGTAGATCTCCGCCTCGGCCAGCCCCTTCGCGCCGAGGTGGTGATGGGTCAGCGGCGGGCGACCGTTCGGGTCCAGCTCCACGGTGACGGTCTCGCCGTCGGCCACGCCACCGACCAGGGGGATCTCTGCCGTTGATGCCATGCGCCCCATCCTGCCCCGCCCGGGGGGGACCCCGCAGCGGATAGCGGGGCAGCGGGCCGGGGCGGCCCGGCACTAGGGTCGGTGGATGGCGGAGATGGCGATCGATCCCACGCTCGGCCCGGTGCTGGCGCGCACCGGCGACGAGCGGGCCGTGCTCGAATCGTTCCTCGACTTCCACCGGGGCGTGCTGCTGCGCAAGGTGCGCGGGCTCTCCGACGCCGACGCGGCCCGCCGGCTGGTGCCCTCGGCCACCACCGTCGCCGGCCTCGTCAGACACCTGACGCTGGTGGAGCGGAACTGGTTCCCGTGCCTGCTCGCCCCCGGCCCGGGCGACGTGTACCTCACCTCGGAGGAGGACGCGGCGGCGAGCTTCACGCTCACCGACGACGACACCGTCGAACGGCTCGCCGCGGCGTACGAGCGGGCCTGCGCCCGGTCCCGGGAGGTCGCCGGCCGGTTCGACCTCGACCACGTCGTGCCGCACCCGCAGCTCGGTGAGGTCTCGCTCCGCTGGATCCTCGTGCACATGATCGAGGAGACCGCCCGGCACGTCGGGCACGCCGACATCCTCCGCGAGCTGACCGACGGCGCCACCGGCGCGCTCTGACCGCCGCCGGCCGGCGCGGCGACCCTGACCCGGGCGCGCCGACGCACAGCGGGCTCAGCGACGCGGCAGCAGGTCGGGCGGATACTCCATGCCGTCGTGGGTGCAGGCCGCCGCGGCGACCCGGGCCGCGTACGCCGCCGCGTCGGTCAGCGCCGCGCCGCGCAGCCGGGCGGCGATCACGCCCGCCGCGAAGGCGTCCCCCGCGCCGTTGGTGTCGACGACCGGTGCGGGCGGCGCGGCGGCGGGCACCGCCGTCGGTGCGCCCCCGCCGGTGTGCAGCTCGGCGCCGTCCGCCCCCCGGGTCACCAGCACCGTGCGGGGCGCCAGCGCGGCGGCGAGCGCGCCGGCCGCCGCGCCCAGCCGGACCCCGCTGACGAAGACCAGGTCGGCCACCTCGGCGAAGGGCCGGTGGTAGGCGTTCCCGCCGTCCCAGTCGTGCAGGTCGGTGGAGAGGACGGCCCCGCCGGCCAGCCCCGCGCGCAGGGCGGGTAGCAGGGGAAGCGTCCAATCCATGATCGACAGATGTACGTGGGCCGCCTGCCGGACCAGCGTGGTCACCTCGGCCGCCGGGAACGGGGCCGGCCCGTGCCAGGGGCGCGGGTCGTAGAGCGACATCCGCCGGCCGGCCGGGTCGACCATGTTCACCGACCGCCGGGTGCCGGCCGGGGCGTCGCCCAGCACGGCGTGCACGCCGGTGCGGGCCAGCGCGGCGCGGACCACGTCGCCGGCCGGGTCGACACCGATGACGTCGACCACCGCCACCCGGAGCCCGAGCGCGTGCGCGGCGAGCGTCACCCCGGCGCCGGTGTTGCCGATCCGCAGGTCGATCGGGTCGACGGTGACGGAGTCGGCGGCCGGCAGCGGGATCGCGGGCACCCGCACGCGCACGTCGACGCCGAGACCGCCGATCACGAGGAGGTCGTACACGCGCCCGACCCTATCCCCGCCGCCCGGCGGCCACGGCGCCCGGGCCGCCCGCCGCCCGCTCGTCCTGACGGCTGACGGTGTGCTGGCCGGGGCCGCCGGGCCCGGACCGATATCCTCGCCGGGGTCGTCGCGAGGAGGGGAACGCGTGCTGGTCGTCCACGGGGTCTGGCGGTCCGGCGTGGGGCTCGCCGTCTGGGCCGAGGACAGCGCGCTGCCGGCCCACGCGCCGCGCCGCCCGGGCCGGGCGCCCCGGGAACGGCCGCACCCGTTCGCCGCCGACCAGGCCGCGCTCGTCGCCGCGCTGGCCGCGACGGCCGAGCCGGCCCACCTCGGCACCGCCCTGCTCACCCTCCCCACCCGGGTCGGCGCACCGCTGGACTCCCCGGAACTCGTCCGCGCCGACGTCGCCGGGCCGGCCCGCGGGCCGGTCACCCTCGCCGGCTGGCGGGTGCCCGTCCTCTGGTACGCCCCCGACGCCGCCCTGGCCCTGCTGCGCGGCGTCGACGCGGTGGCCGCCGTGCCGGGCGCGACCCTGCGCCACCTCGCCGAGCTGGCCGACTTCGCGGTCGACCTGGCGGCCCGGGGCCGGGTCCTGCCCGGCCTCGCCGAGGCGCCCCCGGCGGCTCGCTCCCGGGCGGCCAGCGGCGGCTGCGCGGCTACTCCGGCCCCGGGCCGGACCCGCGCGGGCGGGGAGCGGGCGGAGGCCGGCGCCCGGGCGGTCTGGCGACCGCTGCTGACCGGCACGGACGCCGCCTGGGCCCGGGCGCTGGCGCTGGCCCTGCCCCCGGCCGCCCGCGCCGCCACCGGGCCGGACGAACCGGGCGACCCCGGTGCCGCCGCCGGGGCGGGCACCCCGTCCGGCCGGGACGTCGCTCGCCGCGCGCGACCCGGCCCGCCCGCCGGACGCCACCGGCCCGCGCCGGCCGCCGTCGACGCGCCGGGCGCGCTGGTCGCCGACGCGCTCGACGCACTCACCGACGCCGCCGTCCGGGCGGCCCTGGCGGAGACCGCGCTGGCCCGGGGCGTACGCCCGAACGGCGCGGTGCCGGCCTGGCTGGCCGCGCTCACCGGGCCGGTACGGGAGTTCGCCGCCGATTCGGCCGCGCTGGACACCCTCCGCGCCGAACTGGACGCCTGGCAGCGCGACGCGGCCGGCGGCGCCGTGCGGGCCAGCTTCCGCCTGGTCGAGCCGCCGGCCGACGAGCTCACCGAGCCGGTGGTCGTGGTGCCCGCCGACCCGGCGGCGACGGCGCGACCGGCCGGGCGGTGGCGGATCGAGTTCGGGCTCCAGGCGGCAGCCGAGCCGAGCCTGCACGTGGACGCCGGGCAGGTCTGGCGGGCGCCGGCCAGCGTCGCCGGGCTGGCCGGTCGCGGCGACGACCCGCAGGAGACCCTGCTCGCCGAGCTGGGGCGCGCCAGCCGGCTCTGGCCCGAGCTGGACAGCGCCCTGCGTACGGCCACGCCGGAGGCCCTGGAACTGGACGTCGAGGGGGCGCACCGGTTCCTCCGCGAGGGCGCGCCGGTGCTGCACGCCGCCGGGTTCGCCGTGCTGCTGCCGTCCTGGTGGCGGCGCCCGTCGTCCCGGCTCGGCGCCCGGTTGCAGGCCCGCAGCCGGACCGCCCCGGGCACCGTCGCCGCCACCGCCGGGGGCGTCGGGCTGGACGCCCTCGTCGACTACCGCTGGGAGGTTTCCCTCGGCGACCAGCCACTCACCGCCGAGGAACTGGCGTCGCTGGCCGCGCTGAAGACCCCGCTGGTGCGGCTGCGCGGGCAGTGGGTGGAACTGGACCCGAAGCGGCTCGCCGCCGGCCTGCGGCTGCTCCGTTCCACCGGCGAGCTGACCGTCGCCGACCTGCTCCGGCTCGGCCTGGCCGACGCCGAGCAGCCGGACGCGCTGCCGGTGCTGGAGGTCGGCGCCGACGGCGCGCTGGGCGACCTGCTCGCCGGGGCGGTGGAGCGCCGACTCGCCCCGCTGGACCCGCCGCCGGGGTTCCACGGCACGCTGCGGCCGTACCAGCGGCGGGGGCTGGCCTGGTTGGCGTTCCTCCAGTCCCTCGGACTCGGCGCGGTGCTCGCCGACGACATGGGGCTGGGCAAGACGGTGCAACTGCTCGCCCTGCTCGCCGGGGACCCGCCGGACGCCGGCCCGACCCTGCTGGTCTGCCCGATGTCGCTGGTGGGCAACTGGCAGCGCGAGGCGGCGCGGTTCACGCCGGGGCTGCGCGTACACGTGCACCACGGCGCGGAGCGGGCGCGGGGCGAGGCGTTCGGCGCGGCCGTGCACGACGCGGACCTGGTCCTCACCACCTACTCGGTCGCGGCCCGCGACGCGGTCGAGTTGGCCGGGATCGACTGGCGGCGGGTGGTGGTCGACGAGGCCCAGGCCATCAAGAACGCCGCCACCCGGCAGGCCGAGGCGGTCCGGGCGCTGCCAGCCCGGCACCGGATCGCCGTCACCGGCACGCCCGTGGAGAACCGGCTGGCGGACCTCTGGTCGATCATGCAGTTCGCCAACCCCGGCCTGCTCGGGCCGGCGGCGACCTTCCGCAAGAAGTACGCCGAGCCGATCGAGCGGCACGGCGACGCCGAGGCGGCCGAGCGGCTGCGCCGGATCACCGGCCCGTTCGTGCTGCGCCGGCTCAAGACCGACTCCTCGATCATCTCCGACCTGCCGGAGAAGCTGGAGATGGAGGTGCTCTGCAACCTCACCGCCGAGCAGGCCTCGCTCTACCGGGCGATCGTCGACGACATGATGGCGCGGATCGAGTCCAGCGACGGCATCGAGCGCCGTGGGCTGGTGCTCGCCGCCATGACCCGGCTCAAGCAGGTCTGCAACCACCCCGCGCAACTGCTGCGCGACGGTTCGGCGCTGCCCGGCCGCTCCGGCAAGCTGGCCCGCCTGGAGGAGATCCTGGACGAGGTCCTCGCGGCGGGGGAGCGGGCCCTGCTCTTCACCCAGTACGCCGAGTTCGGCGGCATGCTGCGCGGGCACCTGTCGGCCCGGTTCGGCCGGGAGGTGCTCTTCCTGCACGGCGGGGTCGGCAAGGCCGACCGGGACGCCATGGTGACCCGGTTCCAGTCCCCGGGGGGACCGGCGATCTTCGTCCTGTCGCTCAAGGCCGGCGGCACCGGGCTCACCCTCACCGAGGCCAACCACGTGGTGCACGTCGACCGGTGGTGGAACCCCGCCGTCGAGGACCAGGCCACGGACCGGGCGTTCCGGATCGGCCAGCGGCGCCGGGTGCAGGTCCGCAAGTTCGTCTGCGCCGGCACGGTGGAGGAGAAGGTGGCGGCGCTGATCGCCGACAAGCGCAGCCTCGCCGCCTCGGTCGTCGGCACCGGCGAGCAGTGGGTCACCGAGCTGTCCACGACGCAGCTGCGCGAGCTGTTCACCCTGGAGGCCGGGGCGGTGGTGGAGTGAGCGGGCAGGCGCAGGGCGACGGCGGCGCCAAGGGCCGGTTCGCCGACTACGGCCGGCCGCGCCGGGTCGACGGCGGGCTGCGGGCCCGCAGCACCCGGGGGGCCATCGGCCGGTCCTGGTGGTCCCAACGCTTCCTGGAGGTGCTGGAGTCGTTCGCCCTGGGCACCCGGCTGACCCGTGGCCGGTCGTACGCGCGGGCCGGACAGGTGGTGCGCCTGGAGGTCGCCCCCGGCACCGTCGGCGCCGCCGTGCAGGGCTCCCGCGCGCAGCCGTACGAGGTGAGCATCGCGCTGCCGCCGTTCCCGGAGGCGATCTGGGCCCGCGTGGAGGCGGAGCTGGCCGCCCAGGCGTTCTTCAGCGCCCGGCTGCTCGCCGGCGACCTGCCCCCCGAACTGGAGGAGCTGTTCGCGGGGGCCGGCGCCCCGCTCTTCCCCGCTGGCGTGGCGGAGCTGCGTCAGCGGTGCAGCTGCCCCGACTACGCCGTTCCCTGCAAGCATCTCGCGGCCACGTTCTACCTGCTCGCGGAGGCGTTCGACGCCGACCCGTTCCAGTTGCTGCACTGGCGGGGCCGGAGCCGGACGCAGCTGCTCGACCGGCTGCGCGTCCTGCGGGCCGACGCCGCAGGCGCCGACGACCAGCCGGCCGCGACCGAGGCCGCACCGGCGACGCCGTCCCTGCCGGACGGTGCCGGGCCGGCCACTCCGTCCATGGCGGACGGTGCCGTTCCGCCGGCCGAGCCGTCCGCGCTGGGCGGTGCGGTGGCGCCGACGGCGGAGTCCACGCGGGACGGCGGTGTATCGGGTGCCGGGCGGGACGCCGAGGCCGTCCCGCCGGTCGGGGCGTCCCGGGCGCTCGCCGGCCTGCCGCCGGCGCCGCTGGCCGAGGCGGTCGACCGGTTCTGGCTGCCGCCGGTCCCGTTGCCCGACCGGCCACCCAGCCTGTCGACCGGACCGGACCTGCTGCTGCGGCAGCTCGGCGCTCCGGCCCCCGCCATCGGCGGGCCCGGTCTCCTGGAGCGGCTGCGGCGGGCGTACCGGCTCCTCGGCGGGTGAGACCGCCGGCGGAACGGTACGCGGCCCCGGCTCACAGCCAGCGGCGGCGGAACCGCCACATGAGTGCCGCGTTGGCCACCAGGACCACCGCGCAGACGGCCCCGGCCAGTCGCCCGGCCAGCACGGTCATCGCCGGCAGCGAGGCCCACAGCACGATCGTCAACAGCATCAGCCATCGGCCGCGACGGGCCCGGGCCCGGTTGTCGAGCCGGGCGAAGAACGCCGGATCGCTCTCCCGGAGCTGACGGGTGATCTGCTCGAACCTGCGCTGATCCTCTTTGCTGAGCATGTGCCTTCCCCTCACGTGTTCAGCGGTTCGGCGGCATACCCGCTGCGGCGGCGGCTCACGCTCCCGTCCTGCTGCTACTTTGCCGCCGCGCCCGGCCCACGCCCGTCCGGCCGCGCCCCGGTGCGCGGGGGAGCGCCTCAGCACAGGCTTAGCCGAACCTTAAATTTGCCTGTGGCGATGAAAGGGGCCTCCCGCGCCGGGTCGGCCGCGATGGCCGGGTCCGGCCCGTGCCGTGCCGCGTACGCCCTGCTCGCGAGGTCCGTGCCGGGCCGCGCCGAGTTCCGGCGCCGCCGACCCGCGCTGAGCGGCGCCTTAAGTGCCGTCCTGGGGGCTTCCGGTGCTGCTTGAAGGCACCTGAACGCTTCATTACCTTCCGGTGGCAACCCCCTCAGGCACCAGTCGCCGCACCTGCCCCCGTGCCCGGTGCCAGTCGTCGCGGCGCAGCAGAAATGGATTGGTACATGGCCGACCAGAATGTGCCACCACGGCAACCGCGGGACGATCGTGGATGGGACGGGCGTCAGTACCCCGCCGCCGGCGACGGTCACCGCGGCACCTACGCCCCTACCCCGTACGGCCACGACGCGCGCGCCCCGCACCAGGGTGGACACCCCGAAGACACGCAGAGCCAGTACGCGCACGCCGGGCACCCGGCCGCGCGCGGGCCGCAGTGGGTCGGCCCGGAGGGCTTCGCGCGGCAGACCGCCGCGCCGTCGGCCGGCCCGGGACTGCCCAACCTGGACGACGGCGACGAGCCGGGCCCCAAGGTCGGCCGGCGCAAGGCCCTCGTGGCCCTCGGCGGCACCGCGGCCGTGGTCGCCGGTGGCGCCGCCCTGGCGATGACCCCGCAGATCCGCAGCCTCTTCGGCGACGAGGCGGTGGCCGGCGACGCCACCGGCACCACGGTCACCGACGGCACCCCCGCCCGGCCGAGCGGCCAGCAGCCGAGCACGGTGCGCACCTACACCGAGCAGAACGAGAGCTACATGGGCTCCCGGGCCGGCGAGGCGCTGAAGAAGAACGCGCCGGCCGGCGGCCGGACCTTCTCCGGGCCGGCGGCCGCCGCCGCGGAGACCAAGGTGACCGTCAAGACGGTGCTCGCCAAGGACCCGATCCTGCACCTGGCCCGGCGGGCCACCTTCGGCGCCACCAGGCAGGTCGTCGCCGACATCAAGGAGCGGGGCATCGACGGCTGGCTGCGCTGGCAGCTCGACCCCGACAAGATCGCCCCGACGAAGGCCGAGCTGAAGCTCGCCGACCTGCCGACGCTGAAGCTGGGCACCGCGCAGCTGCGCGAGCAGCGCGAGCAGCTCAACGAGCGCGGCGCGCAGCCGGAGAAGGAGATGGTGGACGCCACCATCGCCCGGCAGATCTGGTCGCAGCGGCAGCTGTTCGAGGTCATGGTCGACTTCTGGAACGACTTCCTGCACGTCGCCGCGGACTTCGACGGGGGCGAGGTCTACCGCGCGTCCTTCGACCGGGACGTCGTGCGGGCGCACGCCCTCGGCAGCTACCCCGAGATGCTGCTCGCCGCGAACCGGCACCCGGCGCTGCTGCTCTACCTCAACCAGAACGACTCCCGCGCCGACGCGGTCAACGAGAACCTGGCCCGCGAGAACCTGGAGCTGTACTCGGTCGGCGTCGACGGCGGCTACACCGAGAAGGACGTCCGGCAGGCGGCCCTGCTCCAGACCGGCCGGGGCGTCAACGACGGGAAGTACGTGTTCCGCCCCGAGCGGCACTACGTCGGCAAGGTGAAGGTGCTCGGCTTCACCCACGCGAACGCCTCGAAGGACCCGAAGAAGGCCGAGGCGGCCATCGACGCGTACATCACGTACATCGCGCTGCACCCGTCCACCGCGAAGTACGTGGCGCAGAGCCTGGCCACCCGGTTCGTCTCGGACACCCCGCCGAAGTCCCTCGTGGAGCGGCTGGCGAAGTCGTACAGCCTGAACAAGGGCATGATCAAGCCGGTGCTGATGACGCTGTTCAGCTCCTCGGAGTTCTGGGCGGCGGTGGGCCAGAAGGTGCGCCGGCCGATGGAGTACCTGGTCGCCACGTACCGGGCCCTGGGGGTGTCCCCGGAGGCGTCGCCGAAGCACGACAACGGCGACAACAAGCGCACCCCGTACGCCCGGGGGCTGCGGCAGATCCACGACAGGATGCGCGAGCTGGGCCAGTACCCGATGGGCCAGCCCACCCCCGACGGCTACCCGGACGTCTACGTGGCCTGGACCTCCGCCGGCACCATGGTCCACGGCTGGAACGAGGCGGGCGAGCTGCTCGCCGGCCGACGCACCGTCTTCACCTACACCCCGCCGGAGAAGCTGGTGGCCCGGCCCCCGGCCACGGCCGGGGCGTACGTGGACGCGCTGGCCCTGCGGCTGGTGGGTCAGAAGCTGAGCGCCAGGGAACGGTCCCTGATCCTCGGCGTGGCCGGCGTGGCTGCCGGCGACAAGGTCGACGCCACGTTCGACGGGGCCGTCACCGCCGTAGCGCGGGCGATCCTCGCTTCCCCCCAGCACCACCTCCGGTGAGGCACCCGATGGAGAAGACTGTGCACACGTTCCCCCTGCACCCCGAATGCCCCGACCTGCGGCGGCTGGCCGACGACCCGGCCGAGGCGCTGCTGCGGGCGGAGGCCGACATCGTCGCCGCCGAGAACGCCGCCGAGGCCGACCGCTACCGGCGGCTGGAGGACCTCGAGGAGGCCCAGCAGGACGGTCGGGGCGTGACCCGGCGGACGTTCGTGGCCGGCGCCGCCGCCACCGCCACCGCCCTCGCGACCGCCCAGTTCGTCACCACCTCCGCCTCGTTCGCCGCCACCAAGACCGGCACCCTGATCCACGTCTTCCTCTACGGTGGGCTGGACGGGCTGAGCCTGGTCGCCCCGGCGGACGACCCGGTGCTCGCCAAGGCCCGCCCCGACCTGCTGCTCGGCGACGACTCCCTGGCCGTGGGCCGTGGCTTCAAGCTGACCAGCGCGTTCAAGCCGCTGGAGAAGTGGCTGAAGAGCGGCAACCTCGGCTTCGTCCCGGCGGTCTCCGACGAGCGGCTGTCCCGCAGCCACTTCCAGGCCGCGGACGCCTGCAACCTCGGCGGCCTGCCCAGCGAGACCGCCGGCCGGGGCTGGCTGGACAGCCTGGTCGACGCGCTCGGCACGGGCACCGCGTTCCGCAGCGTCGGCATCGGCAGCACGCTGCCCCGGTCGCTGGTCGGCAACAACGGCGCGCTCTCCCTCAACAGCGTCGGTTCGCTGCGGCTCAACGGCGACGACCGGTACCGGGCCGCGACCGAGAAGGCGATCAAGGGGCTCTTCACCGGGATCAACCACCCGGTGCAGGACGCCGTGCAGGACGGCCTGGGCGCGCTGGCCACCGCGCAGCGCCTCGCCGCCAAGCCGTACCAGGCGGCCGAGGGCGTCGAGTACAAGGGCGTCGGCTACGCGTTCCAGCAGCTCGCCCAGCTCATCAAGGGCGGAGCGAACGTCCGGGTCGCCACCGTCGGCATGGGCGGCTACGACACCCACGAGAACCAGGGCACCCGCGACGGCGGTCAGCTGCACCGGCGGCTCAACGAGCTGGCCAGCGCCATGGCGGCGTTCTTCACCGACCTGGGGGAGAAGTCGGCCGACGTGACCATCATGGTCTCCAGCGAGTTCGGCCGGCGGGTCGCCTCCAACGGCGGCGGCACCGACCACGGCCACGGCGGGGTGGTCACCGTGCTCTCCGGCCGCAAGCTCGCCGGCTCGCTGCTGGGCACCTGGAACGGGCTGTCCGACCTGGACTCCGGTGACGTGCCCGAGTACAACAACATGTTCAACGTCTACGGGGCCGTCGCGCAGGGCCGCTTCGGGCTCACCAACGCGGAGGTGGACAAGATCTTCCCCCGGCAGAAGTACCGCCCGATGAAGCTGTACGCGTGACGTACCCGCGCACCCACGCCGCCGGCCGCCGCCAACGGTCGCTGCCGCCCCCGCCCCGGCGGGGGGGTCGGCAGGCACCCCGCCGCCCGGCGCGCCCTCGAGGCCGGCCCCCGGGGC
>NZ_JBNCOB010000036.1:24059-59224 GCF_049847285.1 Micromonospora sp. DT62
CCCGCCGCTTCCGGGGGCGGGTGTGCCGACCCCGCCCCCCCGCCCGCCGCCGCCCCGGCGGGGCCCGCCCGCGCCGGGGGGGGGGGCCCGGCCGGCTGCGGACGTACGCCCCCTGGTGCCGCCGCGACGCGGGCCCGGCGGCCGGCGGCTGCTGGCCGCGCTGCTCGTCGTCGGCCTGCTCGCCAGCGTGCTGCCCTGGTGGCTGGACACCCCGCCCGGATCGCTGCGGACGACGGCCACCACCGTGACCGCCGCCGGCCGGATCACCGGGTTGGTCGCCGGCTACCTGCTGCTCGTGCAGGTGCTGATGATGAGCCGCCTGCCGATCCTGGAGCGGTGGGCCGGCGGCGAGCGGATCGCCCGCTGGCACCGCGACGTCGGGGCCACCCTGCTGGTGGCCGTGCTCGCGCACGCGTCGCTGATCCTGGTCGGCTACGCCGACCTCGAGGACAACCCGGTGCTCACCGAGGCCGGCGTGCTGCTGCGCGACTACGAGGACATGGTCTCCGCGTTCGCCGCCGCCGGCATCCTGGTGCTGGTCGGCCTCACCAGCGTCCGGGCGATCCGGACCGCGTTGCCCTACGAGCTGTGGCACGCCCTGCACCTGTCGAGCTACGCGGTGCTGCTGCTCGGCTTCGCCCACCAGTTCAGCAACGGCGCGCAGCTGTTCCGGCCCGGCCCGGTGCGCACCTTCTGGATCGGCATGTACGTGCTGGTGCTCGCCGCCCTGCTCTGGGGCCGGGTCGTCGCGCCGCTGGCGTTCAACCTGCGGCACCGGCTGCGGGTCGCCGACGTGGTCGCGGAGAGCCCGGACACGATCTCGATCTACCTGACCGGTGACCGGCTGGAGCGGCTGGAGCTGCTGGGCGGGCAGTTCTTCCGCTGGCGGTTCCTCGCCCGGGGCTGCTGGTGGCAGGCGCACCCGTTCTCGGTCTCGGCCGCCGCCAACGGTCGCTGGCTGCGGCTCACCGTCAAGGTGGTCGGCAGGCACACCGCCGACCTGCGCGACCTCGAGGCGGGCACCCGGGTCTGGGCGGAGGGCCCGTCGGGCACCTTCACGGCCGCCCACCGCACCCGCGAACGGGCCCTGCTGATCGCCGGCGGCAGCGGGATCACCCCCATCCGGGCGATGCTGGAGGAGTTGCCGCCCGGCGCCGCCCTGATCTACCGCGCCCGTACCCCGGACGACGTGCTGTTGCACCGCGAGCTGGACTGGCTCGCCGAGGCCCGGGACACCGCGATCTGGTACGTCGTCGGCTCCCGCCACGATCCCGGCCCCCGCCAGGTGATGAGCCCGGACGGGCTGCGCCGGCTGGTGCCCGACCTCGTCCGGCGCGACGTCTACCTCTGCGGGCCGCCCGGCCTGGTCGAGCAGTCGCTGCGGGTGCTCCGCGAGGCCGGCGTGCCCCGCCGGCAGATCCACCTGGCCACGTTCGAGCTGTAGGAAGGCTTCCATGCGTCGCGCCCTGCTCGCGATCACCGGCCTGGCGGCCGGCACCACCGCCATGGTGGTGCTGAAGGGCTCGCCGGGCACCAGTCCGGTCGCCCAGGACCTGCCGGCGGCGCCCCCACCGGTGGTCCCCGCGCCGGCCGGCCCGACCCCAACCGGCGGCGGGGAGGTCTCCGCCGCGCCGTCGCCCAGCCGCACCGGCGCGTCCCCCCGGCCCGGCCGCACCGCCACCCGGGCGCCGGCGAGCCGGCCCAGCGCCACCACCCGGGCGCCGTCCGCGCCGCGCACCACCACGAAGCCGCCGCCCGCGCCGACCACCCGCACCGTCACGGGGCCGGTGGTGGAGAACGAGTACGGCAACGTCCAGGTGCAGATCACCCTGCGCGGGACGCGGATCGTCGACGTGGTGGCCCTGGAACTGCCCGAGGAGACCGCCCAGTCCGACCAGCGCAGCGAGCAGGTCGACGGCCGCTACAGCGGCACCTCGGGGCTGGTGGTGCAGCGGCAGAGCGCCGACGTGGACACCGTCTCCGGGGCGACCGCCACCAGCACCTCGTACAAGCAGTCGTTGCAAGCCGCGATCGACCGGGCGAGGTGACGTGCCGGTGCCGGCGGCGGGGCGGCGCGAGCCGGGCGGGTGTCCGCCGGCGACCAGGCCGGGGCTGCGCCGTATCGAGCAGGTCATGGGCACCGCGATCAGCCTCGACCTCGCCGACGACCTGCCCGCCGCCGAGCTGGCCGAGCTGGCCGGGGACGTGTTCGCCTGGCTGCGCGACGTGGACGCCCGGTTCAGCACGTACCGGGCCGACAGCGAGGTGTGCCGCGTCGACCGGGGCGAGCTGCCGCTCTCCGGGGCCGGTGCCGACCTGCGGGACGTGCTGGCGCGCTGCGCCGACCTGTGGAAGGCCACCGACGGCTTCTTCGACGCGTACGCCACCGGGCGGCTCGACCCGTCCGGTTACGTCAAGGGCTGGTCGGTGCAGGTCGCCTCGGACCGGCTGCTCGCCGCAGGGGCGGCGAACCACTGCCTGAACGCCGGCGGCGACGTGCGGGTACGCGGCCACTCGTCGACCGGGCAGCCGTGGCGGATCGGCGTCCGCCACCCGTGGGACGCGATGTCCACCTGCCTCGTGCTCACCGGCACCGACCTGGCCGTGGCCACGTCCGGCGTCTACGAGCGCGGCCACCACGTGCTCGACCCGCGCCGGGGCGTGCCGGCCCGGGGGCTGCGCTCGGTCACCGTGGTCGGGCCGGACCTGGGGCTGGCCGACGCGTACGCCACCGCGGCCGTCGCGATGGGCCTGGCCGGCATCGGCTGGCTGGACGGCCTGCCCGGGCACCAGCACGCGGTCGTCACCGACGACGCCCGCCTCCTGCACTCCACCGCCCTGCCCCTGGCCGGCTGACGGTCAGCGGAAGGGGCGGGTGGTGGCGGGGCGGGAGCCGAGGGGGCGGGGGCGGCCCGGGCGGGAGCCGACGGGACGGGTGACCGGCCAGCGGCGGCGCGGCCGGTGCCGGGGCGGCGGCTCCGCGCCGTCCGGCTGGCGCGCGGTGTCATCGGTGGACATGTAACCCCCCGCTCCCGGCGCGGGTGCGCCGTCGCCGTGCTCAACGAGCGCCGGCCCTCCGGCGTCGCTGCCGCGCCGCCGTCACATGCCCCGGCGCGGCAGTGGCAGGTGCCCGGGGAGCAGGTCGGAGGTGACCCTGACCCCGGTGGCCCGCAGTGCCTCGATCAGGGCGTTCTGCACCAGGTAGGAGTCGGGCAGTTGCCAGCGGGCCTGTTCGGGCGCGACCGCCCACCGGACGGTGCCCTCCGGCAGCCGGGTCGGTGGGGCCGGGATCCAGGAGCCGGGGCCGTGCCGGACCACGTGGAAGCAGTGGTCCAGCTCGGGGCGGAGCGGGTCGCCGGGGCGGACCAGGAACATCCACCGGCCGGTCGGGGTCACCAGCACCGGCCCGCGTACGCCGACGCCGGCCGGGTGCGTCCGGACCGCGTCCAGCACGTGCCGGCCGAGGTGCGTGGGGACCTCCAGCACGTCGAACGCCCGCCCGGTGGGCAGCAGCACCCCGTGCGGCCGGGTGCGCCACCACGTCGCGACCCGGGCCGGGTCGGCGCTCGCCGCGTGCTCCCAGTTCTCCAGGGCCGGGTGGCAGCCGACCGTCGGGCAGCCGGCCCGCCCGCAGACGAAGCGGCTGCGGGCGAGGCAGGCGCCGGGGGTGACGTCCCAGCCGTGCAGGGCGTACCGCACGGCCACCCGGCGCAGCCGCACCCGTTCCAACGGGGACAGTTGAACGACGCGCGGCGCGACATTCCCCCACATGTGCCATCTCCCCTCGCCGGACCCGGCCGGTGCCCAGGTCGCATGTCGAGCACCGTCACTGCCGTAACCCGCGATCGTTGAGCTGACGAACGGCTCGTGCAACTTGCACGAAAACTACGAGAACTGGCTGTACGGCTGACGCACACGCTGTGCGACCAGCGAAAACCTGAGACGTACGGATCGATCGCCGCACCCGGCAGGACCGGCCGGCACGCCCGCTCGAGCAGGCACAGGGGAAGGAACGGGTGGATGGACGAGTTACCCATCGGGCGGCGGGTGGCCTACTGGCGGGGGCGGCGCAAGATGTCGCAGCAGGTCTTCGCCGACCGGCTGGGCAAGTCGAAGAGCTGGGTGGACAAGGTCGAGCGTGGGGTGCGCCGGCTCGACAAGTTCTCCGTCCTCTACGAGATCGCCGACATCCTCCAGGTCGACGTGCAGTTGCTGCTCGGCAAGGACCCGGAGCGGCGTACGGACGCGCTGAACTGCATCGACCAGGTGGAGGTGCAGGAGATCCGGGCGGCCCTGGAGCGGTACGACTCGATGAGCGCCTACTTCGACGCCGCGCCGTGCCCGCCGCCCCTGGCCGACATGCGCAAGGCCGTCAGCCACGCCTGGCTCACCTACCAGTACGGCCGCTACGGGATGCTCACCCGGGCGCTGCCGAAGCTGCTGCGCGACGCCCAGGCCGCCGACGCCGGCCACGGCGGCGACCAGGCGGTCGAGGCGGCCCACCTGCTCGGGCAGGTCTACCAGATCGCCTCGTCGGTGCTGCGCAAGCTGGGCGAGTGCGACCTGGCCTGGCTGGCCGCCGACCGCTCGATGGCGGTGGCCCAGCGCGCCAACGACCCGCTGCTGGCCGGCATCGCCACCACCCGGGTCTGCAACGCGCTGGTGGCGATGGGCCGGCCCCGGCCCGCCCTCGAACTCAACGTCACCATCGCCAACCGGCTCGCCCCCGGCTGCGGCAACGCCGCCGACCCGGCCCTGCTCTCGGTCTACGGGATGCTGCTGCTCCAGGGGGCGATGGCCGCCGCCCGGATCGGCGACTCCGCCACGGTCGGCGACCTGATCAACGGGGCCCAGGAGGCCGCCGTCCTGCTGGGCGGCGACCACAACCACTACTGGACCTCGTTCGGGCCGACCAACGTGGAGCTGCACCGGGCGGCGGCGGCGGTCGAGCTCGGCGATGGGGGCCGGGCGGTCGAGGTGCACCAGCAGCGCATCCAGGAGCCGGCCTTCGGCGCCCTGCTGCCGGAACGCCGGGCCCACCACCTGCTCGACATCGCCCGGGGCTTCGCGCAGATCGGCGACGTGGCCAACGCCGGCGAGATGCTGCTGCGCGGCGACCGCCTCGCCCCGTCGGAGATCCGCTGCCGGCCGATCGCCCACGAGGTGATGTCGGACATCCTGCGTCGCACACGTGGTGCGCCGCCTTCTCCGATTGCGGAGTTGGCTGAGCACATGGGAGTTGGGGTATGAGCGCGGAGCCGGCCTGATGTCCGGCCCGCGCCCGAGCAGCGAGCGCCGTGAGGTGCTCTACGTCGTCGCCTGCGGTTCGCCGCTGGCCCGCCACGTCGGCCGGCTCGTCGAGCTGGCCCACCAGGACGGTTGGGACGTCTGCGTGGTCACCACGCCGGACGGCGCCAAGTTCGTCGACCGGGCCGCGCTGGCCCGGCAGACCGGCCATCCGGTCCGCACCCACTACAAGAATCCGGGCGATATCGACGTGCTGCCGCAGGCCGACGCGATGATCGTCTGCCCGGCGACGGTCAACACCGTCAACAAGTGGGCGGCCGGGATCACCGACACACTGGCCCTCGGGCTGCTGGTGGAGGCGCAGGGCCTGGGCGTGCCGGTGGTGGCGGTGCCGTACACGAACGCGGCGATGGCGGCCCACCCGGCCTTCCGGGCGGGCATCGCCCGGCTCGCGGAGTGGGGGGTCACGGTGCTCTTCGGCGACGACGTCTTCCCGTTGCACCCGCCGGGCACCGGCGAGCGGCACGTGCACGCCTTCCCGTGGGCCCTGGGTCTGGCCGCCGTACGGGACCGCCTCTGCCCCGTCGCCTGACGTGTGAGGAAGGGTCTCTTGCAATGCGAGAGGCCCCTCCTCACACCCGGGACACGCCGCCGCGTCGGTGGGCGCGGCCCCCGGCCACAGCCTGCGCCGGTAAGCTGGCCCGCCGTGAGCACCAACGCAGTCCCGCCGACCGTCGCCGACGTGGTCGCCGAGCTGGAGCGACGCTATCCGCCGGCCTGGGCCGAGGACTGGGACCGGGTCGGGCTGGTGCTCGGCGAGCCGTGCGCCCCGGTGCGCCGGGTCCTCTGCGTCGTCGACGTGGTGCCGGAGACGGTCGCCGAGGCGCTCGACGCCGGCGTCGACATGATCGTCGCCCACCATCCGCTGCTGCTGCGCGGCGTCTCCTCGGTGGCCCCCACGACCTTCAAGGGCCGGATCGTCCACCGGCTGATCAAGTCCGACGTGGCGTTGTACGTCGCGCACACCAACGCCGACGTGGCCGCCCCGGGGGTCTCCGACGCCCTCGCGGCCCGGTTCGGGCTGACCGGGCTGCGCCCGCTGCACCGGCCCGCACCCGGAACGCCCGCGCACGGCGACGGCCGGGGGATCGGCCGGATCGGCGAGCTGCCGGAGCCGATGACGCTGGCGGAGCTGACCCGGCACGCCGCCGCCGTACTGCCCGCCACCGCCTGGGGAGTTCGCGCCGCCGGGGACCCCGGGCGTATGGTTCGTACCCTCGCGGTCAGCGGCGGCGCGGGGGACGGCTTCCTCGCCGACGCGACCGCGGCCGGGGTGGACGCGTTCCTCACCGCCGACCTGCGCCACCACCCGGCCGGCGAGCACCTGGCCGCCGACGGCCCGGCCCTGCTCGACGCCGCCCACTGGGCGACGGAACGACCGTGGCTGGACGACCTGGCCGTCCTCCTGCGGGAGGCGACGGGTGTCGAGACGCTGGTGTCCGACCTGGCCACCGACCCGTGGACCGTACACGCCGCCCCACCCGCGGTGGACGACAAGGAGCCCCGACCGTGAAGGCTGACCCCCAGGTCCAGCGCCGCCTGCTCGACCTCCAGGCGATCGACACCTCCCTCGTCCAGCTCGCCCACCGGCGCCGTTCGCTGCCCGAGCGGGCCGAGCTGGACGCGCTGGCCCGGGAGCTGTCCGCGCTGGAGGACGAGCGGGTCCGCGCCCAGGTGGCGGTCGACGACCTGGACCGGGACATCGCCCGCATGGAGAAGGACGTCGACCAGGTGCGGGCCCGCAAGTCCAAGAACGAGGCCCGGCTCGCCGCCGGCACCGGCCCGGCCCGGGAGCTGGAGGCACTCCAGCACGAGCTGGTCTCGCTCAACCGCCGCCAGGGCGACCTGGAGGACGCCGAGCTGGAGCTGATGGAGCAGCGGGAGACGGCCCAGGGCGTGCTGGACGGCGTCGAGCAGCGGCTCGCCGAGGTGCGGGAGAAGCGCGACGCCGCCGAGCGGCGCCGCGACGAGAGCCTGGCCGAGATCGCCAAGGAGGAGGAGTTCAAGCGCGGCGCCCGCCAGCCGCTGGCGGGCGACCTCCCGACCGACCTGGTGCAGCTCTACGACAAGATCCGCGAGGACACCGGGCTCGGCGCGGCGCTGCTGACCGCCGGCCGGTGCGGCGGCTGCCGCCTGACGCTCTCCGGCGCCGACGTGGCCCGGATCCGCAAGGCCGACCCGGACGAGGTCGTCCGCTGCGAGGACTGCCGACGGATCATGGTCCGTACCAACGAGTCCGGCCTGTAGCCCGTGGCGCCGCGCGTGGTCGTCGTCGAGGCCGACGGCGGATCCCGGGGCAACCCCGGCCCGGCCGGCTACGGCGCGGTGGTCCGCGACGCGGACACCGGTGAGGTGCTGGCCGAGCGGGGCGAGTCGATCGGCGTCGCCACCAACAACGTCGCCGAGTACCGGGGGCTGATCGCCGGGCTGGAGGCCGCCGCCGAGCTGGGTGCCGCCGAGGTCGAGGCCAGGATGGACTCGAAGCTGGTGGTCGAGCAGATGTGCGGCCGCTGGCAGATCAAGCACCCCGGGCTGCGTCCGCTCGCCGCGCAGGCCGCCGGACTGGTCAACCGCTTCGCCGCCGTACGGTTCCACTGGATTCCCCGGGAACGCAACCGGCACGCCGACGCCCTCGCCAACGCCGCCATGGACGCCGCCGCCGGCAAGGCGCCGGCCCGGGCCGCCGTCGCGCCGCCGCGCGTCGTGGAGCCGCCGCGCGAGGTCGCCGGTCCCGACTCGCCGGCCCGCGCGAGGGCCCGGGAGGTGGCTGCCCGCGCCGCGTCGGCGACGACCACCGGCACCGACCCGGCGACCGCGCCCGCCTCCTGGGAGCCGCGGCCGAGCTTCACCGCCACCCGGCTCGTCCTCGTCCGGCACGGCGAGACGGCCTTCACCGAACAGCGCCGCTACTCCGGCCGCGGCGACGTGCCGCTCTCCGAGCGCGGCCGGGCCCAGGTCCGGGCCACGGCCGCCCGGGTGGCCGCGCTGGCCCCGACCGTCGCGGCCGTGGTCAGCTCGCCCCTGTCCCGGTGTACGGCGACCGCCGAGGCGATCGCCGGGGCGCTCGGCGGCGTGCCGGTGCGCCGCGAGGACGACCTGATCGAGTGCGACTTCGGGGCCTGGGAGGGGCGCACCTTCGCCGAGGTCCGCCAGGAGTGGCCGGGCGAGATGGACGCCTGGCTGGCCTCGACCCGGGTGGCCCCGCCGGGCGGCGAGTCGTTCGTCGACGTCGCCGAGCGCTGCCGTCGCGTGGTCGACGGGCTGTGCCGGGCGTACCCGGGGGAGACCGTGGTGGTGGTCTCGCACGTCTCGCCGATCAAGCTGGTGCTGCGCGACGCCCTCGCGGCCGGCGACGGCTTCCTGCACCGGCTGTTCCTGGACGCGGCCGGCATCTCGGTGCTCGACACGTGGCCCGACGGCGGCGTGGCCGTCCGTACGGTCAACGACACCGCGCACCTCGCCGGGATCTGAGCCGGGCGGGCCGCCGTCCGGCCGCCCGGGGTCGCCGTTCGGCGCACGCCGTCCGCCGTTCGGCGCAGCAACTTCCTCCCGTAGAACGTGACCCGGGTCACAGGGTCGTAGCCTCCGGCCGTCATCAGTGTCGATCTACGACTCGCGGAGGTTTGTCGCAATGGCCGCACCCGAACCGGAGGCGCCGACAGCGTCGCGCTCCAGGGCGAAGGACCACAGCCCCTGGAACTGGTTGCTCTTCATCCCCATCGTGGTGCCCCTGATCCCGGTCTTCTTCAACGCCGACTCGCCCCGGTTCCTCGGCTTCCCGCGCTTCTACTGGCTCCAGCTCGTCTACATCCTGCTCGGCGTGGCCACCACCACGCTGGTGTACCAGATGACGAAGAAGCGGGCCGGCGCGCCGTCGGACGGGCCGGGCGACACGGCGGCGGGTGATCGCTGATGTGGCGCGACCACCTCACCGAGATCATCGTCTTCTCGGTGCTCTTCCTGCTGGTCAGCGGGATGGGATTCGTGGCGGCCCGGTGGCGGGCCCCGAAGGACATGGCCCACCTCGACGAGTGGGGGCTGGGCGGGCGCAACTTCGGCGGCTGGATCACCTGGTTCCTGGTCGGCGGTGACCTGTACACCGCGTACACCTTCGTGGCGGTGCCGGCGCTGATGTTCGGTGCCGGCGCGGCCGGCTTCTTCGCCGTCCCCTACACCATCGTCATCTACCCGCTGGTGTTCCTGGTGCTGTGCCGGCTCTGGTCGGTCTCGCACCGGCACGGCTTCGTCACCCCCGCGGACTTCGTCCGCAAGCGGTTCGACTCGCCGGTGCTGGCGCTGCTGATCGCGATCACCGGCATCGTGGCGACGATGCCGTACATCGCGCTGCAACTGGTCGGCATCGAGGCGGTGCTCAAGACCATGGGGGTGACCGGCGAGAGCACGCTGGCCCGGCACCTGCCGATCATCATCGCCTTCGCGATCCTGGCCGCCTACACCTACCAGTCGGGGCTACGCGCGCCGGCGCTGATCGCGTTCGTCAAGGACACGCTGATCTACATCGTGATCCTGGTGGCGGTGCTCTACCTGCCGTACAAGCTCGGCGGCTGGGGCGAGATCTTCGACGCCGCGGAGGCCAAGTTCGACGCGTCGCCGAACCCCAACGACGGGGTGCTGCTCAACGCCAACAACCAGCTCCAGTACGTCACGCTGGCGTTCGGCTCGGCGCTGGCGCTGTTCCTCTACCCGCACAGCATCACCGGCGTGCTGGCCAGCCGGAACCGCGACGTGATCAAGCGGAACATGTCGGCGCTGCCCGCGTACAGCCTGCTGCTCGGCCTGATCGCGCTGCTCGGCTTCATGGCCATCGCGGCCGGGGTGAAGCCGCTGCCCGGGTCGAAGGAGGGCACCGTGGACAGCAACACGGTGGTGCCGGTCCTGTTCGACCAGCAGTTCCCCGACTGGTTCGCCGGTGTCGCGTACGCGGCCATCGGCATCGGCGCGCTGGTGCCGGCGGCGATCATGTCGATCGCGGCGGCGAACCTGTTCACCCGCAACATCTACAAGGAGTACCTGAAGCGGGACGCCAGCCCCGCGCAGGAGGCGAACGTCTCCAAGATCACCTCGCTCGTGGTGAAGGTCGGCGCGGTGGCGTGCATCGTCTTCCTCGACCCGCAGTTCTCCATCGACCTCCAGCTCATCGGCGGCGTGATCATCCTCCAGACGCTGCCAGCGGTGGCCCTCGGCCTCTACACCCGCTGGTTCCACCGGGGGGCGCTGATCGGCGGCTGGATCGCGGGCATGGGGCTCGGCATGTGGATGCTCTACCAGATCCCGAACGCCGCGACCGGCCGCAAGCACTTCGGCGGCTCGGCGTTCCCGCTGGCCGACTTCGGCTTCGACACCCCGAAGACGATCTACGTCGGGATCGTGGCGGTGCTGGTCAACCTCGGGGTCGCGGCGCTGCTCACGGTGGTGCTGCGGGCGGCGAAGGTGCGCGACGGCGGCGACGGCACCACGTCGGACGACTACTTCGCCGACGAGGGCGACCCGCGCGTCGTGCCCGGCCCGCACCGCGACGCCGACGCCGCCCCGGAACCGGTCGCCTGAACCTCTCCCGGGACCGCGTCGCCCCCGGCCCCCTGCGGTCGGGGGCGACGCGGCGGAGGTGGACGCCCTTCGTACGCTGACGCCCATGACGAGACGCGCGCTGATGGCCGTCCTCGGCGGCTCCGCCGCGCTGCTGCTGCTGGCGGTCGTCGGGTGCGTGGGGGCCGCGATCCGGGCCGTCGGCAACGACCCGGGCGACACGCCCGAGTGCCGGGAGACGGTGCGCGCCGAGGAGGCGAAGGTGCGCACGAAGCGGTGGGATCCGCCCGAGGAACTGCCGGGCCTCGGCGACTACCCGGAGATCCACTGGCAGGTGCGTTCCCTCTCGGGCGAGCCGTGCGGCCGCGCGCCGGGCCCGGTGGACTGGGCGTACCAGGGCGTGGTCCGGCTGCGTCCGGCGGACGCGCGGACGCTGGCGCAGCGGTACGGCTTCGTGCCGTACGCGTCCGCTGTCCCGGCGCCCCTCACCAGCCCGGCGGACGCGTGGCCCGCTCTCGCGCCGTTCCTGCCGGCCGCGCCCCGGTGGCTGCACAGCCGGGCGTACGACGAGGTGAACCCGGCCACTCGGTGGCGGACCGCCTTCCTGGACGTCGAGCACCGGACGCTCTTCTTCACGCTCCAGGACCACTAGCCGCCCGGGCGTGCGTCCTTCGCCCGCCCGGTCACCTGTCCAGCCTCCCGGCCGGGCACCTGTCGCCGAGGCTCAGCCCAGCGCGCGCCAGAGCAGGTAGAGCCCGATCGACGTGCCGAAGACCACGATCAGCACCTTGAGCACCACCGGCGGCAGCCGGCGCACCAGCCGCGCGCCGGCGTACCCGCCGACCAGCGTCGCCGGCGCGACCACCGCCACGGCCGCCCAGTTCACCGGCCCGAACAGTGAGAACACCACGAGCGTGGTCAACCCGACCAGGGCGGAGAGCAGGTTCTTCAGCGCGCTCACCCGCGCCAGCGTCGCGTCCAGCACCAGGGCCAGGCCCGCCACCAGCATCACCCCGAGCGCCGCGCCGAAGTAGCCGCCGTACACCGCGCCGACGGCGACCATGGCCTGCACGGTGACCGTACGGCGGCGCGGCGCCAGGTCGCGCGGATGCCCGACGAGCCGGCGCAGCGGATCCTGGAACGCCAGCACCGCCGTCGCCCCGAGCACCAGGAAGGGCACCACCAGCTCGAACGCCCGGGCCGGCGTGGCCAGCAGCAGCAGGGCGCCGACGATCGTGCCGACGATCGTGGTGGGCACCAGCGTGGCCAGCATCCGCCGGGGCGGCAGGTCCTGCCGGCTGCCCGCCACGCTCGCCACGTACCCCGGAAAGACCGCGACCGAATTGCTCACGTTGGCCGGCACCGGCGGCAGGCCCACCGCGATCATCGCCGGGAAGGTGATGAGCGAGCCCCCGCCGGCCACCGCGTTGACCGTGCCCGCGGCGAGACCGGCGGCGAGCAGCAGCGCGGCGTCGGAGACATCCATGGTCACCAGAGGCTAGTACCCGCCTCCGGCAGGACGGGTGCCGGTCGGCCCCGGGGTGGCAATGGGCGCGGCCGTGGCGTCGTTAGGATGGATGCGCGACGGACGAGTCGACCGGGCGGTCGCGTCGGCGGGCTCCGGCCCGCCGCCGAGGAACGTCCGGACTCCACAGGGCAGGGTGGTTGCTAACGGCAACCCGGGGCGACCCGCGGGACAGTGCCACAGAAAACAGACCGCCGACCCCACCGGGGACGGTAAGGGTGAAACGGTGGGGTAAGAGCCCACCAGCACCCCGGGTGACCGGGGTGGCTCGGTAAACCCCACCCGGAGCAAGGCCAAGCAAGGGCCGTCACCAGAGATGATGACGACCCGGCGCAGACGCTTGAGGGCTGCCCGCCCGATGTCTGCGGGTAGGCCGCTCGAGCCTGCCGGCGACGGTAGGCCTAGATGGATGGCCGCCGCCGACGCGAGCCCCTCGGGGCGCGCGCCGGTCACAGAATCCGGCGTACAGGTCGACTCGTCCGTCGCCCACCAGCTCAGAGGCCTGATCGAGGCTCTGAGCTGGTTCTATTTCCGGACGCCGATGGTCGTCCTTGGTCAACTTTGGCCGGCGTTTGACGCCCTAAGGACGCCCTGACGCCCTGAAGGCGCCCTGAGTGCGGGCTCAATCGACCTTGCCTCGGGCGGGGCGGGCTGCGCCGTCGTGGGGGGCCTTTGCGGGGTCGGACTTAACCATTCCTGCGTGGGGTCGGCGGTTGCGGGGGAGGGGCGGGCACGTCCTGGCGGTGGAGCTGGTGCCGCGCCCCGGTGACCCGGTGGCAAGCCAGTCCCGGGGTTGGACTGGCGCGGCAGCCGGAAGCCCCGACCACTCGACCAAGCCGACCCGCCGGCTTCCGTCACGGCCTTGCTGGGGGCTGGTTCCTGGGCGTGGTGGGGGCGGTGTCCCGGCGGCTGTCGGTGGCTTCCCGCCGGCCGGGCTTGCCGCCCCGCACCGCGCGGAGCGCGGTGCCTTGATCCCAAACAGAGCAATTCGGCAGCGCCCTCTATCGCTCATTTGTCATGTCCCGGCTGATGCTTTACACCTGCGTCCCACCTGATGCTTTACGTGTGCTGCTAGCTTTGCCCTTCGCTGGCCACTCGCATATGGGAGCACGCATGCCGAACGTTGCCCTCATCGCCGGGCCGCTAGTCGACCTGTCCTCCGCTGCGTCGGTTCTGGCAGAAGCGACCGGCCTACAGGTCGTCAGCCCGGGCAACGTCTGCCGTGAGCACGTGCAACTGAGGAGGCCGCTAGGCGAACAGATGAGCCGCTATATGCAGACCGGCCACCTTGTCCCGGATGAGCTGACCACGAAGGCCATCGCTGACGCCCTAGCCGACGTGGATGGCGGCTGGCTCCTGTGCAACTACCCGCGCAGGATCGGCCAGGCGGAGTTGTTAGCGCAGAGCGGCCATGGACCTGACACGGTGATCGGGCTCGTCTTGACTGAGGACGAGATCGGCCTCGCGGTCCGTCGCCGGGTAGAACGCCAGATAGAGCTGGACCCTCAGCAAGCCGAGCGACGCCAAGAGTTGCAGCGGATGTACTTGTTCTATCAAGAGGACTACCAGGATCAGGTCGAGCCGCTGTGCGGTTACTACCGGACGCGCGGCGTGTTGCGGACCACCAGTGGGTCCGGCGACTACGAGGACGTAGCGGCGAGGCTGCTTCCGATCGCTTCCGATGATCAAGGCCACCCGTGAAGCACGTCCTGGGACGGAAACGTCAAGCATCAGGTGGGACTCGACATGTGACGCGTCGCCGTGTCCCGTGGCCGTGCAGCGTTATCGGCGGTTGAACTCGATCGGTAGAAGCCGAAGAACGCTTCCTGCTTGTTGATGATGATGAGCTTGAACAGCGGGGCGACCCTGTGGACGCGTACCTCGGTGGTGGCGGTCTTGACCAGTCCGAGGTCGGCAAGTTCCTGGGCGGCGTCGGTGAGGGCGTGGATCCACCGGTCGGTGATGCGGCGGGCTCGTGCGACGCGGACCCGGATCGACTCCGGGATGTCCCGGTGGCTGTCAGTGGCTCATTTGTCCCTTCGCGGGACAGGGTTGACACTCACGTCCATCGCAGGCTTTACGCCTGCGGCTACTCTCGCTCGGTGAGTTTCGGCACGTACGCGCGGAGGGTCCGCGACAGGTCACTGCCCTACGGTCTGCGGGTGTCGGCGCTGCGGTCCTGCGTTCAGCTGTACAAGCCGATCGGATTCCACGCCACGTTGGGCTTCCTTGAGGAAGTCGCGGGGTCGTACCAACGGGATGAGGCTGCTCTCCTAAGGGCACTCGACGCCGTAGAGGCAAGCCGTGCGCGGTGGCATGCCGACATGCGCGAGTACGCCTGCAGGCGCCGGCAGGCAAAGCACCGCGGCCATCGGACCCCTCCCACTTACGAGCTCAACCCGAACGGCTGTCCCCGGATCTGGTACGGCGCGGCCAGGCCGGCGGCCCTGTACGCCTTGAGGTTCTGGAGCCGCAGCCGGCTTCCAGCCCTGACAGCGACATCGGACGAGATTGCCAGCGCCACCGGCGCCATCGTTGTCGCCGCACTGTCCTCGAATGGTGACCTGGCCACACAACAGCGCCGGCTTCTCGATGTCATTGTTGCGGAGCTTCAGCGACGCATGCGGTCTGATCTTTGGTCCCGCGACCAAGTTGCCTACTTCCGGGCCTCAGACCTGTTGACGGTCGCTCATCTGGTGGAGACTGCGTGCGACAACGGGGCAGGCTCACCTGACGCTCGTGTCCCACCTGATGCCCCGACATGATCTTGAAGGAGAGCCGCGGAGGCCTCCGGGTTCGAGACCGAGGCAAGCAGCACGACAGATCCGGAAATGAGGAAGCGGACAGGCATGTCCGGCCTCTAGGCTCGCTCGGATGGCGACCCCGGTGCGTTACCGATCCCCGGAGGAGGACAGCGGCAGGTGGCTGGCCTTCCCGTTCCGCCGCGGCGACATCGTCATCAGCACCCGCTCGAAGAGCGGCACCACCTGGATGCAGATGATCTGCGCGCTGCTGGTCTTCCAGACAGCCGACCTGCCGGCGCCGTTGGCGCAGTTGTCCCCCTGGCTCGACTGGCTGCCCGCTCCGCAGCGGCAGGTGTACGACCATCTCGCCGCCCAGGAGCACCGGCGCTTCATCAAGACGCACACGCCACTGGACGGGGTGCCGATCGAGCCGCACGTGTCGTACATCGTGGTGGCGCGGCATCCGCTGGACATGGCGGTGTCCCTGTACCACCAGAGCGAGAACCTCGACCGGGAACGATTGCGTCAGATCACCGGCCAACCGCGGTCCGGTGACGCACCGCCGGCACGGCTTCCTCTGCGTTCCTGGTTGGTGCGGTGGACCGAGCGCGACACCGATCCGCAGGAGGCGTTGGACTCGTTGCCCGGTGTGTTCTGGCATCTGACCGATGCCTGGCGGCGCCGGGGGGAGCCGAACGTGCTGCTGGTGCACTACGACGATCTCCTGGCCGACCTGGTTGGACAGATGCGGCGGATCGCCGCCTGGCTGAGGGTCGAGGTGCCAGCCGAGCGGTGGGCGACCCTGGTGGAGGCCGCCACGTTCGCCGCGATGCGCGAGCGGTCCCAGGCCCTGGTGCCCGATGCCATGGGGGTGCTGAAAGACCATCAGGCCTTCTTCCGAAGGGGCCGGTCGGGTGCTGGACGAGCGCTGTTGAGCACCGAGGAACTCAGCCGTTACCACCGGCGCGCGGCCGAGATGGCCCCACCGGATCTGTTGGCCTGGCTGCACCGGGAACGTTAGCCCGGGGCTGGTTGGTGCGGGTGTTGGCCGGTGCGGCAGTCGGAAGCCTCGACCTCGACGGCGGTCAGGGCTCGGCTTCCGGGCTGGCGCAACGCCACCGAGGGACCGGCGGACCTCGATGCCGCGCTCTGCGCGGTCATTCTCGCCCAGGTGGCCGTCGAGGAGGCGCATCCTCTGGCGTCGTCGGCCGCAACGCTGCTGGCCGCCTTCGTCGACCGCGTCGGCGGCCGTGTGCTGACCACGCTGGACCAGGCCGTGGCGAGACGGCGCAACGATCCGGCGCTCACCAGCGGCGAGCGGGAGCGGCTCGACGCCGCTGCCGCCCTCATCACCGGTCGCCGGTGGGGCCGGGAGACGAGAGGCGCTGCCCGTCCGGGCGCATAGGATCCGGCGATGACCGATGAGCCGTTTGAGGCCGGTTCGCTGCCCGCCGGTCAGGAGCCGATGCGGCGGCCGCCCAGCATCGTCATCAGCATCGTGCTGCTCGCGCTCTGGTGGGCGTACACCATCGCCGTGGCCGTCGCGTTGCTCGGCGAGGTCGGCGGTGCGGGAAACTGGCTCGCCCTGGCCTGTTGCACGGCGGCGGCCGCAGCTGTGCTCCGGGGGCTCTGGCACGGCGGCCCGACGGCGTGGCGGGTGGTGCACGGGTTCGCCGCGCCGGTCGCCGTCGCGTTCCTGGTCGGGGCCGGCATCATGCTGCTCTTCGGGCCGCGCCTGGAGTCCCTGATCACGCCCCCGGTCGACCCGGCCTTCGCCGCGGCGACGGCGGGCGGGCTGCTGGCGGTGCTGGCGCTGTTGGTCAGCGGGCTCCTGGTCCGTGGCACGCCGGCCCGGGCCTGGTGCGGCCGCCGCTGACTCCTCACCTTGCCCGGCGGGGCGTCCGTGCCGGCGGGTGGAGTACGGCGCGGTCGGCGAGGATGGCGCGGCACGCACCTTCGCCGGCATTCTCCTGCTGCCCCTGACGTCGCCCCTCAGGCGCACCGTCCTGACGTCCACCGGCTACCTCTGGTACGAGCGACGCAACCGGGTCACCGGGCTGGAGAACCAGTGCTGGAAGGACTCGTGGGACAGCATCTCCTACGCCGACGGCAGGCTGCCGGGCTTCCCCAGGGCCACCTGTGAGGCCCAGGGCTACGCCTACGACGCCAAGATCCGGGCGGCGCGGCTGGCCCGTACGTTCTGGGACGACCCGGCCTACGCGGACCGGCTGGAAAGCGAGGCGGCGGCGCTGTACGAGCGCTTCAACCGCGACTTCTGGCTCGACGACCGGGGTTACTACGCGCTCGCCCGGCACCGCTTCGACCGGCCACGAGCCAACGGCGGCGGATCCGATCCGGGCCTTCCCTGAGCCGGAACGGCCCGTGCCGCCGCCGGGGCCGACCGATCCGGCACAGCATGTCGGGTGCGCCGACCTCCCGCGCGCCCAGCCACCGCTGCACGGGCGGCCCGGCCGTCGTTGCTGTCCGGAAAGGGAAGGAGAGCCGGGTGCTGGAGCGGCCCAACCGGGCCGTGGAGCACGTCGAGCGGCACCTCGATCCGCCGAACTCCGGATCCCGGTGGAGCCCGTCACCGGCTGATCTCGTCCAGCACACCGCGTTGGAAGGCGCGGGCCTCGGGCCCGCTCGGCGGCGGCCCGCCAACCCGCGCCGCTATCGACCGTTCGATCAGGTCCGCAGCCGCGCCGCCGGTCGGGCCGGCAGCCGCGCCGCCGGTCGGGCCGGCAGCCGCGCCGCCGGTCGGGCCGGCAGCCGCGCCGCCGGTCGGGTCGGCCGACCGGCTGGCGTCGACCAGCCGGCGGCCGGCGTCGACCTTCGACAGCCAGACGCCGTGCCGGACCTTGACCAGGGAGCGGCAGGCGCCGAGCACCGCGTCCTCGGCCCCCGGGGCGGGACCGTCGCCGGGCGGGGTCGGCAGGGCCAGCCACCAGCGCAGCGCGTCGGTCAGCAGGCGGCGCAGGTCGGTGGGGGAGAGGTCGGCGAAGGCCTCGGCGGCCGGCGGTCCGAGCAGCGCGTACCCGCACTGGTGCAGGATGCTGCGGTCCAGGCCGTACCAGAACAGGCCGTCCTCGGCGGGGCGGTCGGCGGCGGCCCACGTCGCCCGGAACGGCATCCGCGCCCCGGTGTTCAGCTCCACCTCGAACCCGGGTTCCGGCGTGCCGGAGCGGGCGACCGCCCGGCGGTACACGACCAGCTCCAGCCCGCGCGCGGGGCACGGCAGCGCCTCGTGCCGCAGCCGCGCCACCAGCTCCTGCCGGCGCCCGAGGTCGAGGGCGTCGGCGCAGACCAGCGCGACGTCGACGTCGCTGCGCCCCGGCTGGTACGCGCCCAGCCCGACCGAGCCGGCCGCGTACGCCCCGATGAGGTCGTCGCCGAGGACGTCGCGGGCGGCGGCGACCAGGTCGGCGAGGTAGCGGCGCAGGGGCGGGTCGAGGTCAGTCATCGGACTCGGCCCAGGCCGTCCCCGCGGGCAGGAACCACGCGGTCGTCTCCGGGCCGAGGGCGTGCGCGATGGTCAGCCGCGCGTGCCGGTCCAGCGCGGGCAGCCGGTCCGGCGGGAACCACTCCACGGCCACCGACTCGTCGTCGTTGACCCGGGCGGTGCCGGCGACCAGCCGGCAGTGGAAGCCGAGGTTGAGGAACTCGCACCGATCGCCGTTGGGGTAGGTCCGCGGGCGCGACACGACGCTGCTCAGGCGGACCGGCTCGACCTCCAGGCCCGTCTCCTCCCGCACCTCGCGGACCACCGCCGTGGCCGGCTGCTCGCCCGGCTCGACGATGCCGCTGACCACCGACCAGCGCCCGTCGTCGGCGCGCCTGCCGAGCAGGAGCTCGCCGGCGTCGTTGCGTACCACCGCGCTCACGCTCGGCAGCAGGAGCAGGTCGTGGCCGACGCGCTCGCGCAGCCGCAGGATGTGGTCCGGAACGCCCATCCGGCGACCCTAACCGCCCCCCGTCCGTCAGTGGGGGCACGGCAGCCGTTCGAGGGCGGCGGGACCGGCGTCGGACGGGACGGCCAGCGCGAAGCACGCCGCCGAGTCGGCCCGCTGCCAGCCGAAGACGGAGGCCGCCGTCTTGGCGACCCGGACGCGGAAGACCAGCCGTACGGTCGCCCCCACGCGGCGCCCGTCGCTGCGTACGGTCAGCACCTCGACCCCGTCCACCGCGTCGGCGGCCCGCCGCAGCGTCGACTCCCCGGCCGCCGGTTCGGCGAGCAACCGTGCGCGGGCGAGTTGCGCGGTGGCGGTCACCTCCCGCTCGGCCCGTCGCTCCAGCCGCTGCTGTGACCGGTCCCGTAGCAGCGGCAGCCCGGCGGCCGCCCCGGCCACCGCCAGCACGATCGCCGGCGCCGCCACCGTCAGTACGCGCCGCGGCCACACCGATCTCCCACCCCCGTGTCGCACGGGGCGATTGTGCGCCACGGGCCCGCCCCGCGGCTGCCCCGTGGCGGGCCGACGGGGTGGGCGCCGTACCCCCGAGTGGCCCTGTTTCCGCAGTTCCAGCCCTTGACGGCGGGGGCACGTCTACTGTGGAGAACATCGGCGACTTGTGGTGTTCCGGTGGCGGCCGGGTGGTTCGCGGTGCACAGTGATCCCATGAGCGACAGCGGAAGCGGTGGGCACTTCTACTGGTGCACCCGGCACCACCGGGTCGAGACCGACGCCGACGTGTGCCCCGCCAGGCACGTTCTGGGGCCGTACGCCTCGGCCGCCGACGCGGAGAACGCCCTGCAGACGGTGCGGGAGCGCAACGACGCGTGGGAGGCCGAGGACGCCCGCTGGGCCGGGGAGGACAGATAGGCGGCGCGGGACGGCCCGCGCCGAGGCACGTGGTGCTCCGCGAGGGCGAGAGCACGTCCCCAGGAAGGGAACCGAGATGGCCGAAGCACAGCAGGCCACCACCCGCCCGGCCGCCAGACGTACGACCGCCAGGAAGACCGCCGCGGCGGAGCGGACCGCGGGCACGGCGCGGACCGCGCGCCCGTCCGCCACGTCCACGGCGGCGAAGAAGGCACCGGCCAGCAAGGCGACCGGCGGCGCGGGACGGGCCCCGGCGAAGAAGGCCACCGCCGTGAAGACCCCCGCCGCGAAGGCCTCCGCTGCGAAGGCTCCCGCGAAGAAGGCGGCGTCCAGGGTCGCCACCGCGGCGAAGAGGACGACGGCCGCGGCGAAGAAGACGACCGCCACCGCCGCGAAGAAGGCGCCCGCCGCGGCGAAGCGGACGACGGCGGCGGCCAAGAGCACGGCGGCGAAGAAGACGACCTCGGCGAAGACGCCAGCCCGGCAGGCGGCGACGAAGGCCGCCACCACGGCGAGGAAGGCCACCGCGCCGGCGAAGAAGGCCCCCGCCAGCGGCACCGCCCCCGCCCGCAAGGTCACCTCGGCGGCGAAGAAGACCACCACGGCGGCGAGGAAGACCACCACCACGGCGGCGAAGGCCCCGGCGAAGACGGCCACCGCCAAGAAGACGACGCCGGCCAAGAAGACGACGCCGGCGGCGAAGAAGACGACGGCGGCCAGGAAGACGGCCGCGACCCGGCCCACCGGCGGCGCCCGCAAGGCCGCCGCGACGAAGGCCCCCGCCAGCAAGGCCACCGCGACCTCCTCGGCCATCACCCGCAAGGCGGCGGCGAAGAAGGCCCCGGCGAAGAAGACGACCGTCGCCCGGGCGCCGGCGAAGAAGACGACCGTCGCCGAGGCGCCGGCCAAGAAGGTCACCGCCCGCAAGGAACCCGCCCCGACGACCGTGGCCCGGGCCACCACCCCCCGGGGCGTACGGGCGAGCGCGCGCAGGGCGACCGGCTGACCGCGACGTGGATGTCCGGCCCTCGCCGGGAAGCGGATCATCCGCCACACTGTCAGGATTGACCCCGTGGTGATCCGACGCGTACTCGCACCCCGCATCGACTTCGGCGCGCTGCGCCGCGAACTGGGGCTGCCCGAAGGGTTCCCGGCCGAGGCGCAGCGCGAGGCCGACGCTGCGGCGGCCGCGCCGCCCCGGCCCGCCGCCGACCGCACCGACGTCCCGTTCGTCACCGTGGACCCCGCCGGTTCGCGCGACCTGGACCAGGCGATGCACCTCGCCCGCCGCCCCGGTGGCGGCTACCGGGTGTCGTACGCGATCGCCGACGTCGCCGCGCACGTCCGCCCCGGCGGCGCGCTGGAGGAGGAGACCTGGCGGCGCGGGCAGACCGTCTACCTGCCCGACGGCACCGTGCCGTTGCACCCCGAGACCCTCAGCGAGGGCGCGGCCAGCCTCCTGCCGGACGTCGACCGGGCCGCCGTGCTGTGGACGATCGACCTGGACGCCGACGGCGGCACCGTAGGGGTCACGCTCGAACGCGCGCTGGTGCGCAGCCGGGCCAAGCTGGACTACGTCGGCGTCCAAGCGGCTGCCGACGCCGGCCGGCTACCCGATTCCATCGCCCTGCTGCCCGAGATCGGGGCCCTGCTCACCGCGCGCGGGCTGCGCCGGGGAGCGATCAACCTGCCGCTGCCCGAACAGGACGTGGAGGCCGACGGCGACGGCTGGCGGCTGGTGCTGCGCGGGCCGGTGCCGATGGAGGAGCACAACGCCCAGATCTCGCTGCTGACCGGGATGGCCGCCGCCGACATCATGCTCGCCGGGGGCATCGGCCTGCTGCGTACGATGCCGGCGCCGAAGCCCGAGGCGGTGGCGCGGCTGCGGGCCGCCGCCGCCCCGCTGGGCGTGCACTGGCCGGACGGCGCCGGCCCCGGCGAGGTGATCGCCGGGCTGGACCCGTCGCAGCCCCGGGCCGCCGCCTTCGTGGACCAGGCCGCCGAGCTGATGCGGGGCGCCGCGTACACGGCCTTCGACGGCGCGTCGCCCGAGCAGCGGGAGCACGGCGGGGTCGCGGCCGCGTACGCCCATGTCACGGCGCCGCTGCGGCGACTGGCCGACCGGTACGCCACGGAGGTCTGCCTGGCCCTGCACGAGGGCCGGGCGGTGCCCGACTGGGCCCGCGCGGCGCTGCCCCGGCTGCCCGAGGTGATGGCCACGACCGACCGGGCCGCCTCGGCGGCCACCCGGGGCGCGATCGAGCTGGCCGAGGCGGTGCTGCTGGAGCACCGGGTGGGGGAGACCTTCGACGCGGCGGTGCTGGACGTCGACGCGGCCCCGGACGGCAAGGCCCGCCCGGGCCGTCGGCCCGGCGGCACCGTGGCGCTGGACGAACCGCCGGTGCGCGCCCGCTGCCTCGGCGAGCTGCCGCTCGGCGAGCGGGTGCGGGTCCGCCTGGTCACCGCCGACCCCGCCACCCGCGTGGTGGCCTTCGAACTGGCCTGATCCGCCGGCTCGCCCGCCTCTGCGTGATGGCTGCCGGGCGGACCCGATTCCGCCGGCTCGCTCTGCCCGCGCGGTGGTCGCGGCCCGGTCGGCCCGCGTGGTGGCCGCCGGGCCGTCTCGATCCGCTGGCTCGGTCGCCTTGCGCGGTGACCGCCGAGCCGGTCCGGTCCCGCCGGCGGACGCCCCGGCACCGTCGGTGGCAGCGGGGATTGTCACAGCGCCCGCCGGTGCCGCCGGCCTGCGGGTTTGCGAGGATGGCGGCATGGCTTACGACGCGAGCACGCTGCCCGACGTGTCCGGGCTGACCGTCGGCATCATCGGCGGCACCGGCGACCAGGGGAGGGGTCTCGCCTACCGGTTCGCCCGGGCCGGCCAGCCCGTGCTGATCGGCTCCCGTACCGCCGAGCGGGCCGTCCAGTCCGCCGAGGAGATCGCGGCCCTGCCAGGCGTGCCCGCCGGGGCACCGGTGGCCGGCGGCAGCAACGAGGAGATGGCCCGGCGCAGCGACGTGGTCATCATCGCCGTGCCGTGGGACGGGCACGCCGCTACCGTCGCCGCGCTCGCCGAGCCGCTCGCCGGCA
Source organism: Micromonospora sp. DT62 (assembly GCF_049847285.1). Lineage (NCBI taxonomy): Bacteria > Bacillati > Actinomycetota > Actinomycetes > Micromonosporales > Micromonosporaceae > Micromonospora > Micromonospora sp. DT62. The sequence goes on from NZ_JBNCOB010000036.1 coordinate 47,087, forward strand.
AGATCGTCGTCGACTGCGTGAACCCGCTGGGCTTCGACAAGCAGGGCCCGTACGCGCTCACGGTCGCCGAGGGCAGCGCCGTGCAGCAGGCCGCTGCGCTGCTGCCCGACTCCCGGGTCTGCGCCGCGTTCAACCACGTCAGCGCCCCGCTACTGGCCGACCCGGAGATCGAGCGGATCGACCTCGACGTGCTGATCTGCACCGAGGACCGCGAGCTGGTCGGCGTGGTCGCCGCGCTGGCCGCCCGGATCCCCGGCATGCGCGGCATCTACGCCGGCCGGCTGCGCAACGCCCACCAGATCGAGGCGTTCACCGCCAACCTGATCGCCATCAACAAGCGCTACAAGGCACACGCCGGCATCCGCGTCACCGACCTCTGAGTGCCCGCCTTCGCCGGCCCGCCCCGGGCCGGTGAGCGGGGCCGCCGGGGGAGACCGCCGGGCCGAGCTGGGCGCGATGGCCGGCAGGTGGAGTGGCGCCCGCGTCCGGTCGTACCCTTAGGGCAGTATCGGGGCATGACCTGGCACCTGACGATCGACTGTGCGGAACCGGCCCGGCTGGTGGCGTTCTGGGCGGAGGCGCTGCGCTACCGCCCCCAGCCTCCACCGGACGGGCACACGACCTGGCGCGACTGGTACCTGGCGGCCGGCGTGCCCCCGGAGGAGCTCGGCGAGGGCGACGTCGTCGACCGGCTGGAGGACCCGAGCGGGGCCGGGCCGCGGATCTGGTTCCAGCCGGTGCCCGAGCCGAAATCGATCAAGAACCGGTTGCACATCGACCTGATGGTGGGCGGGGGCCGGTCGGTGCCACTGGCGGAGCGCCGCCCTCGGGTGGACGCGGAGGTCGCCCGCCTGACGGGGCTGGGAGCGCGGGTGCTGGGCTCGACGGACGTTCCGGAGGACGGCACCTACGCGGTGCAGCTCGCCGACCCGGAGGGCAACGAGTTCTGCGTGGTGTGAGCCCCGACGGGCGGTGCGGCCCGCAAGGTCGCACCGCCCGTCTAACGGATCAGAAGGTGTGTTCCTCGGCGGGGAAGTCGCCGCCGCGTACCTCGTCGGCGAAGCGCCGGGTCGCGTCGGTCAGGGCGCCCGCCAGGTCGGCGTAGCGCTTCACGAAGCGCGGCGCCCTGCCGGTACGCAGGCCGGCCATGTCCTGCCAGACGAGCACCTGGGCGTCGGTGTCCGCGCCGGCGCCGATGCCCACGGTCGGGATCGGCAGCTCCGCCGTGATCCGCTTGGCCACCTGCCCCGGCACCATCTCCAGCACCACGGCGAACGCGCCCGCCTCGGCCACCGCCCGGGCGTCGGCGATCACGTCGTCTGCCGTGTCGCCGCGCCCCTGCACCCGGTAGCCGCCGATGGCGTGCTCGCTCTGCGGGGTGAAGCCGATGTGCGCCATCACGGGGATGCCGGCGCCGGTGATGGCGGCGATCTGCGCCGCGCAGCGCCGGCCGCCCTCCAGCTTCACCGCGTGGCAGCCGCCCTCCTTCATGAACCGCACAGCGGTGCGCAGCGCCTGCGTGGGGCCCTCCTCGTAGGAGCCGAACGGCAGGTCGCCGACGACCAGCGCGTGCCGGGTCGCCCGGACCACCGCGCGGACCAGCGGGAGCAGTTCCTCGGCGGTCACCGGGACCGTCGTCTCGTAGCCGAAGACGTTGTTGGCCGCCGAGTCGCCGACCAGCAGCACCGGGATGCCGGCCTGGTCGAAGATCGAGGCGGTGTACTGGTCGTACGAGGTGAGCATCGGCCACCGCTCGCCGCGCTCCTTGGCGGCGATCAGGTCGCGGGTGCGTACCCGCCGGGTGGCCGGGCCGCCGTAGAGGGCGGTCACCTCGGACGGGGTGGACTCCACCATGACTGTCTCCTTCCTCGAGGCCGCGTGCGCGGTCCCCGGGTTCCGCCGCGATCGTCGCACCCGACGACCGGCCGGCGGCAGAGCGCAGTGGAGGATGTCACTCCCGGGCCGCCGCCGGCCCGGGAGCGACCCGGCTCAGCCGTCCTCGCGCCACCGGTTCGTGATCGGCAGCCGCCGGTCCCGCCCGAAGGCCTTCATCGAGATCTTCGCGCCCGGCGCGGACTGGCGGCGCTTGTACTCGGCGGTATCCACCATCCGCAGCACCCGGTCGACGACGGCCGGGTCGTGGCCGGACGCGACCAGCCCGTCGCGGCCCAGGTCACCGTCGACGTAGCCGATCAGGATCGGGTCCAGCACGTCGTAGTCGGGCAGCGTGTCGCTGTCCAACTGGCCGGGGCTCAGCTCGGCGCTCGGCGGCTTGCCGATGGAGTTCTCCGGGATGGGCGGGGTCTCGCCCCGGCGGGCGGCGTCGGCGTTGCGCCACTTCGCCAGCCGCCAGACCAGCGTCTTCCAGACGTCCTTGACCGGGTTGAAGCCGCCGACCGAGTCGCCGTAGAGGGTGGAGTAGCCGACCGCCAGCTCGCTCTTGTTGCCGGTGGTCAGCACCAGGTGCCCCTCCTGGTTCGACAGCGCCATCAGGATCACCCCGCGTACCCGCGCCTGGAGGTTCTCCACGGAGACCCCGGAGAGCGACATGTTCGCCAGGAAGGTGTCCACCATCGGCTGGATCGGCTCGACCCGGTAGTCCAGCCCGGTCCGCTTCGCCAGGTCGGCCGCGTCCTCCCGGCTGTGCTCGGAGGAGTGCTGGCTGGGCAGCGACACGCCGACCACCCGGTCGGGCCCGAGCGCGTCGACGGCCAGCGCGGCCACCACCGCCGAGTCGATGCCGCCGGAGAGGCCCAGCACCACCGAGGGGAACCGGTTCTTGTTGACGTAGTCGCGCAGGCCCAGCACGAGCGCCTGCCACACCTCGGCCTCGTCGGCGACCGGGGCGATCGTCCCGCCGGTGGCGGCCGGCCCGGCGGGCGTCGGCGGGATGTCCCCGGCCGCCGTCCGCACCACGCGCATCCCGTCCGCCAGCTCCTGCTCCGGGGCGGCCGGCTCGCCGGCGGCGGGCAGCTCCACGTCGTGCACCAGCAGGTGCTCGACGAACTGCGGGGCCCGGGCGAGCAGCGTGCCGTCGGCGGCCACGACCATCGAGTCGCCCTCGAAGACCAGCTCGTCCTGCCCGCCGACCATGTTGACGTACGCGATCGTCGCCCCGGCCTCGGCGGCCCGGCGGCGGACCAGCGGCAGCCGGACGTCGTCCTTGTTCAGCTCGTACGGCGAGCCGTTGACGCAGAGGACCAGGCCTACCCCGGCCTGGCGGGCGGCGGCGAACGGACCGCCGGCCTGCCACAGGTCCTCGCAGATGGTCAGCGCCACGTCCACCCCGCCGACGCGGACGACGCTCAGCGCGTCGCCGGAGACGAAGTAGCGGTCCTCGTCGAAGACACCGTAGTTGGGCAGGTGGTGCTTGAAGTAGGTGGCGACGATCCGACCGTGGTGCAGCAGGGCTGCCGCGTTGCGGGCGCCGCGACCGGGCTCGGCGTCGCCGCTGACCTGCGGCGGGCCGTCGGCGTCCAGGTAGCCGACCAGCACCGGCAGGGCGCCCGACCCGTCGGCGTCGAGGTCGGCGGCGAGGCGTTCCAGCGCAGCCTTCGACGCGGCGACGAAGGACCGGCGGAAGACCAGGTCCTCGACCGGATAGCCGGTCAGCATCATCTCCGGGAACGCGACGACCTGGGCGCCGGCGTCGGCGGCCCGGCGGGTCCAGTCGCGGACCAGGCCGGAGTTGCCGGCGAGGTCGCCGACGGTCGGGTTGACCTGGCACAGGGCGAGACGCAGGGTGGGCATGTCCTCATCTTGCCCCAGCGGTGCGGGCCCGACACGCGGGGCGGGGCGACGACGACAGCCGCGGGACACGGCGGGACGCCCGCCGGCCGGTCGCGTAACGTCGGCGTAACGAGGCCGGTGGAGACTGGTCGGTCAGGCCGGGTCGACCCCGGTCGCAGGTGCGCAACGGTGTCGCGAGGGGTGGAAGTGGACCGTCAGCAGGAGTTCGTCCTCCGTACGCTGGAAGAGCGGGACATCCGGTTCGTCCGGCTGTGGTTCACCGACGTGCTCGGCACGCTCAAGAGCGTGTCGGTGGCCCCCGCCGAGCTGGAGGCGGCCTTCGAGGAGGGCATCGGGTTCGACGGCTCGGCGATCGAGGGCTTCGCCCGGGTCGTCGAGTCCGACATGGTGGCCATGCCCGACCCGACGACCTTCCAGGTCTTCCCGTTCGAGGGCGGGGCCAGCGGCGAGAGCGCCCGGATGTTCTGCGACATCCTGCTGCCCGACGGCGGCCCGTCCTGGGCCGACCCGCGGCACGTGCTGCGCCGGGCGCTGTCCAAGGCCGCCGAGAAGGGCTTCACCTTCTACACCCACCCCGAGATCGAGTTCTTCCTGCTGGAGAACGGCCCGCCGGACGGCTCGGTGCCGATCCCGGTCGACACCGGCGGCTACTTCGAGCACACCACCCACGCCGTGGCCCGCGACTTCCGCCGACAGGCCGTGCTGGCGCTGGAGCGGATCGGCATCTCCGTGGAGTACAGCCACCACGAGGTGGCCCCCGGCCAGCAGGAGATCGACCTGCGCTACGCCGACGCGCTCACCACGGCCGACAACATCATGACCTTCCGGCACGTGGTCAAGGAGGTGGCGCTCTCCACCGGCGTGCAGGCCACCTTCATGCCGAAGCCGTTCACCGACCAGCCGGGCAGCGGCATGCACACCCACCTGTCGCTGTTCGAGGGGGAGCGCAACGCGTTCCACGACGCCGGCGACCCGATGAAGCTGTCCAAGGTGGCCCGGGCGTTCATCGCCGGGCTGCTGGTGCACGCCCGGGAGTACACGGCCGTCACCAACCAGTGGGTCAACTCCTACAAGCGGCTGTTCCCGCAGGCCTTGCCGGACCGGGTGACCGAGAGCCCCGCGTACGTCTGCTGGGGTCACCTGAACCGGTCCGCGCTGGTCCGGGTCCCCGCCTACGGCAAGCCGAACTCGGCCCGGGTGGAGGTCCGCTCGCCGGACTCGGCGGCCAACCCCTACCTGGCCTTCGCGGTGCTGCTCGGCGCCGGGATGAAGGGCATCGAGGAGGGCTACGAGCTGCCGCCGGGCGCCGAGGACGACGTGTGGTCGTTGACCAGCGCCGAGCGGCGGGCGATGGGCTACGAGCCGCTGCCGGAGAACCTGGCCGAGGCGATCGACGTGATGGCCGGCTCCGAACTGGTCGCCGAGGTGCTCGGCGAGCACGTCTTCGACTTCTTCCTGCGCAACAAGCGGGCCGAGTGGGAGCAGTACCGCCGCGAGGTGACCCCCTACGAGCGGCAGCGATACCTGTCGCTGTAGGCCCGTCTCCCGGAGCCGGAGCGGGCTCCCGCTGCTGGCGCGGTGCCGCTATCGTCTCGGTCACCGCGCCGGCATCCCCGCCGGGCGCAGAGTTCGGGAGGCAGTCGGTGCTGGAAGACCTGCTCAGCGGAGCCTGGCAGAGCGTCGTGTTCGGGGTCGTCGGGGTGGCCCTGATGGCGGCCGGGTTCGGGCTGGTCGACATGCTCACCCCGGGCAGGCTGCGGGAGCTGATCTGGGTACGGCGCAACGGCAACGCCGCGCTGCTGCTCGCCGCCAACCAGCTCGGCATCGCCGGGATCGTGTTCACCGCGATCCTGACCAGCTACAGCGACTTCGCCAGGGGGCTCGCCTCGACTCTCGTCTTCGGCCTGGTCGGGCTGGTCATCATGGCGCTGGCGTTCTTCGTGCTGGACCTGCTCACCCCCGGCAAGCTCGGCGAGATCATCTGCTCGGACGAGCCGCACCCGGCGGCGCGGGTCAGCGCCGCCACGCACTTCGGCGCCGCGCTGATCGTCTGCGCCTGCATCGCCTGATCGGCCCCGTCACACCCCCGTCGTAGGTTGCGGGGGTGAACCGGACGGACCGTCTCTACGCCCTGGTCGAGGAGCTGCGCGCCGTGTCGCCACGCCCGCGCAGCGCCCGCTGGCTCGCCGCCCGCTTCGAGGTGAGCACCCGCACCATCGAGCGCGACATCGGCGCCCTCCAGGAGTCGGGCGTGCCGATCTGGGCCGAGCCGGGCCGCACCGGCGGCTACGCGCTCGACCGGGCCCGCACCCTGCCGCCGGTCAACCTCGCCCCCGTCGAGGCGGTCGCCATGGCGGTGGCGTTGCACCGGATGCGCGGCACGCCGTTCGCCGCCGCGGCCGGCACCGCCCTGCGCAAGCTGATCTCCGTGATGCCGGCCGCCGACGCCGCCGAGGCGCACCGGCTCGCCGCCCGGGTGCACCTGATCGGCGACGGCCCGGTGACGCCCGTCCCGGCCGCCGTCGCCGACGCGGTGCGCGCGCGACGTGTGCTGCGCCTGCGCTACGCCGACCGCGCGGGTGCCGGCTCGCTGCGCGACGTGGAGCCGCTGGGCTACCTCGGCAATCCCCGACACTGGTACCTGCTGGGTTGGTGCCGGCTGCGGGCCGGCATCCGCGCCTTCCGCGTCGACCGGATCACCTCGGTCACGACCCTCGCCGAGCGGGTGCCGGAGCGCGAGCTGTCCGCCGACGACATCGACATCCCCCAGGAGCGGATCCGCCGGCTCAGCCTGGTCTGAGCCGGGACAGCGCGGCCCTCCCGTGCACGGCATGCTGTCTCTTCCGCATGTTCCCCGCAGGAGGTCACCACGTGCCCGACGCGCTCAGCTACGCCGACGCCGTTCGCCTGCTCGGCGGGGAGAAGAGCAGGGTCGTCGACTGGTTCGACAAGCTGACCGGAGGAGCCCTGCTGGCCGCCTCGGTGCCGGTGCCGGCGCTACTGGGGATCTTCGACGCGAAGGCGGAGTTCGTCCGGCTCGGCCACGAGCTGGTACGCGGCATGTCCGAGAAGCGCTCCGGGCTGTCCCGGTACGACCGCACGCAGCGCCTGGAGGCGGCGCACGCCGTCATCGCGGTGACCGCCTTCTTCGAGGTGCTCAGCGAGATCGACCTGCCCTTCGACGTGGCGAGCGCCCGGATCAGCAAGGCCGAGCAGTTGTCGTTGGCCGGCTCAGGAGCGGTGCACGAGGCGGCCCTCACCGACGCGTTCTTCGCCACCGCGGCGCCGCTGCCTGGTCCGCAACTGCCCTATCCCGCGTTCCGCCATGCCCTGGTCGCCTACTACGGCGGGCTCGTCGGCCGGCTGCAACACCTCCTACACGGCCTGGCCGTGTGGGAGGCCGTCGACGAATGGCGGCGACAGGCGACGGAGAAGGTGCTGCTCCGGCTGCCCATGACCGCCGTCGACCGGCACCGCGACCTGCTGACCCAGCTTGCGGTGGACTACGTCGAGGTGTCGTTCTGGATCGGCCTGCACGAGCACGAGGCGACCCGGACGCAGGTGCGTGCCCTCTCGGTGGGGCTGGACGAGATGCGGCAGGCCCTGGTCGCACTCTCCGCGGGAGGCCCACCCGACGGCCGTCGGGCGGCGCTCGCCGTGGCGTACACCGCGGAGTTGGGACGGCCGATCATCTCGTCCGGGGAGGTGCCGGCAGGGCTGACGGTGCCGACGCTCGGCGAGGCGTACGTGCCGCCACTGTGCCGGATCGAGGAGTTGCCCGCCCACGCGCGACCGAGCGACGAGGCGTGGTGGGACGGGCGGCCGTTGCGTGACGACCTGTGGCAGTCCCTGGTCGTGCACCTCACCTCGCCGAACGCCACCCGCGCCCCGCTGCTGGTGCTCGGCCAGCCGGGCTCCGGCAAGTCCGTGCTGACCCGGGTCCTCGCCGCGCAGCTGCCGGCTGCCGACTTCATGGTGGTGCGGGTGGTGCTGCGAGACGTCCACGCCGCCGGGGAGCTCCAGGACCAGATCGAGCAGGCGGTCCGTAACGACACCGGAGAGAGGGTGGACTGGCCCGGCCTGTCCAGGTCGGCAGGCGACGCCCTGCCGGTCGTGCTGCTCGACGGCTTCGACGAGCTGCTCCAGGCCACCGGGGTCAGCCAGACCGACTACCTGCGCCGGGTGGCGGCCTTCCAACGGCGTGAGGCCGACCAGGGGCGGCCGGTGGCGGTGCTGGTGACCAGCCGTACCAGCGTCGCCGACCGGGCGCAGCCGCCGCCCGGCACGGTGGCGGTACGGCTGGAACCGTTCGACGGCGAGCGGGTACGGGCCTGGACTGCCACCTGGAACCGGGTCAACGACGGGGCGTTCCACGCGCTCGGCGTGCAGCCGCTGGAGCCGGCGACGGTGCTGGCCCACCGTGAGCTGGCCGAACAGCCGCTGTTGCTGCTGATGCTGGCGCTCTATGACGCCGAGGGCAACGACCTGCGATCGGCCGGCGAGCTGCGCCGGGGCGAGCTCTACGAGCGCCTGTTGCGCAGCTTCGCCCGCCGCGAGGTCATGAAGCACCGGCCGGGCCTGTCCGAGCGGGACCTGGACCGGGCGACGGAGGACGAGCTGCGCAGGTTGTCGATCGTGGCGTTCGGCATGTTCAACCGGGGCGTCCAGTGGGTCACCGAGAACGACTTCGAGTCGGATCTCGCCGCGTTGCCGTTCCTGGGCAGCCGTCCGGCGGATGTCACGACCGACGGACACCTGCGTACCCCACTGCGACCCGCCGAGATCGTCCTGGGCCGCTTCTTCTTCGTGCACCGCTCACAGGCGATGCGGGACCAGACCCGGGCCAGCACCTACGAGTTCCTGCACGCCACCTTCGGCGAGTTCCTGATCGCCCGGACGACCGCGCTGGTGCTTAACGACCTAGCGGCCCGGGAGGCGAGCGCCCTGCTGGGGGCCACGCCGACGGACGACGACCCGCTCCACGCTCTGCTGTCCTTCGCGACACTGACCGGACGCACCCCGATCGTCACCTTCCTCACCGAGATCCTGACGTCGTGGGGCGCAAGCCGGCGGGACGCCGTGGTCGACATGCTGCTGCGCCTGTTCCGGGCGGCGCCTGGCCGGCGACCGGCGCGCCACTTCGAGTCGTATGAGCCTCGGCAGTTGTCGGTTCCGAAGCGCCACGCCGTGTACGGCGTGAACCTGCTCGTGCTGCTGCTCGCCGCGAGCGGGCAACTGCGGGCAAGTGATCTCCACCCGGACAGTGGCGACGTCGTGTCCGGGTGGAACCGACTGGCTCTCTTCTGGCGTTCCCAGCTCAGCGACAGCGAGTACGCCGGCCTGTTGGGCGCGGTGCGGATCGAGCGGGCGTGGATGGGAACGCGACGGGATCTGCTCCTCTCCATCGAGGAAGGTCAGGACGAGTCGCCGCCGACGGCGGGCGGCCCCGATTGGCTCACCAGCGGTTCCAGGGAAGACAGCCCGGTGGAGGATGCGGCGAGCTACTACCTGCCGACCGGAACGGATTTCGCCCTGCTCGCTCGGACCGCGCACCTCGAGTGCGACCCGAATCTCGACGCGGTGCTGCACGCGCTGGGACCGCTGGGGCATCCGCTCGACGCGCTCGACGGCCTCTGGACCTTCCCGGATGGCGACCGGTCGGAAGCCCGGCTCCTGCTCGACGTGTCGCTTCTCCCGATCCTCGGTGCGGGGGCTCCGGAGCGGGAGCGGGCCTACCAACGCCTGCTGGCCATCGTGCAGGAGCCGGACGAGACACCGCAACTGCCGCTGGCGGAGTTCGTGCTGAATCGGATCTCGACCGATCCCGGGTTGTCCGCCGCGTTCGTCGCCGATGTGTTGTGTCGTGTCCAACGGGATTCGACGATCGTCGGCTCCCTGCTGGCGTCGGCCGCCCGCTGCGTTCTCGCCTTCCTCGGCCGCGACCGGGAGACCGACGTCAGGCTGGCTGAGCAGGCCGACCGCCTGATCGCCGGCGCACAGTGGTACGCCGCCGCTGGCGGCAGTCCGCTCGACTGGCTCGACACCGACACCGCGGAGTTGGTCGTCCGCACGTACGAGGCGGGCGTGCGGCGGTACCCGGTATCGGTGGCCGAAGCGGCGAGTTTCCGCGCCCGCCACGGATCGCGTCGCCCCGACCTGGTCGACCGGTTGATTCCGCTCACCGACCCGTCCGAGTAGCGGTCTGGTCGCAAACACCGACAGGACGGTGTCGCGGACGGGGCGGAGGCTGACTCCTGACGGCGCCGGCCGAACGGCCGGCGCGCGAACGGGAGGCGACACATGTCCACGATCACCAGCGGGGTCAACTGGTTCGAGGTCGGCACGGACCGGCCGGAGGAGACCGGGCGCTTCTACACCGACCTGTTCGGCTGGGCGTTCGGCGAGCAGGGGACGCCGGAGGCGTCGTACCGGGTGACGGAGGCGGGGCCAGCGGGTTCCATCCAGGGCGCGATCCGGGACACCGGCGGGGCGAGCCCGAACTACGCCATCTTCTACGTGCAGGTGGCCGACGTGGCCGACGCCGCCCGGCGGGCGGAGGCGGCGGGCGGCAAGGTGCTGGTGCCGCCGAGGTCCAACGACAACGGGCTCACCTTCGCCCACCTGGCCGACCCGGTCGGCAACCACTTCGGCGTCTACGCCCCGCCACCGGGGGCCTGAGCAAGCCCGGCCGGGTCGCCGTCCGCCCCGGCCGGGTCGCCGGAGCGGACGGCGTACGTCACTTGCCGGCCGGACCGCCGTGGCCGCCCCGACCGCCCGGGCCGGGCAGGACGCCGGCCTCGGCGGCGGCGGTGACGGCGTCGGCCTGCTCCTGGGTGAGCTTGCCGTCCTCGACGGCCTGCGCCAGGCGCTCCTTCATGGCGGCCTGCCGGTCGGCGGGGTCGCCCTTGCCGCCCTTCTCCGGCCGGTCGCCCTTGCCGGGCCGGTCGGCGGGCTTGTGCTCCTCGCGCAGCTTCTCCAGCGCGGCCGTCACCTTGTCGGTGTCGACGCCCAGCTCCGCGGCCAGCTTCTCGGCGAACTCCGCCTGCCGGTCGGCCCGCTGCTGCTGGCGGTCGCCGTCCTCGGCGGCGCTGGTGCTGGCGCCCGGCGCCGGAGTGTCGCCGTCCGCGGCGAACGCGACCGTCGGGGCGGCGAGGCCCACGCCGAGTACGCCGGCCGCGGCCAGCCCGGCCAGCAGGTGCTTCTTCCTCGTGGTGCGGGACATGTCGTCCTCCAGCTCGTTGGTGAGTGTTGCGATGACCGCACCGACAGTGACCGGCAGGGCTGAGGGGATGCCGTGGCGACCCTGTCAGCGAGCTGGCAATCCGGGCCGGTCGATCGGACAAACGGGTTGCCTCGGCGCGCGGTGGCAGCGAGGGTATGCGGTCGGCAGGGCCCCGCCGGGGCGGAGCAGACGACGGAAGGTGACCCTCGTGACGACGTCCGCGAAGATCAGGGAAGTCCCGCTGGCCGGGGCGGGCGGCGGCCCGTACGGCATCACGGTCGGCCCCGACGGCGCGCTCTGGCTGACGCTGGCCCATGCCGGCGGCATCGCCCGGATGGGCGCGGACGGTGAGCTGCGCACCTGGTCGGTGTCGCCCGACAGCCGACCGTTGATCATCACCCCGGGCCCCGACGGCGCCCTCTGGTTCACCCGCTCCGGCGACGACCGGATCGGCCGGATCACCACCGACGGCGAGCTGAGCGCCGTCGCGCTTCCGGCCGGGACCGGCCCCTGCGGCATCGCCGCCGGTCCCGACGGCGCCCTCTGGTACGCGGCCATGAGCGCCGACGCGATCGGTCGGGTCACCGTCGACGGGGAGCAGACGCGGTTCCCGCTGCCGGTGAGCGGCGGCTTCGCCTCGATGGTCGCCGCCGGGCCGGACGAGGCCGTCTGGTTCACGCTCAACCAGGCGAACGCGGTGGGCCGGATCGGCATGGACGGCGCCGTGACCCTGCACGCGCTGCCGACCGAGGGGGCCGCGCCGGTCGGCATCACCGCCGGTGTCGACGGGGCGCTCTGGTTCGTCGAGATCGGCGCCGGTCAGCTCGGTCGGATCACCCCGGACGGGCGGATCACCGAGTACCCGCTGCCGGACCGGTCCGCCCGGCCGCACGCCATCGTCGCCGACCCGGCCGGCGGCTGCTGGTACACCGAGTGGGGCGGCAACCGCATCGGCCACGTCACCCCGGACGGCGTAATCGACACCTACGACCTCCCCACCCCGGCCTCCGAACCTCACGGCCTCACGGTCGCCCCGGACGCCACGGTCTGGGCCGCCCTGGAAACAGGCGCCCTGGCCCACCTGACCCCCTAGGGCCTGTGTCGAAGTCGGTGCCAGGGCTTGAGCTGTTGAGTGAGGATCTTCGCGTGTCGGTGTTCGAGATGTA
>NZ_JBNCOB010000037.1:0-55074 GCF_049847285.1 Micromonospora sp. DT62
CCCCGCCAGGGCTGCCGGCAGTTTTCGATTCAGGCGTGCATTCATTTGCCCGCTCCTTTCCTCCAGTTGTGGCTCGCAGTACGAGAAAGTCGTCCTGCGTGGCCGTATCTGCCATGAGTCTTGCCGGTGGTTGGTGATGCGGGAAAGGGTCTGCGCCGTTCGGAACAGTTCCGAACGCGTTACTCGTATGTCGACCGATTACGACCGTCGGGGCCGCGCCGACTCCGCTATGGAACGCGCCGCAGTTCGAAATCGTCCTCTGGGCCAAGCGTCGTCCACAGGGCGCGCACCTGGGCGAGCAGGCGGAACAGCCGACGGTCGGGCTCGCGGAGCATCCGGTAGGACAGGTCGAATGTGGCGCGTACCGCCGGTCGCTCCTCGAAGCTCGTGGCGAGCTGCCGTTGGTGGCGCGGCTGGCGATCAACACCAGACCTGCCGCGACGGTACGTGGGCCCGGCGCGTGGTCGCGGCGACGCTCAGGGGCTGGCGGCGAGGAAGACGAAGGCGGCAAGCAACACCAGGTGCACGCCGCCCTGGAGCACCGTGGCCCGCCCCGGCACCACGGTCAGCACGCCGGTGACGACGGTGAGGGCGAGCAGGGTCACCTGGGTGCCGCCGAGGCCGAGCAGCAGCGGGCCCTCCAACCAGATCGAGGCGATCGCTATCGCGGGGATGGTCAGCCCGATGCTGGCCATGGCCGAGCCCAGGGCCAGGTTCAGGCTGATCTGTACGCGGTCGCGGCGGGCGGCCCGGGCGGCGGCGATCGTCTCGGGCAACAGCACCAGCAGCGCGATGATCACGCCGACGAACGACGGGGGCAGGTTCGCCCCGGCGACGGCGGACTCGATCGCCGGGGACACCGACTTGGCGTCGCCCACCACGGCGACCAGTGCCACCAGCAGCAGGCCGAGGCTGAGCAGGGCGGCCCGGTCCGACGGCGGCTCGGCGTGTCCCGCCGCGTCGAGTGCCCGGCCCTGGCTGTTGACGGGCAGGAAGTAGTCGCGGTGGCGGCCGGCCTGCACCATGACGAACAGGCCGTAGAGGGCGAGCGAGACCACGGCGGCGAAGGCGAGCTGTGCCGGGGTGAACTGCGGGCCCGGCCGGCTGGTGGTGAAGGTCGGCACGACGAGGCTCAGGGCGGCGAGGGTGGTCACGGTCGCCAGCGCGCCGCCGGTGCCCTCGGAGTTGAAGACCGCCACCCGGCGGCGCAGCGCCCCGAGCAGCAGCGACAACCCGAGGATCCCGTTGCAGGTGATCATGACGGCGGCGAAGACGGTGTCGCGGGCGAGGGACTGCGTCTTCTCGCCGCCGCTGATCATGAGCGTGACGATCAGGGCGACCTCGATGACGGTGACGGCCACGGCGAGCACGAGCGAGCCGTACGGCTCCCCCACCTTGTGGGCCACCACCTCGGCGTGGTGCACGGCGGCCAGCACCGCCCCGGCCAGCAACACGGCCACCACGACCACGACGGGGCCGGACAGGTCACGCCCCCAGGTCAGGATCAGCACCAGGATCGCCAGCAGCGGCGTGACGACGGTCCAGTCGGCCAGACGAGCACGGGACAGGGCGGCCATGCCCCCACCTTCGCAGAGGCGGCGATCATCCGGCCCCGGTCCGTCAGTCCGGGTCCGGCAACCAGGGCCCGAGCACGGCGGGATCGGCGACCGCCTGGCGTACCCGCGCCCGCTCCGGTGCGGTCAACGGGAGGGTCGCGAGCCGGCCGCCCCAGTCGGGCACCAGCTCCGGCTTCCCCAGCGCGAGCGACAGCTCGATCAACCCGGCCAGCGCCAACGCCTGTTCGACGGCCGGCGCCGCCTCGCCGTGCCGGCGCAGCCCCGAGTTGAGCGCCCGGAAGGCGGCCAGGTCGTCGGTCTTGAACTCGCGCAGGATCCGCGCGTTGTCGAGGACCCGGGCCAGCCCCTGCAACCGCTTCGAGCCGCCGTACTCCAGCTCCGCCGGCTCGTCGCGTCGGATGAAGATGATGGTGTTCCCCGACGGATCGACGACGCTGAACCGCGACGCACCGGCACGGTAGCGGGTCATCCGGGGGCGTCCCTTGGCGAGCACCCTGCCGTAGGTGCGGCGCATCGCCTCGCTGAACGCCGCGTGGTAGGGCGCGACCTCGTCGACCATCACCAGGCAACCGCCGGTGTTCTCGGCCGACGGGTCCACGCCGCTCGGCGCGCCGCCGTAGTGCAGCTCGAACCCGCTCCACCGGAACGCCAGGTAGACGTACGGCTTCGTCTGCTCGTACGTGACCTCGAAATCGAGCGCGCGCCAGAACGCCAGGGTCTCCTCCGCCGACACGCAGTGCAGCAACGGCACGGTGGTCTCGTTCGGCTGGACGTGGTTCTCGGTCATCGTCGGCACCCACTCCCCGTCCGGGTCGACAGCCCGGCCATTGTGCCAACGTGCGTGGCGCCACGCACGCCCCCGGGCGGGGCGAGGACGGGCGTGACCGGCCTCGCCCGGCGGACGACGCCGAAGGGTCGGGGTGCGGGCTCAGTGCGCCGACGTGGCGCCGAGTTCGACGAGGAGCACACCGGCGGCGATGAGACCGATGCCGAGCATCATGACCTTGGTGAGCGGGTCGTTGAAGGCGAGCCGCGCGATGATCGCGGTCAGTGCGATGCCGGCCGCGGCCCAGACGCCGTAGGCGACGCCGACGGCCATGCCGGCGCGGAGGGCCAGGCTGAGGAAGACGAAGCACGTCACGTAGCCGCCGACGACGACGGGCGCCCAGGCCTTCCTGCGCAGCCCATCGGAGGCACGCAGTGCCATGGTGGCGGTGACCTCGAAGGCGATCGCGGCGGCCAGGAAGACCCAGCTCATCGTGCCCCCTCGGGCTCGTGGTGGACGTCGTGCGGCGCGGTGCGCCCCGGTTCCGCCCGGTGGGAGCCGAATTCGACGAGCAGGACCCCGGCGACGATGACGGCGAAGCCGAGTCCCATCACCCAGGTCAGGGCGTCGCCGAACAGCAGCGCGGCCAGCAGCGCGGTGAGGATGACCCCGCTGGCGGCCCAGACGCCGTACGCGACGCCGATCGGCATGCCCTCCCGCAGGACCAGCGAGATGAGGGCGAAGGAGAGGGTGTAGCCGACGACGACCAGCGCGATCCACGCGGGGTGGTCGTTGGCCGCGCGCAACGCGAGGGTCCCGCTCACTTCCAGGCCGATGGCTCCGGCGAGGTACAGCCACTGCTTCACGGGTCGTCGCCTTCCACGGTCAGTTCTTCGATGAGCACGGTCACGGCGGGACACCGCAGCGGCCGAGGGCCGACCGCCCGGGCCCCGTCACCGCCCGGCACGGCGGTGCGGCGCGGACCAGCCCGGACAGCGAGGGCGACAGCATGACCCGACCGTGTCGATTGCGGCGAATCGCCCCTCGCCACCGCCGCGGTGTCCCCACGATGTGAACAAGGTCGGACTCAAGAACTGAGAGGGGTCGTGCGCATGAGGCGTCGACGCAGCAGGAGGGTGCCGCTGCTACAGGCGGCAGCGATGTCCCTGGCGGCGATGGTGGCGACGGCAGCCGTCGTACGGGCCCGCCGCCGCCGCGCCGCGAACGAGGCGGCGGTCGCTGGTGTTTCGGGCCTCGGCGACAGCGCGTTCGCCGATGCGGGCACCGGCGGGGCACCGGTCCCCGGCGGCGCGGCTGCCCAGGACAAGCGGACGGCGGCACCGGCAGCCGCGACGCGGTGAGGACGGGGAGCGCCGCCCCACGCCCGGGCCGGCACGGCGCCGGCCCGGCGTGACCAGGCGGCGCCCGCCCGCCGGCATCGCCGACGAGCGCCCGTCCCGTCGGCGCGGGTGAGGGCGGAGGCGTTCGCCGTACGGCCGTCGTCGTGCACCCGCGGGCAGGCGCGGTCCGGGGCGCGCGGATCGTCCGCCCGAGCGCGGGCCACGGGCCGGTCGACGGGCGCGGGATGCGCCGGCAGCCGGGCGGTGACGTACAGTTCCGGGTCGGACTTGGCGTGGGCCGGGAAGACACGGCGCGGAAACGGGACGAGACAGCGACGGCATGACGGCGGACAACATCACCGAAACCGGCCCCAACGGCATCGACCGGAGCCAGCTGGAGACCTGTCTCAGCGTCTTCGAGGCGTTGGAGGACCTGCCTCCCGATCACCCCGACGTGGTACGCGTGCAGCGGGCCACCGCGCGGCTCTACAAGGTGATCAAGCAGCGCCGGCGCGAGGAGCGGCGGGACGCGATCGCGGCGGCCGACCGCGCGGTGACGGCGGCCACCGCCACCGGCGCGCCGGGCCGGATCGACGACGAGACCCAGGGGATCCCGCTCGCCTCCCCCACCGAGGGCACGACGGCGGGCTTCCTGCACAACCCGCGCGGCTGCTACGTCTGCAAGCAGCGCTACCGCGAGGTGGACGCCTTCTACCACCAGCTCTGCCCGCCCTGCGCCGCGCTGAACCGGGAGCGCCGCGACACCCGTACCGACCTGACCGGCCGGCGTGCGCTGCTCACCGGCGGCCGGGCGAAGATCGGCATGTACATCGCGTTGCGGCTGCTGCGCGACGGCGCGCACACCACGGTGACCACGCGGTTCCCGCACGACGCGGTGCGCCGGTTCGCCGCGATGCCCGACAGCGGGGAGTGGCTGCACCGCCTGCGGATCGTCGGAATCGACCTGCGTGACCCCGCCCAGGTGATCGCGCTCGCCGACTCGGTGAGCGACCAGGGGCCTCTCGACATCCTGATCAACAACGCGGCGCAGACCGTGCGGCGCAGCCCCGGGGCGTACGCGCAGCTCGTCGCCGCGGAGGCGGCGGCCCTGCCGGAGGGCCCCCTGCCGGAGATCGTCACCTTCGCCAAGCCGGCCGGGCGGGGCGAGACGGCGGGCGGCCTGACCGCCTCGCCGCAGTCGACCCCGCTCACCCCGCACGCGCTCACCGCCCTCGCGCTGACCAGCGGCTCCGCCTCGCCGGAACGGATCGCGGCGGCCACCGCCATCGACGCCGGCGGCCTGGTGCCGGACCTCGACCCGGTCAACAGCTGGGTGCAGCGGGTGCAGGAGGTCGACCCGGTCGAGCTGCTGGAAGTGCAACTGTGCAACGTGACGGCGCCGTTCGTACTGGTCAGTCGGCTGCGGCCGGCGATGGCCGCGGCGAAGGCCCGCCGCAAGTACGTGGTGAACGTGTCGGCGATGGAGGGCCAGTTCGGCCGCGGCTACAAGGGGCCGGGGCACCCGCACACCAACATGGCCAAGGCGGCGCTGAACATGCTGACGCGCACCAGCGCCCAGGAGATGCTGACCGACGGCATCCTGATGACCAGCGTGGACACCGGCTGGATCACCGACGAGCGGCCCCACCCGACGAAGATGCGGCTGGCGGATGCCGGCTTCCACGCCCCGCTGGACCTGGTCGACGGCGCGGCCCGGGTGTACGACCCGATCGTCCGCGGCGAGCAGGGCGAGGACCTGTACGGCTGCTTCCTCAAGGACTACGCGCCCTGCGACTGGTAACCGACGCGTCACCAATCTGACACTATTGCCAACCTTCGATGGGTGTGTAAAAGTTCTTCACTGACTTCAACCTCGTGCAAGGAAACCTTCGAGGGAGACCGGGATGAGAAGGACCACCACCTGGCTGCTGGGCGTCGCCACCGCGGCGGGGCTCACCATCACGCTCGGCTCGGCGGCCGTGGCCGAGTCGGCGCCGGCCCAGAAGCCACAGCCGCAGTCCGTGGCGGTGTCCGCCGTCGGTCCGCAGCCCGGCACCTTCGTCGGTAAGGGCTTCGACACCTGCACGGCCCCGTCGCAGTCGGCGATGAACGCGTGGCGCGCCAGCTCGCCGTACCGCGCGGTGGGCATCTACATCAGCGGCGCGAGCCGGACCTGCGCGCAGCCCAACCTGACGGCGACCTGGGTCACCAACCAGGTCGCCAACGGCTGGCGGCTCATCCCCATCGAACTCGGCTACCAGGCGCCCTGCGGCACCCGCGCGCCGAAGATGTCCGCCGACCCCGCCACCGCGCGCTCGCAGGGCCGCACCGCCGCCGACAGCGCCACCAGCGCCGCGCAGGCGCTGGGCATCGGCGCCGGCAGCACCATCTACAACGACATCGAGCACTACCCGACGACCGCGTCGTGCCGCGCCGCGGTGCTGTCGTTCCTGTCCGGGTGGGTCGAGCGGTTGCACACCAAGGGCTACCTGGCCGGCATGTACTCCAGCGGATCCTCGGGCATCAGGGACGTCTGCCTGGAGTACAACAACGCGAGCTACACCAGGCTGGACCAGATCTGGATCGCCTGGTGGAACGGCGTGGCCGACACCGACGCCGGGAGCTACTGTTCCGACGCCTACTACGCGAACCACCAGCGGTTGCACCAGTACGCCGGGGACGTGACGGAGACCTGGGGCGGCGTGACGATGAAGATCGACCGCAACTACCTGGACGTGAGCACGTCCCAGCAGCCGCCCCCGCAGCAGTGGACCACCACGATCGACAACACCACGTCCGGCCGGTTCACGGCGGGCGCCAACTGGAGCACGTCGTCGTACTCCGGGCAGCGCTTCGGCACCGACTACCGGTTCGCGAACCCGACCTCGGCCAGCGACGTCGCCTGGTACCGAGCGAACGTCCCCGAGACGGGGAGCTACGAGATCTCGGTCTGGTACCCCGCCGACCCCGGATACAACGCCCAGACGCCGTACGTCGTCGCCACCGCCTCGGGCAACCGGTCGGTGTCGGTCGACCAGCGCGTCAACGGTGGACGGTGGGTGTCGATCGGCGTCTTCACGCTCGCGGCCGGCGACGGCAACAAGGTCGGGGTGAGCCGCTGGACCAGCGGCAGCGGCTACGTGGTCGCCGACGCGGTACGCATCACCCGCGCCTGACCCGACGGCTCCCGGGTCAGCGCCGTCGATCCGGGTAGTTCTCGCCCAGTTCGATCTCGGCCCGTACGGCGAACTCGCGCAGCCTGGTGATCGCCTCGGCGGGCCCGCCGGTGGCCTGCACCATCGCCGACTGGGCCAGGATGATCAGCGCCTCGACCGCCTCCTGCGGCCGGGGGTTGACCAGGGCGGCGACCTGGCCCATGTCGTCGTCGAAGTAGGCGAGCAGGATCCGGCTCGCCAGCCCAATGGTCCGGGCGGTGTCCCCCGCGAGGTCGTCCGCGCCGCCCGGCGTCACGTCCCGCGCCCCGCCCACGGCGCCCTCCGGTGGTCGGTCACGCCCGGCCGGTCACCGGGGGCCCGAGGGTCTCGCCCTCGACCAGTGCGGGGCAGCAGCCGCTGCCTGTCGCTGTCGCGGCCGTACAGGATGTCGTCGCGCACCTCGACAGCCTGCCAGCCCATCTCCCTGCGGGCGATGTGGCAGCCCGTGAAGTCGAAGGTCCGGTCCCCGGGTGGCCTTTCGCCCCCGGCGACCGGACCGGCCGGCGGTGCGCGCGCCGCCGGCCGCTGTGGCGCAGCGCCGTACGCGGCAGGCGGACGACACCTTCCCGGCGCGCGGCCACGACGCCCAAGAAATCGATTCCCTGCCAGATAGGATCTCAGGGCCGACCACTCTCGGGCGGCGGGCCGCAACGGAGGGTGCTGCTCGTGCGGCCGCATCCGGGGGTCCGGTGCGGACTGGGCGCGAGACACCGACAGGGGACGACCGCATGACGACCATCTACGACGTGGCCCGGGTGGCCGAGGTCTCGGCGTCGACGGTGTCCCGGGTGCTCAACGGGCACTCGTCGGTGGATCCGGACCTGGCCGCGCGGGTACGCCAGGTGGTGCTCGACCTGGACTACCGGCCCAACGCGGTGGCCCGCAGCCTGCGCCGGCAACGCACCAGTCTCTGGGCCGTGATCATCTCCGACATCGGCAACCCGTTCTTCACCGCGCTGGTGCGCGGCATCGAGGACGTGGCGCAGGAGGCGGGCTTCTCCGTGGTCCTGTGCAACGGCGACGAGGATCCCGAGAAAGAGACCCGCTACGTGACGGCGGCCCTGGCCGAGCGGATGGCCGGCGTGATCATCTCGCCGTCGGGACGACCGGCCCTGATCAACCGGCTCACCGAGGCCGGAATGCCGGTCGTGGCCATCGACCGGCAGCCGCACGGGGTGGCCGTGGACACCGTGCTCGTGGACAACGTCCACGGCGCCGAGACGGCCACCGCCCACCTGATCGACAGCGGCTACCGCCGGATCGCCTGCGTCACGGGACCGCGGCGGATCTCCACCGCCGTCCAGCGGCTACGCGGATACCAGCAGGCCCTGCGCGCCGCCGGCCGGAGCGTGTCGGAGGACCTGGTTCGGTACGCCGACTTCCGGGAGGACGGCGGCTACCGGGCCATGGCCTCCCTGCTGAACGCGGCCGAGCCGCCGGACGCGGTCTTCGTCACCAACAACCTGATGACGGTGGGCGCGGTGGAGTGCCTGGTCGACCGGGGCGTCGCCGTGCCCACGCGGTGCGGCGTGGTCGGGTTCGACGACATTCCCTGGGCCCACCTGGTGCGGCCCTCGCTGAGCACCGTCGCGCAGCCCACGTACGACCTGGGGCGGGCCGCGGCGTCGCTGCTCACCGAGCGGATCGCCAACCCCGCGAAGGCGTCCTCGACCGTCATCCTGCGGACGACCCTGCGGGTCCGCGAGAGTTCGGTCCGGTCCCTGCCCCCGCCGGACGGACAGCCCGCGGCCGGCGCGGCTGGGCCCGCCCGGGCCCGGTGAGCCGGCGGCGGGGACACCGCCGGGTCACAGCGCCACGTCGCCGCACAGGTGCACCCGCACCCCCATCGCGTCGAGCATCGCGGCCTTGACCCGCAGGGCACGGTCGGCGGCGTCGGCGTCGTCGGCGTAGACCACGTTGACGTGGTTGGCCTTGTGCCGGGCCATCAACTGGTCGCGGCCCACGCCGTGCAGCACGGCGTGCATGATCGGCCACTGCGGGGTGGTGGCCCGCAGCCGGCGCTGCGTCTCGGCGGCCGGCAGCTCCACCACGGTGCCCCGGCCCAGGTCGGCGTGCAGCACCCCGTCCATGATGAAGATCCGCGACCAGACGATCTCGCCCGGCCGGGAGACGCCGCTGAGGGTGCCGCCGCCCAGCGGGAAGTACATCGGCGGCTGCCGCATGCTGTACGACCGGTCGTAGCCGCCGTTGTGCGAGGCGGGCACCGAGCCGGAGATCTCGAACACCCAGACGAAGTCCGTCCCGTACGACTCGCCCCAGCGGATGTCGTGCAGGGTCGTGGCCGGGTCCATCCCCATCGCGGTCCAGATCCGGTTGGTGATCAGCGAGTCCACCGCGACGCCCTCGTCGACCTCGTTGAAGTGCGGCAGGGCCCGCCCCGCGTAGAGCTCGCGCGTGCCGTCCCGGCTGGTGACCGGCGGCCGGGACACGTCGTTGAGCAGCCCCTCGGCCAGGTCGCTCGCCGGCACCGTGTCCTTGAGCCCCTGCTGGTACTGGATGCCGACCGCGTCCAGGCCGAAGTCGTCGGCGATGCGCAGCGCGGCGACGTACATCTTGAACTGGCTGAGCAGTTGGGCGTCGGTCAGTTCGGTGGCCTCGTCCGTGCCGGTGTGGAAGGTCATGCCGGCCGCGTCGAGCCAGGCCCGCACGGCGTGCGCCTCCTCGTCGCTCACCCGCGACATCTCCGCCACCAGCGCGCTCTGCGACAGCCGCTCCTTGTAGACGCCGAGCGGGTTGAGCAGCTCGTCGTCGATGATCGCGTTGTACATGCCCATGCAGCCCTCGTCGAAGACGCCGACGACGGCCGGCCGGCGTTGCAACTGGCGGGCCAGCGCCACGCCGAGCGCGACCTCGGGATCGGGCGGCAACGGCGGCAGGTCCCGCACGTGGCTCTCGTCGTGGAGCACCTCGCCGGTCTCCAACCAGGCCTTCAGCCCGTCGCGCGCCCACTCGTCGGTGAAGTCCTCGCTCCACAGCGCCGAGTACCGCACGCCCGCCTTGGTGAGGCTGCCGGCGAGGTTCAGCAGGCCGACCAGGCCGGGGAACTCCCCGCTCCAGTTCGCCACGAGCAGGATCGGGCCGCGGTGGGCGCGCAGCCCGGCCAGCACGTGGTGGCTGTACTGCCATACCGCCTCCACGACGACGAGCGGGGCGTCGACCGGGATCCCCTGGAAGATCTCGATGCCGGCGCGCTGGCTGTCGATGAAGCCGTGGCCCGCGCCGGCGTCCACCGGATGGGCCCGCCGGGTCTGCCAGCCCAGGGCGGCCACCGCGTCGGCGAGGTCCGCCTCCAGGCGTTGCTGGGTCGGCCACCCGGTGACGTTCGCGGCCGGCCGCAGGTCGCCGCTGGCGACCGTGTAGACCGTCCGGGGGGCGGCGGCCGGCGGATCGACCAGCACCGGCATGGTGTAGTTGTTCACGGGTTGACTTCCTCCACTGGCTCGTCGGTACCTGGCTGGGGCGGGGTCGCGAGGCGCGTCTGCCGGGCGGCCAACGCGTGGGCGACGGATTTCGAGCCGGCGTAGAGCTGCCGGTACAGCCCGTACAGCTCCGCGTAGTCGGCGGCCAGCGCCGGGCGCGGCTCGCGGACCTCCCGGATCGGGTTCCACCGGTGGATGTCGACCCGCTGCACCGCGCCGGCGGCGAGGAACGCGGCGCCGTAGCTCGCGCCGATGGTGACCGACGGGATGTGCTGTGACCGGCCGGTGACGTCCGAGACGATCTGCGTCCAGAGGTCGCCCCGGGTGCCGCCGCCCACCGCCACGACGCGGCGGATGTCGCCGCCGGCCGCCTCGATCGTCTCGATGTTGTGGCGTACGGCCAGCCCGGTCGCCTCCAGCGCCGCGCGGTAGATGTCGCCGCGCCCGTGGGAGAGGGTCAGGCCGGCGATGACGCCCCGGGCGTCGGGATCGAGGATGGGGGTCCGCTCGCCGGCGAAGAACGGCAGCATGAGCAGCCCCTGAGCGCCCGGCCCGGACCGCTCGGCCAGGCGCAGCAGCTCGGGGTAGTCGGGGGCGTCGAACAGCTCCCGCAGCCACCCGGTGATCGCCCCGGAGGTCGCCATGCCGCCGGCCAGGTTGCGGGTGCCCGGCAGCGCGCCGACCGTGCCCCACAGCGACGGGCTGGTCAGCGGGTGCGGCACCGTGTGCACGAGGAACATCGTGGTGCCGTACATGAGCATCAGGTCGCCGACGCCCTGGGCGCCCACGCTGACCGCCTCCGACCAGGCGTCGATCGTCCCGGTCACGACCGGGGTGCCCGGCGGCAGCCCGGTCGTCGCGGCGGCCCCGGCGGTGACCGCCCCCGCCACGTCGCCGGGCCACCGCAGCTCGGGCAGCTCCAGCCCCGGGGCGATCTCGTCGGCCCAGGGGCGGTACCAGGTCTGCGCCGCGCTGTCGTACAGGGGCGTGCACTGGCTGGCCGAGTGCTGGTCGAGCAGGTACCGACCGGTCAGCTGCCAGAGCAGCCAGGAGCTCGGCATGAACAGCCGCCGGGCCCGGGCGAACAGCTCCGGCTCGGCGTCGGCGACCCAGGCGACCTTCGCCCCCGCCGCCTGGGTCGACAGCGTCGAGCCGCACCGGCGCAGGATCTCGTCCGCGCCGAAGCGCTCGGTCAGCCGGGCGATCTGCGGCGTGGACCGGGTGTCGACGCCGTAGAGGACGGCCGGCCGCAGGGGCGTGCCGGCGGCGTCGGTGAGCAGCACGCACGGCCCCATCCCGCTGACCCCGACCGACACCACGTGGGCGTCGCCGGGGGCGAGCAGCTCACGGGTGAGGGCGACGAACTCCTCCCACCAGATGCGGCCGTCCATCTCCACCCAGCCGGGTCGCGGCCGGTCCACCCGGTGCTCCCGGACGCGGGAACGCAGCACGCGCCCGGACAGGTCGACGAGGACGCCCTTGCTGCTGGACGTGCCGATGTCGACCCCGAGCACCGCGGCCACCGTCATGCCAGGTCTCCCCCGCTCTTCCAGGTCCGGGGCGTGGCCCGCCGGGCCGCGCCGGCTCGGCGGTCAGGCGACGCCACCGAGCTTCGCGTACGTCTCGGCGGCGTTCTCCTTCGTGACGCGCATCGTGTCGAGGGTGGTGGTACGCGGGATGTCCTCGGCGCAGTCGACCAGGATCCGACGGGCCAGGTCGACGGCCTCCCGCCCGCCCGTGGCGTACTGGAAGGTGGCCGCGAGCCGGCCCTGCTCGACGGCCTTGATCCCGCCCGACGGCACCGGCAGCGCGTCGATGCCGGTGAACTTCACAGTCGTGTGCAGCCCGGCCGCCTTCGCGGCCAGGTACGCGCCCTCGGCCATCGGGTCGTTGTGGGCGTACACGGCGGCGGCGTCCGGGTGGGCCTTGAGCAGCGCGTCGGCCACCGACTGGCCCTTCTCCCGCAGCCAGTCCCCCGGCTGGGAGGCGACGACCTCGATCTTCGGGTTGGCCGCGATGCCCTCCCGGAAACCCTGGGCGCGTTCGGCCGCCGGCGTGGAGCCGGGCAGCCCGGCGATCTCGATGACCTTGCCGCCGGCCGGCAGCAGCGTGGTGGCGTAGAACTCGCCGGCCGCCCTGCCGATGGCGACGTTGTCCCCGCCGATGAAGGCCGTGTACGCCTCGCCCTCCACCTTGCGGTCGAGCACGATCACCGGGACCCCCCGGTCGTACGCCTTGCGCACCACCGCGGTCAGCGGCTTGGCCTCGTTCGGCGAGATGACCAGCAGGTCGATCTTCTGGGTGAGGAAGTTCTCCACGTCGGCGACCTGCTTGCTGTTGTCCTGCGCCGCGTCGGCGACCACCACGGTGAACCCGGGGACGGACTTCGCCGCCGTCTGCACGTCGTTGTTCATGACCTGCCGGTAGGGCTCGGCGTTGTTGGCCTGCGACATGCCGATGAGGAAGTCCTTGCCGGCGCCGCACTTCGCGGCCGTGGCGTCGCCGCCGTCGGACGGCTTCTCCACGCTGCACGCGGTGGAGGTGACGAGCGCGCCGGTGCACAGCAGCGCGAGCAGGACGGTACGGGTGCGCATGATGACGCTCCTTGTTCGGTGGCGGTTCAGACGATGCTGCGGCGAAGCTTCTGCAGCCCGGCGGCGGCCACGATCACCAGACCCTTGATCAGTAGCTGCACGTTGGCGTCGATGTTGTTGAGCGCGAGGATGTTGTTGAGGATGCCGAGCAGCAGCGCCCCGGCGAGCGTGCCGCCCATCGACCCGGTGCCCCCGGCGAGGCTGGTGCCGCCGATGACCACGGCGGCGATGGCGTCGAGTTCGTAGCCGGCGCCGTCGTTGGGGCTGCCCTGGTTGAGCTGTCCCGCGTGGATGATGCCGGCCACCGCGGCGAGCAGGCCCGCGATCGCGAAGACCGCGACCTTGACCCGCAGCACGGGCACCCCCGAGAGGCGGGCCGCCTTCTCGTTGCCGCCGATGGCGTAGACGTGGCGGGCGAACGCGGTCTTGCGCAGCACGACGATCGCGGCCACCCCGATGCCGATGAACAGCACCGCCGGGACGGGCACCACCCCGTTGATCGTGCCGTTGAGGATCTCGAACGCGGGGGGCGCCTCCTGCGGGCCGTCGCCGTAGGCGATCGGGATGCCGAGCCCGCCCGACCAGATCCGGGCGAGGCCGCGCGCGACCTGGAGTCCCGCGAGGGTGACGATGAACGACTGGATGCCGAGCCGGGCCGTCGCGTAGCCCTGCAACGCGCCGAAGAGGGCGCCGATCAGCAGTACGACGGTGACGGCGGGCAGGATGCCGAGCCCGGAGTCGACCATCAGCGTCGCGGTGCCGACGGCGGAGAGGCCGAGGATGGCGCCGACGGAGAGGTCGATGCCGCCGAGCAGGACGACGAACGTCATGCCGATGGCGATGATCCCGATCTCGGACACCGCGCGGACGATGTTGCCGAGGTTCTCCGTGGACAGGAAGAGGATCTCACCGTCGCGGCGGGGCGAGACGGCGATGGCCAGCACGAACACCAGCAGCAGCGCGAAGAGGCTCTGCACGGCGAAGAGCCGCTCGACGAGGTCGCCCCGGCCGCCGGTCCGGCGCCACCGGCCGGCGCCGGCCGCCGGGTCGCCGCCAGCCGGTGCCAGCGGCGCGCCGGGCCCCTGGTCCGGTGCGCGCAGGTGGGTCATCGGTCGTCCCCTCCGGCGGCCGTGCCGCCCATGGCCGCGGTCAGGATGTCCTCGCCGGTGCACCCGTCGGCCGCGAGTTCCGCGACGGCCCGGCCGCGCCGCAGGACCACGATCCGGTCGCAGACGCCGGTCAGCTCGGGCAGCTCCGACGAGGCGAGCAGGATGCCCATCCCGTCGTCGGCGAGGCGGCGCAGCAGCCGGTAGATCTCCGCCTTGGCGCCGACGTCGACCCCCCGGGTCGGCTCGTCGAGCAGCAGCAGGCGGGGGCGGGTGAGCAGGTGCCGGGCGAAGACGATCTTCTGCTGGTTGCCGCCGGAGAGCGAGCCGACCGGCGCGCCGGCCGACGACGTCTTGATCGCCAGGGCGGCGACCTGCTGGCGCACCGCGTCCCGCTCGCGTCCGGCGCGGACGACCCCGGCGGTGCTGAGCCGGCGCAGGGCGGCCAGGACGATGCTGCGGCCGACGGGGTGCTCGAGCACCAGGGCGGAGCGGCGGCGGTCCTCCGGCACGAAGCCGACGCCGGCGCGCAGGGCGGCGCGGGGGCCGCGCGGGGCGTACGGGCGGCCGGCCAGCCGGACCAGGCCGCTGCGGCGACCGGGCGGGCCCGCGCCGTACAGGGTCTCCAGCAGTTCGGTGCGGCCCGCCCCCATCAGGCCGGCCAGGCCGACGATCTCCCCGGCGCGCACGGTCAGGCTGACGCCGGCGGGTTCACAGCGCCCGGGCCGGGTGCCCCGGGGCCGTACGGCGAGGTCGTCGACCTCCAGCACCGGGGGCCCCGCGGGGCGGGCGGGCCCGGCGGATCCCGCGCTGAACAGCGCCTCGGCGGGGCGGCCGACCATCAGCGTGATGATCCGCTGCCGGTCGGCGCGGTCCGGGCGCAGCGTGCCGGCCACCTCGCCGTTGCGCAGGACGGTGGCCCGGTCGGCGATGTCCTCGATCTCCTCGAGGCGGTGGGAGATGTAGACGACAGCCACGCCGCGCTCGCGCAGCGCGCGGATGGTGGACATCAGCCGCCGCACCTCGGCGTCGGCGAGCGCGGCGGTCGGCTCGTCCATGACGAGGACGCGGGCGTCGAGGGAGAGCGCCTTGGCGATCTCGACGAGCTGCTGCTCGCCGACGCGCAGCGAACCGACGGGCCGGCGCGGATCGATCTGGGCGCCGAGCGGGCCCAGCCAGTCCCGGGCGGCGCGGGTCATCGCCCGCCGGTCGAGCGTCCGCAGCCGGGTGCGCGGTTCCCGGCCGAGCACCAGGTTCTCGGCCACGGAGAGCGCCGGCACCAGGTCGAGTTCCTGGTGGATCGTGGCGATGCCGGCGGCCTGGGCGGCGGCCGGGCCGGCGAAGCGTGCGGGCTGGCCGCCGACCGAGATCTTTCCGTCGTAGTCGGTGACGACGCCGGAGAGAATGTTGATCAGGGTCGACTTCCCGGCCCCGTTCTCCCCCAGCAGGGCGTGGACCTCGCCTGCGCGCAGGACGAGGTCCACGCCGCGCAGGGCGTGGACGCCGCCGAAGCGCTTGGTGATGCCGGACATGGCGACGATCACCTGGTCGCTCACGCTGGCCTCCGGAGAGATCGGAAATCGATTTCTGGCAACATAGACGGGCGTCGAAGTGCTGTCAACGCCCCCAGTGCGGGCCGGGCCGCCACCCCGCCGCCCGACCCGCACCGGCGGCCCCTCAGGGCACCGCGTTGACCGCCGCGTGCACGGTCTCGGCGAACGCGGTGTCCCGCCCCACCCCGCTGGCGGCGAACCGCCACGTCCCGCCCGGGTACGACCCCGGCGGCCACGCGGTGCCCCCGTTGCGCCACAGCGGCTGCCAGGCCGCCATCGCGTGGCCGGCGTCGTACCAGGTGTTGTCGCCGCGCCACGCCGAGGCCCAGCGGTGGGCGGCCACGAGGGACAGATCCGCGCCGGAGGTCATCGACCACGTCGGCATCCCCGGCACGTCCCCCGTCGGCCGGGCCGCCACGGCGGGATCCCCGACCGCCGGCAGGGCACCGTCGACGTTGAACGCCACCTCCCACACCGGCGCCGTCGTCTGGCCGGTCACCGACCAGGTG
This sequence comes from Micromonospora sp. DT62, assembly GCF_049847285.1. Classification (NCBI taxonomy): domain Bacteria; kingdom Bacillati; phylum Actinomycetota; class Actinomycetes; order Micromonosporales; family Micromonosporaceae; genus Micromonospora; species Micromonospora sp. DT62. The sequence goes on from NZ_JBNCOB010000037.1 coordinate 16,101, forward strand.
ACGTCGCTCTGCAGTGCCGGCCCGGTCCAGCGGGGCGCCACGGTCAGCAGCCAGTCGGCGGTGACCGGCTCGTCGCCCATCCGCATGCCGACCAGGTTGATCCGGGAGCCGTCGGCGGAGACGTCCACCCTTGCCGGCGGGCCCGCCCGGTCCGTCACGTCGAAGCGGCCGACCGAGAGGTAGGGACCGGTGCCCCGGTGCGACGAGTCCAACGCCGGCCGGTACGCCCCCGCGCCGGCCGGGTCGACCGCCAGGGACGCGATCCGGGTGTGCGGCCAGGTGCGCACGTCGGCGCGCAGGAAGCCGGTGCTCACCTGGTAGCCGCGGGCGACCACCTGGCTGGACCAGGTCAGTGGGGCGAGCCACAGGCCGCCCTGGCCCCAGCCGGCGTGGCTCAGGTACCAGTTGTTTCCGTCGACCACGACCTCGGCGGCGTGCGCGTCGAGCACGGTCACCTTCTCCGCCCCCTCGAAGCGCAGGGGGTCGCGGCTGCGGTAGACGGCGGTGCGTCGGTACGCCGCGCCGTAGTCGGTGCCGTCGCAGCAGACGAAGAGGTACCACCAGTCCCCCCGGCGCACCACGAACGGCGACTCCGTCTGACCGGCGGCCCGGCCGGTGTGCGGCGACGCGTACGCGACGCCCCGGCCGCTCCACGTCCGCAGGTCGGTGCTGGTGCGGTACGCGACGACGTGGTTGCCGCCCTGCGGGTTCGAGGTCGCCGTGTAGTACATGACCCAGCGGTCGCCGACCCGGGTCACCATCGGGTCGCGCGCCTCCCAGCCGTCGGTGAACAGCGGGTTGGCGGGGCTGCGGGTCCAGGTGGACAGGTCGGTCGAGGTGGCCAGGTGCATCCGGTAGTTCGCGTAGTCGGGGCTGCCGGCCGCGTAGAACATGTAGTAGGTGCCCTGGTCGTGGACGACGTGGGGCGCCCAGATCCACTGTTCGCCCCTCGACGGGTCGGCCGTCAGCGCCGGTCGTTGCTTCGTCCACGGCCCGGTGGGCGTGGGCGCCGTGGCGTGGCCGAAGCTCTTCTCGTCCTGGGGCGCGCCGGGCTCGGCGTGGGTGATGGCGAAGGCGTGCCACAGCCCGGTCCGCTGGTCGCGCACGATCGTGTGGTCGTTGTAGTACCACGCCGTCGGCTCCCCCACGCCCGGGTCGAAGACCCGGGTCAGCGGCCCGCGCGCCGGCGTCTCGGCCACCGTCTCGTACGCCGTCGTGGTGACCGTCGCCAGCGGGCCGACGCGGCGCAGGGTGAGCGTGTCCAGACCCGCGAAGAACCCCGTCGAGGAGGCGGAGCGGCCGGTCACCGTCACCGTCAGCCGGTGACTGCCCGCGGCGAGCGAGGCCGACCCCAGCGGTACGGCCTCGACGCGCCGCACGGTCGGGGCGTAGCCGTCGAAGAGCTGACCGACGGCCACCCCGTCGACGGCGAAGCGCAGGGTGCCGTAGTCGGCGGCGCGGGTGAGCACGGCGCCGATGTCGTACTGCCCGGCCGGCACCGGCGGCAGCGACACGGTGACCGAGTCCCCCGCCCGGGCGGCCCGCAGCCAGAGCTGGCGGCCCGCCGACCAGGCGACCCCGCAGCAGTTGGCCTGCGCCTCGACCGGGGCGGTCGACGAGGTCACCGTCAGCGACTCCGCCTCGACCCGGACGACGTCCTCGGCGGCGGCCGGCGCGGCCGGGACGGCCAGCAGGGCGGCGCCGAGCAGGAGCACCGCGAGCACCCGGGGCGCGCGCATCACGACACGCTCGGGCGGGGCAGGTCGGTGCCGGGCGCGAACTGGTCGTGCCACCTGACACCCGGACCGAAGCCGCCGCCGGTCGACAGCGCCACGTACGTGTCCGCTCTGGTTCCCCGCGTGTACGTCACGAGGTCCGCCCTTCCGTCGCCGTTGAAGTCGCCGATGCCGGGTAGCTCGTCGCCCACCGCGAACCAGTCGTGCCACCTGCCGGCCTGCGCGACGAAGCGCGTGCCGTCGGAGAGCGCCACGAACACGTCGCCGGTGGTGCCCCGGGTGAACGTCACCACGTCGTCGCGCCCGTCGCCGTCGACGTCGCCCAGCGCCGGCAGCTGGTCGCCGAGCGCCAGCGAGTCGTGCCACTTCCAGCCGTCCTCGACGAACCGCGTGCCGTCGGAGCGGGAGACGAACACGTCGCCGGTGGCGCCCCGGGTGAACGTCACGATGTCGTCGCGCCCGTCGCCGTCGACGTCGCCCACCGCCGGCAACTCGTCGCCGAGCGCGAAGTGGTCGTGCCACTTGACGCCGGGGCCGAAGCCGCTGCCGGTCGACAGCGCCACGTACACGTCGGCGGCGGCGCCCCGGGTGAAGGTGATGATGTCGGTGCGCCCGTCGCCGTTGACGTCGCCGACGGCGGGAATCTCCGTACCCGTGGCGAAGAAGTCGTGCCACTTGGCCCCGGCGGCGTACGTCGTGCCGGTGGAGAGCCCCACGTAGACGTCGGCGCTGTCGCCCCGGGTGAAGGTGATGACGTCGGCGCGCCCGTCGCCGTCGACGTCGCCGGTGAACGGGATCTCCTCGCCGACGGCGAAGAAGTCGTTCCACCTCCGGCCGTCCGGCACGAACCGGGTGCCGTCCGACACCGAGGTGGTCACGTCGGCGGTGGCGCCCCGGGTGAACGCGACGGCGTCGTCGCGGCGGTCACCGTTGGCGTCGCTGGTGTTGCGGGTGCGGGTGGTGGCCGACACCTCGGCCGAGGGCGCGGAGGCGTTGCCGGCGCCGTCGAACGCGACGACCCGGTAGTGGCGGGTCTGTCCGGCCGGCAGCGGGCCGTGCCGGAAGGTGGTCGTCCGGGTCGTGCCGACCAGGTTGGCGGGGGTGGTCGCGACGCCGGGGTTGCGCGAGGCGTAGACCCGGTAGCCGGCGACGCCCACGTCGTCCGGCGACGCCGACCAGGACAGGCCGAGGGCGTGCACCCGACCGCCGGCCAGGCCGAGCCCGGTGACCGCGCCCGGCGCGGTGGCGTCGAGGAACGGGGGAACCATGCTGTCGGCCTCGTAGCGGGCCGCCGTCCAGGCCGGTGCGCCGGCCGCCGGGGTGAGGGTGAGGGTGACCGCCGAGCGTCCGGCGGTCAGCGCGGCCGGGAGGACGAACTCGTCGGCCAGCCAGCGCTGCCGGTCGTTGCCCAGCGGCTGCCGCCACACGCCGGCCGGGCGGCCGTCGACCGACACGGCGACCTGCTGGTACGCGCCGGCCTGGTCGCCGTGCCGGCGCAGCCGTACGCCCTGGTTGGCGGGGTCCACGGCGAGCCGGAAGCTGGCGGCGCCGCCGGTGGCGCGCACCTGGCCGGCGACGGGAGCGTTGTCGTCGTCGCCCTCGTACGCGGCGGTCAGCGGGTACTGGGTCCCGGAGTCGGTGTAGGCGTGCCCGGCGCGGCTGGCCGCGTCGCCGGTGACCAGCGTGTCGGTGCGGCGCAGGGCGACGGTCGGCTGGGTGTAGAGGAAGGCGGTCGAGGCGTAGTTCGCCGGCATGTCGTTGGCGGGGCCGTGCTCGATGCCGAAGCGCAGCGCCGTGGCGTAGGGCACCGCGTCGCCGATCATCAGCCGGTACATGGCGTCGCACTCGTCGGCACAGCCGCCGGAGCGGAGCAGGTGGGCGGTGTTGCCGGTGAAGACGCCGCTGTACTCGCCGCGGTTGAAGTACCAACCGGACTCGTAGAAGTCCTCGGTGCCGGTGCCGTAGATCCGCGGCGTGGGCGAGCCGTCGACGTGGACGCGCTCGTCGCCCTCCAGGTAGTTGCGGGTGTTGCCGCCGGTGATGTGGCCGCGGGCGGTCTGGGACACGCCGACGAACCGTCCCCGGCCGGCCTGGTCGGCGACGATCCAGTCGCCGCCCCCGACCGTCTCCGCGCGACGGGACTGGGTGGTGAAGTAGCCGGCGGCGCCGTCGGGGGCGAGGGCGCCAGTCCAGGCGGTGCCCGGCGCGGTGGTCACCTCCGCCTGGACGCCGGCGACGGGGGCGCCGGTGGTGTTGGCGACCGAGATCGTCGCGGTGGAGCGGAAGGGCATCGGCCACCAGGCGCTGTACCAGCCGCCGGGTGCGGAGTCCATGGCGAACATCAGCGAGCGTACGGAGCGCTCGCCGAGTCCGGCGCCGAAGAACTCGCCCACCGGGCTGTCGACGGTGGCGCGCCCGTCGAAGGCGATCCGCAGCCGCAGGCCCGACAGCGTCGGCGCGGTGGCGGCGGCGTCGGGCAGCCGCAGCCGCAGCGCCGTGACCGCGGCGGGGCCGGTGAGCGTGGCGAGTGTCGACTGCCCACCCGCCGGGACGTCGACCCGGGCGGTCCTGATGCTCGCGCCCGGCTGGCTCGGCTTCGGGTCGCGCTGGCCGGCGGCGCGCAGCTTCTCGACCACGTCGGCGGCGGGGTCGGTGGGGTCGAACGTGGGCACCCCGACCGCGTCGGCGAACGTGCGGTAGGTGACGTGGTGGAAGAGCGGATTGAACTGGGTGGTGATCCGCATGGACTCGCGGTAGGGCATGGGGACCTTGACGGTGACCCCGCCGGAGGTCTGGTCGGCGTTGGTGACCAGCGGCCACACGAACGGGGGGCCGAGGCCACCGTCGACGAGGCGCTGGAGGCTGGTGTCCACCACCGTGACGCCGTCGAGCTCGACGCGGATCCAGCCGGTGGCGCTGACGTTGCCCTCGTCGCGGGTGAACCAGATCGACTGCACCTCGCCGGCTCCGCGGTCCTCGGCGATGACGCAGCCGCCGGCCTGGCGCAGGCACGAGTAGGTGCCGACGAAACCGTCGTCGTTGGAGCCGTCCCGGGCGAAGCTGGAGAACTGCCGGGTGCGGCTGCCGGCCGCCAGCTCGGGCAGCCGGTCGAGGCGGCGGTAGACGTCCCAGCCGACCGGGCCCTTGTCGTCGACGACGGCGAGCGCTCCGACACCGCGCGGGGCCGGGGCGGGCTCGGCGGCGTGCGCCGCCGCCGGGGGGATCATGGTCGCCAGCGCCGCGGCCAGAGCCAGCCAGCGGCGGAGGTGGGGCTTCATGGATGTCCCTCCAGGATGACCGTCGGAGCCGCGAGAAATCGATTGCTCGGGAGTTAACCGGGGGGCATCGCGAGATGTCAATACTTTACCGCCACCGCTCAGTTGCCGAAGGAAGATTCCAGGACGCATTGACAGCCGTCGGGGTCCTGGCGATACTCCTCGGCAATCGATTTCCCACCGACGGGGAGGTGTCGACGCGGCGACGCACCCGTCAGCCCGGGCGGCCCTCCTGGCGGCAGCGCGCCTCCGTGGCGGGACCGCTCGCCGCACCGCTGACACCCCTCAGAGGAGCATCGTGAGACGTACTCCCCTCGCCCTGCTGGTCGGCCTCTGCACCGCGCTGGCGTCGGTCGTGGCGACCGCGCCGGCGCAGGCCGACGCCCCGATCGGCACGCTGGCCTGTACCTCCATCCCCGCCAACCACGACCCCGCGATCAGCGTGATCGTCTACCGGGTCGCCCGCGCCCACAACGTCAACGACAAGGTCATGCTCTCCGCGTTCGAGGCCGGCTGGGTCGAGTCGCACATGAACAACCTGCCGTGCGGCGACAAGTCCTCGCTCGGGGTGTTCCAGCAGCGGTGGGACTACGGCTGGGGCACGCCGGAGCAGATCATGGACCCGGTCTACGCCACCACGCAGTACGTCACCCGGGCGATCGTCTGCGACCGCAACAACCCCCGCTACACCGCCGGCCAGGTCGCCCAGTGCGTGCAGCGCTCCGGCTTCCCCGACCGCTACGACCAGGTGGCGACGAAGGCGCGGACCCTGCTCGACGAGGCGGCACGGACCCACGCCATCGCCGGCGGGTCCGCCACCGACGTCAGCGGCGACGGACGCGACGACATCGTCAGCTTCACCCAGAACGCCCTCGCCGACGTCTACGTCAGCACCTCCACGGGCGCGGGCTTCGCCGGGACCTCGGTGAAGTGGAACGACTTCTTCTCCATCGGCGGCGAGACCGCCTCGACCGGCGACGTCGACGGCGACGGCCGTGACGACGTCGTCACCTTCGCGCACGGCAACACCGGCGACGTGTACGTGGCGCTGTCGAACGGCACCAGCTTCGGCGGCGGCCAGAAGTGGCACGAGTGGTTCGCCCCCGGCGCGGAGATCGGCGCGGTCGGCGACGTCAACGGCGACGGCCGCGCCGACATCGTCGCCTTCACCCACAACGCGGCCGGTGACGTGTACGTGGCGCTGTCCACCGGGTCCTCGTTCGCCGGCACCGCCGTGAAGTGGCACGAGTACTTCTCGATCGCCGGCGAGTACCCGGCCCTGGGCGACGTCAACGGCGACGGACGCGACGACATCATCACGTTCACCCAGGGCCCCGCCACCGCCTCCGACGTCATCGTCGCCCTCTCCACCGGCAGCGCCTTCGGCGCGCCCCAGAAGTGGCACGACCTGTTCGCCGTCGGCACCGAACTCCCCCGCGTCGGCGACATCAACGGTGACGGACGCGACGACATCGTCACCTTCACCTGCAACACCAACGCCGACGTCTACGCCGCCACCTCCACCGGCACGTCGTTCGCCGGCACCACCGTCAAGTGGCACGACTTCTTCTGCCTCGCCGGCGAGTTCCCCTACCTCGCCGACGTCAACGGCGACGGCAAGGACGACATCGTCGTGTTCACCAAGGGCACCACCAACGACGTCCACGTCGCACTCTCGACCGGCACCACCTTCGGCGCCAGCGCCAAGTGGCACGACTTCTTCGGCCTGAACGGCGAGACCACCCTGTGACCCGCGGACGGGAGACCACCATGAGACCCGACAGACTCTCCTGGCGCGGGGGTGCCGCCGTCGTCCTCGCGGCGGCGCTGCTGAGCCCCGTCGCGCCGGCCGCCGCGGCGCCGGCCAGATCCGCCGGTCCGCTCGACACGGCCTTCACGCGGGCGGCCGGCGAGTTCGACGTACCCAGGGACCTGCTGGTCGCCGTCGGCTACGGCGAGACCCGGCTCGACGGGCACGAGGGGCAGCCCAGCCAGGCCAACGGCTACGGCGTCATGCACCTGGTCAGCAACCCCCGCCAGCGCACGCTGGAACGGGCGGCCGCACTGACCGGGCAACCGGTGGCCGCCCTGAAGTCGGTGACCTCGGCCAACATCAGGGGCGGCGCGGCCCTCCTGCGGGACATCGCCGACGCCGAGCGGCTCACGGCCGCCGACCGGGACCGGATCTCCGCCTGGTACCCGGTGGTCGCGCGGTACGCGCACGCCGCCGACGACGCGACGGCCCGCCTGTACGCCGACCACGTCTACGACCTCCTGCGGGTCGGCATCACCGCGCCCTCCGTGCGGGTCACGCCCCAGCGGATGCAACCGGAACTCGGCCGGTACGCCCGCGTCGCCCCCGCCGGGGCGGCGGCACCGGGTGCTCTCGCCGCGGCAGTGCCGGAGTACGCGCCGGCCCGGTGGATCTCGGCGTACGGCGGCAACTACGCGGCGGGTCGCTCCTCGCGGATCACCACGGTCGTGGTGCACGTGACCCAGGGCTCGTACGCCGGCACGGTCAGCTGGTTCCAGAACCCGTCGGCGGGAGTGAGCGCCCACTACGTGGTGAAGTCGAGCAACGGCGAGATCACCCAGATGGTGCGCGAGGGCGACACCGCCTACCACGCGCGGTCGGCCAACCCGTACTCGGTGGGCATCGAGCACGAGGGCTTCGTCGACAACCCGAGCTGGTTCACCGAGTCCATGTACCGCTCGTCGGCCGCGCTGACCCGCTATCTCTGCGACAAGTACGGCCTGCCGAAGAACCGTACCGCGATCAAGGGGCACCACGAGCTGCCGGGCAACGACCACACCGACCCGGGCCCGCACTGGAACTGGAACCACTACATCTCCCTGGTCAACGCGGGCGGCGGGTCCGGTGGTCGGTATCTGGCGGGTTCGCCCACGGACTTCACCGGCGACGGACGCGACGACATCGTCGCCTTCACCCAGGGCAGCCTCAACGACGTCTACGTCTCCACCTCCACCGGAACCTCCTTCGCCGGCACCTCCAGCAAATGGAACGACTTCTTCGGCCTCAACGGCGAAACCCTGCTCACCGGAGACTTCAACGGCGACAACCGCGACGACATCGTCGCCTTCACCCACGGCACCCTCGCCGACGTCCACGTCTCACTCTCCACCGGCACCACCTTCAACCCCAGCACCAAATGGCACGACTGGTTCGCCCCCCACACCGAAGTCGCCGCAGTCGGCGACGTCAACGGCGACGGCAAAGACGACATCATCACCTTCACCCACGACACCAACGCCGACGTCTACGTCGCCCTCTCCACCGGAACATCGTTCACCGGCACCGCCGTGAAATGGCACGAATACTTCTCCATCGCCGGCGAGTACCCGGCCCTGGGCGACGTCAACGGCGACGGACGCGACGACATCATCACCTTCACCCAAGGCCCCGCCACCGCCTCCGACGTCATCGTCGCCCTCTCCACCGGCAGCGCCTTCGGCGCACCCCAGAAATGGCACGACCTCTTCGCCGTCGGCACCGAACAACCCCGCGTCGGCGACATCAACGGCGACGGCAAAGACGACATCGTCACCTTCACCTGCGACACCAACGCCGACGTCTACGCCGCCACCTCCACCGGCACCACCTTCGCCGGCACCACCATCAAATGGCACGACCACTTCTGCCTCAACGGCGAATTCCCCTACCTCGCCGACGTCAACGGCGACAACAAAGACGACATCATCGTCTTCACCAAAGGCACCACCAACGACGTCTACGTAGGACTCTCCACCGGCACCACCTTCAACCCCGCCACCAAATGGCACGACTACTTCGGCCTCAACGGCGAAACCACCCTCTGAGACGTCCCACATAGACGGAATACGCTCCGTGCCGCCATCCGGCGCGGTCCACCCCGATGGAGGAATTCATGGAAAACATCCCTGCTGGCCGCAAGTCCGTCAGCCGCCGCCGGCTGCTCGCCGGCGCCGCGGGCGTCGCCGCCGCGGGCGCGTTCGGCGGTGCCCTCGCCGCCCCGGGGCTGGCCTCCGCCGCCGGCGACGGCCACGGTCTGCGCATCGTCGGGCACGAGAACTACGGCCGGCTCCAGTACTACCGGTTCGCCACCGACGCCATCGAGTGGGACCCGGCGGTCAACGTCCTGCTCCCCGACGGCTACCACACCAGCGGCAAGCGCTACCCGGTGCTGTACCTGCTGCACGGCGGCGGATCCGACTTCCGCGAGTTCCACATGCACCACAACATCATCAACCTGACCGCCGGCAGGGAACTCATCGTCGTCATGCCGGACGCCTCCACCGGGTGGTACTCGAACCCGGTCAGCAGCTTCGCCGGGCCCCGCAACTGGGAGACGTTCCACATGGCGCAGCTGCTGCCGTGGATCGACTCGAACTTCCGCACCTTCGCCGAGTACAACGGCCGCGCCGTGGCCGGCTTCTCGATGGGCGGGTTCGGTGCTCTCAAGTACACCGCCAAGTACTACGGGCACTTCTGCTCGGTCAGCTCCCATTCCGGCCCGGCCAGCCTGCGCCGGGACTTCGGGCTCGTCGTGCACTGGGCCAACGCCTCCTCGGCCGTCAAGGACCTGGGTGGCGGCACCGTCTACGGCGCGCCGCTGTGGGACGAGGCGCGGGTCAGCGCCGACAACCCGATCCAACGCATCGAGAGCTACCGCCACAAGCGCATCTTCCTGGTCGCCGGCACCTCGCCGGACCCGGTCAACTGGTTCGACACGGTGAACGAGAATCAGGTACTCGCCGGCCAGCGCGAGTTCCGGGCGGCCCTCGGCCGCGCCGGTATTCCCCACGAGTGGCGCGAGGAGCCCGGCGGTCACTTCTTCCGGCAGCACATCTTCGCCCAGGACCTCAACGGGATGCTCGCACGTCTTCGCCGCGCGGGCTGACTCCCGGCTGACGACGCGCCGCCCACACACCGTCGGCGGCGCGTCGTCAGCTCTAGCAACGCCCACCTCCGTCGGGGTCTCTTCCGGCTCCGACGGCTGGTCTCCTTCCGCGCGCGACGAGCCCGAGCGGGGCCTGCTGGTGCGCGCCCCACCCGTCCGACTCTTCCCTGACCGGAGTCACCCATGTCACGGCATTCGAGGAGCAGGGTGCGTCGCATCCTGGTCTCCCTACTCACCCTGGTGGTCGGCGTACTGACGGGGGCGGTGGCCACGTCGTCCCCCGCGCTCGCGGCGCCGAACTTCAAGGCCCCGTTCCCGTGCGGCCAGCGGTGGACGTACGGACACCACAGCGCCGAGGTCCGGCTGGCCCTGGACTTCGTGCGGGCCGACGGAGGATCCACCGCCGGCACGCCGCAGCTCGCCTCCGCGGCCGGGGTCGCCCGGCGGTACTCGCAGCCCAGCGGCGCCGGAAACTACATCGTCATCGACCACGGCGGCGGGTGGACCACCTACTACTTCCACCTCAGCGCCTACTCCGTGCCCGACGGGGCGTACGTGCAGCAGGGCCAGCAGATCGGGACCACGGGCAGCACCGGCAACTCTTCCGGCGCGCACATCCACTACGAGCAGCTCTACAACGGCGTCGGGCAGACGATCATGATCAACGGGACGTCGCTGGCGCCGTATCCCGGCCAGTACAACCAGAAGTACCTGGTCAGCGACAACTGCGGCCCGTCCCCGTCGGGTGGTCGGTATCTGGCGGGTTCGCCCACGGACTTCACCGGCGACGGCCGCGACGACATCGTCGCCTTCACCCAGGGCACCCTCAACGACGTCTACGTCTCCACCTCCACCGGAACCTCCTTCGCCGGCACCTCCATCAAATGGAGCGACTTCTTCGGCCTCAACGGCGAAACCCTCCTCACCGGAGACTTCAACGGCGACGGACGCGACGACATCGTCGCCTTCACCCACGGCACCCTCGCCGACGTCCACGTCTCACTCTCCACCGGCACCAGCTTCGCCACCGGCCAAAAATGGCACGACTGGTTCGCCCCACACAACGAAGTCGCCGCAGTCGGCGACGTCAACGGCGACGGCAAAGACGACATCATCACCTTCACCCACGACACCAACGCCGACGTCTACGTCGCCCTCTCCACCGGAACATCGTTCACCGGCACCGCCGTGAAGTGGCACGAATACTTCTCCATCCCCGGCGAACACCCCGCCCTCGGCGACGTCAACGGCGACGGCAAAGACGACATCATCACCTTCACCCAAGGCCCCAACACCGCCGCCGACGTCATCGTCGCCCTCTCCACCGGCACCAGCTTCAGCGCACCCCAAAAATGGCACGACCTGTTCGCCGTCGGCACCGAACAACCCCGCGTCGGCGACATCAACGGCGACGGCAAAGACGACATCGTCACCTTCACCTGCGACACCAACGCCGACGTCTACGCCGCCACCTCCACCGGCACCACCTTCGCCGGCACCACCATCAAATGGCACGACCACTTCTGCCTCAACGGCGAATTCCCCTACCTCGCCGACGTCAACGGCGACAACAAAGACGACATCATCGTCTTCACCAAAGGCAGCACCAACGACGTCTACGTAGGACTCTCCACCGGCACCACCTTCAACCCCGCCACCAAATGGCACGACTACTTCGGCCTCAACGGCGAAACCACCCTCTGAGGTGGCTCTGGTTCCTGTGTCGCGGCTCCGGGGCGGGGGTGCCGGGTCTCGGACAGCCGTGGACCTGGCGGACTGACCGGGGCGGGGGCCTCCCGAGGCGACGTCGCCTCGGGAGGCCCCCGCGCTGCGGATCAGATGCCGCACGAGACCCTGGCGCCCCCGCCGGAGAGCAGGTCGCTTCGGGACCAGCCCGACACGCCGGTCGCGCGGTTGTGCAGGTAGGTCCAGCGGGCGCCGTCGTGTCCGGTTCGCCAGCAGCGGAACGTCGCGGTCTGGCCGGGCTGGCCCTGGCCGCGCGAGGTGCAGTCGGTGCCGGGCCCGGTGCGGATGTTGATGCCGGTCCCGGCGAACGTGCCGTTGACCTGCGGCTCGAAGCTGGCGATCCCCTGCGGGCAGGACGCCTGGGCCGGAGCGGCGACGGGACGCGGGCGGCCGGGGCGGGCGGACGGCGCGGTCAGCGGGCCCGTCGGTTGGCGCGCAGCGCGCCCAGGATCACGCCGGGGGTGGCCAGCGAGCGCGGGTGCGCAAGCATGGAGACGACCTCGTTGAAGCGCCGGGCGGTCGGCACGTCCGTGACGGTCGCCGAGACGATCTGCCTGCTGGCCCAGCTGGAGAGCCGGTAGCCGCGCGGGTAGGGCCCGTCGACGTGCGGCAGCGCCAGGTCGGCGGAGGTCGACATCGACCAGGCGACGTCGACCACGACCTTCTGCAGGGCGAAGAACCGGCGCGCGGGCGCGCCCAGATCCGGGCCCGACCGCAGGTACGCCGACAGGCAGGCCGCGTGCAGCGCCGCCGCCGTCATCCCCTGCCCGTACACCGGATTGAACGACGCGACCGCGTCGCCGACGCTGACGAGCCCGGCCGGCAGGCGCCTCAGCCCGTGGAAGTCCCGCCGCCGACTGTCGGCGTGGCGGTAGGTCCGCACCTCGCCGAGCATCTCGTTCGCGGCGACCTCGCCGAACTCCGGCGGGAACTGCTCCCGCAGCCGGCGCACGAAGTCGTCCGCGGTGCGCCCCGGGCGGTTGGCGCCGTAGCCGGCCATCATGGCCATCCACCGGCCGTCCTCCACGGCGAAGAACGCGGCGCCGGCCACGTCCGACGACATCCTCGCGGTGTGCAGTGCCAGGACGACCGTGGCCTCCGGTTCCGCCTCCGGGCGCCGGAACAGGGCGGTCGCGTAGTTGAGGTCCACGGTCATCCGCCGCAGGGCGGGCCGGTCCCAGCCGGCCTGCTCCAACCACTCGGAGAGCCTGCTCGAACGTCCCATCGCGTCCACCACGAGGTCACCCGACTCGACGCCCGTCGCCCCGCCGGTCTCGCAGTGGACGCCGGTGACCACGCCGCCGTCGCACACCAGACCCGTGGCGCGGGCGGTGACCGTCTTGACGTTGGGCAGCCGCAGCACCTGCTCGCGGATCAACCCCTCCAGGAGGGGCCGGGTGCCCGCCAGGCTGTCGGCGTCGTCGGGTACGACGACCTTCAGCCGGCCGTCGAGGTAGTTCCGCCTGGCCGCCGGTGGCGCCTCGACCGCCCCCTGGGCCACGGCCCGTTCGCGGAATCCCGGAAACAGGCGTTCGAGCTGGAGGAAGCCGCCGGGCAGCAGCGCGTGCAGCTGCGATCCCTGCGGCACGCCCGGCCGACCGCCGGTCACGTGTGGATCGTCGCGGTCGACGATGACGACGCTCTCCGCGTAGTCGGACAACACGCGGGCCGCCAGCAACCCGGCGACGCTGCCGCCGACCACGACGGCCCTGCCGATGACCGGGGACGGCTGGTCGGGCGGCCGCACCGCGTTCAGCGCGGCGAGGACCCGCGCCGGGGACGAGGACATCATGCTCTCCAAGGGGTACGAGGTGGGGGCGCCTTCCCGCATGCCTGCCAGCGACCGGTGCGTGGGCGGACCGGCGGGACGGACCGGTCGGCACGACGCCCGACGATCGTCGCACAGACATCGGCCACCTTCGAGCAGGTTCGCGGGGTGGCCGAGCGGGTCAGCAGCCCGTGCGCGCCAGGATCTCCGCAGCCGCCCGCTCGCCGGCCTCGATCGCCCCGTCCAGGTAACCCGCCCACCGGGTGGCGGTCTCCGTGCCGGCCCAGTGCACCCGTCCCACCGGCTGGCGCAGCTCCGGGCCGTAGCCGCACCAGGAGCCGGGGGTCGGCGCCCCGCAGAAGCAACCGCGCGTCCACTCGTCCGCCGACCAGTCGTACTCGACGAACTCCTCGGGCCGCCGGGCGGCCGGGCCGGCGACGGCGGCGAGGGCGTCGAGCAGGCGCGCCCTGCGGTCCCGCGGCGGCATCCGGCGCAGCGCGTTCGCCTCCGGTCCGTAGCTGAACGCGGTGAGCACCCCGCGCGGGGAGGCCGGGGTGCTGTTGTCCACCGTCTCGGTGACCGGCCCGGCGAGGCAGAACGCCACGCCGGAACGGCCGTCGCCGCGCCAGAACGGTTCCGGGTAGACCGCGTGCACCTTGATCGCCGAGCCCATCGGCATCCGCTGGGTGAGCGCGTCGCGCAGGGGCGGCAGCGGCGGGTCGTACCGGATGCGGCCGGCCAGCGTCGGCGGCACGGCGACCACCACCGCCTCCGCCTCGACGCGGTCGGTGTCGGTGTGCACGACCACGCCGGCACGGTCCTGCGCGATGGCCCGCACGGGCGCGGACAGCCGCACCGCGTCCGGGCCGAGGGCGGCGGCCAGCGCCTCGGCCAGCACCGGCGGTCCACCGACGATCCGGTCCTGCTGCGCGCCGCCGGCCATCGCGAGCAGCGCCCGGCTGCCGCCGCCGGAGCGCAGGTAGAACGCCAGTTGGAGCACGGAGATCTCGTCCGGGCCGGCGGCCAGCAGCCCGCCCGCGAGCAGCCGCCCGAGGTACCGGGCGGTGGCCGGGCCCGGCGCGGCCGTGCGCAGCCAGCCGGCCAGCGTCGTACGGTCCCACTCGGCGGCCTCTGCCCCCGCCCACGGCGCAGCCGGGTCGACCCGCGCGGCGTACGCGTCGAGCAGGTCGAGGACCCGCCCGGCGGCCTCGGGGGCTCCGGCGTGCCGGCCGTCGGGGAAGATCACCGGCGACGCGCCGTGCGCGGCGGACGGGAAGGTGGCGATCCCGTACCGGGCGAGGAGCCCGTTGACCCGGTCCTGGGTGGGGCCGACCCACTGGGCGCCCAGGTCGAGCTGGGTGCCGTCGGCCAGCCACCGGGTGAGCACCCGCCCGCCCACCCGGTCGCGCGCCTCCAGCACCCGCGTCCGCACCCCGGCGCGGGCGAGCGCGAGCGCGGCGGCCAGCCCGGAGAAGCCGGCACCGACCACGGCCACCTCGGTTCCCATGCGACGGCATACCCGTTTACGCCGCCGCCATGACCGGCACTCGCCATCGACCCGCGTGAGCGTGACGGGGCTGCGCGGTCGGCCCCGGAAGGGCCATCCTTGTCCGGTGCGGATGTCGCCCGTCCTACGGCGGTGGGTGCGGCGCGCGGACCGGAAGTCAGTGAAGGACACGAAGGAGGATGCCGTGCGCTACGTCGACGGCCCGGCGGTCGAGTGCGACCTGCACGTGGCAGCCGATCCCGCCCGGGTGTGGGAGCTGGTCACGGACATCGAGCTGCCCGCGCGGTTCAGTCCGGAGCTGCGCCGGGTGCGCTGGCTGGACGGCAGCCGGGGGCCGACGCTCGGCGCCCGGTTCGAGGGGCACAACCACCATCCGGCGCTGGGCGAGTGGCGCACCATCTCGCACATCGTGCGGTTCGACGAGCCGCGGGCCTTCGGCTGGGTCGTGCTCGACCCGGACAACCGCTTCGGCGGCGGCCCCACCGATCCCGCACAACCGGGTGCCACCTGGCAGTTCCGCCTCACGGCCGAGGACGGCGGGTGCCGGCTGTCCCACTCCGTGCGGATCGGCCCCGGCCGCACCGGGCTCAGCCTGGTCATCGACCGGGCCCCGGAAAACGAGGAGCAGGTCATCGCACGCCGGCTGGGCGCCCTGCGGGACGCCATGACCGGCACGTTGCAGGGCATCCGGGACCTCGCCGAGCAGCCACGCTGACCACGGCACCGGCGGGCTGAACGCGGGGGTGGGCTGGGCGGCGGTGGCGGACTGAACCCGTTGGCGGGCTGGGCGGCGGTGGCGGCTGCGCGGCCACCGCCGGGCCGGGCCTCGGCGCGGCGTCGGGCCGGACCGCTCAACCCCGACGGGCGTCGCCCGCCGGCCCCGGCGCGGAGGTGCCGAAACGTTCTGCGAACGCGCCGTACACGGGCGTACCCGACAGGTTGTCGCGGATGGCGAACACCACCCGGTCGAACCGGTCGACCACCCGCAGCGCGTCGGCGAAGGCGTCCGCCACCGTGGCGGGGTCGTTGCGGAACACGCCGCACCCCCACGCGCCCAGCACGATCGTCCGATGCCCGTGCGCGGCGGCCACCTCGAGCACCCGCCGCGCACGGCGGCGCAGCACCGCCGGCACGTCGGGGGCGTGCGCGGGCTGGTTGCGGACGATCGCGCCGAGGTTCGGCGCCGCGGCGGTGAGGAACGACGTCTGGTACGCCACGTCGAGCAGCTTGCCCTTGTCGTCGCGGAACACCGGCACCCGCGGGGAGTAGATGACCCGGTCGCTGTACCGCAGGTCGCGTTGGCCGCGGTGGAACGCGTAGAAGTCGGGCGCGGCGAGCAGGCACGGGTAGAGCGCCGACGATCGTGCGACGCTCTCCTCCTGCGCCTTCGCCCCGCCGAGGAACCCGCCGCCCGGGTTCTTGGCCGACGCGAACACCAGACACGCCGCATCCGGACCGAGCCGGCGGGCCGCCTGCAACGTCGACTCGTGCGTCACCTGGACGTCGCCGGCCCCGACCGGCGTGCCGCCGACGGTGAGCGTCCCGTCGGGAAGGTGGTGACGGGTGCCGGCGACCGCGGCCCGCACCTGCGCACCGATGACGACCTCGTCGCCGGCGCCGTTGCGGTACCGGCCCGACTCGGCGATCGCCACCGTCTGTCGGGCGATCTCACGAAGGCGGCTGCTCACCGGCGCACCCGGCGCATCCGCCGGCAGGGGGCGTACACAGCCAGCAGGCTAGGCCGCCACCCGTTCCGCCGACAACTGCTTTCCGCGCAGCGCGCGGCGGGCCCGCTCAGTGCGCTGCCAGGACCACCGCGTCCGACTCGAGGCCGGCGAGCCGGGACGGCCGCACGACGACGAACAGGACCGCCGTCGCCGCCAGCATGCCCCCCGCGACGACGACGGCCATGGCGACCGCGCCGGTGCCCAGGACGCCCACCAGGGGCGCGGCCAGCGCACCGACGCCGAACTGCACGGCGCCGAGCAGGGCGGAGGCCGTGCCGGCCGCCTCGCCGTGGCGGGACAGGGCCAGGGCCGGCGCGTTCGGCATCGCGAGGCCCGCCGCCGCGAGCACCACCCACAACGACACCAGCAGGCTCGGCAGCCCGCCGAACCCGGTCACGGCGAAGGCCAGCAGTGCCAGTCCGGCCACGCTCCCCGCGGCGAGGGCGACGACGAGGATCCGCTGCGGCGAGTGGCGGCGCAGCAGCCGCACGTTGAACTGGGTCGCCGCGATCAGCCCGACCGCGCCCGCCCCGAAGGCCAGCCCGAACTGCTGCTCGTCCAGGCCGTACTGGTCCTGGAAGACGAACGACGACCCGGCGACGTACGCGAACAGGGCGGCCATGGCCAGCCCGGCGACCAGGACCAGGCCCACGAACGTACGGTCGCGCAGCAGCGCGCCGTACACGCCGACCGTCGCGACCACGCCGCCGCGCCGGCGCCGCTCGGCGGGCAGCGTCTCGCGCAGGCCGAACGCGGCGACCACCACGAGCAGCACGCCGAAGGCGGCCAGCGCCACGAACACGCCGCGCCAGTCCGTCCAGCGCAGCAGCCCGCCGCCGAGGGTCGGCGCAAGGATCGGCGCCGCCCCCATGACCAGCAGCAGCCGGGAGAGCAGCTTCGCGAAGGCCGCACCGTCGAACAGGTCACGGACGACGGCCATCGCGACCACCGAGGCCGCGGCGACGCCGAGGCCCTGCACCACCCGCAACGCGCCGAGAACCGCGATGCTCGGCGCGACGACGCAGAGCAGCGACGCCACGACGTGCAGCGCGATGCCGGCGATCAGCGGCGCACGCCGGCCGACGGCGTCGGACAGCGGGCCGATCAGCAACTGGCCGAGGGCGAGGCCCGCCAGTGTGCCGGTGAGGGTCAACTGGACCGCCGCCGACGTGGTCTGGAATTCGTCGACGATCGTGGGAAGCGCGGGCAGATACATGTCGATGGTCAGCGGACCCACCGCGATCAGCGACCCGAGGACGAGGACGAGCCGCAGGCGTTGCCGGGGGCTCATCAGGTCACCGGGCGTCAGCGGGGCTGCCGGCCCCTTGGGGGCGTCGACGGCGGCCGTCATCGGCTCGCCGCCGACCGGTCGGTGCGCAGCCGGGCTGGAAAGAGTGCAGGAGTCACATCTGGCTCCAAATCCGGATCCGGTGATCTCATTCCCGCTCGGCGGCGAGGTAACGGAGTTCACAGTCGGGCGGCGGCGGTCGAACGGCGACCGGATCCGCCACGCGCAGGCGGGTCCCACCGGTCGGGCCCTCGCCGCCAGCACCATGTTGTCACCCGCGGCAGCTAGTCTGCGCGGGTGTGGGAGACGATGGTGCGGAGCGACCCCGATGGCTGACGCCGACGACGTCCGGCACCTGGCGTTGGCGCTGCCGCACGTGGTCGAGATCGACAGCGAGGGCTTCGACTTCCGGGTCGCCGACAAGGGGTTCGTCTGGTCCTACCCCGAGCGCAGACCCGGCACCTCGCGCCTGATCCGGACGGACGTCGCGGTGCTCTACGTCGGCGACGAGGCGGAGAAGCAGGCGTTGCTCCTCGGCGAGCCCGAAGTCTTCTTCAGCACGCCCGCGTACGAGGGGCT
This sequence comes from Micromonospora sp. DT62, assembly GCF_049847285.1. Classification (NCBI taxonomy): domain Bacteria; kingdom Bacillati; phylum Actinomycetota; class Actinomycetes; order Micromonosporales; family Micromonosporaceae; genus Micromonospora; species Micromonospora sp. DT62. The sequence continues at coordinate 34,625 of NZ_JBNCOB010000037.1, forward strand.
GCCCCTGGTCATGCTGCGGCTGGCGCAGGTGGACGTCGACCGCCTGACGGAACTCGTCACCGACGCGTGGCGGATGCGTGTTCCGGGCTCGCTCCTCGACGACCTCGACGGCACACCGGTCCCGGCTGAGGCCCCGTCGCGACACCGCGCTGAGGCCCCGTCGCGACCCCGCTCGACCTGAACCCGCCGGTAACACCTGCGCACCGCCGGCGCATCACCCTCCCACGAAGTGGACGGCCGCAACACATGCCGGGAAACGATGACGGTTCCGTCCGGCGTTTTGGCTGGTCAACGCCGCAACATCGTCCGTTCGCCGAACGGATTCGGACCCCTGACCTTTTGATCCACAGGCACGAGGGTGGACACTGCCGAAGGTGCCGCCGCGTCGCGGCCCGCGCATCATTGGTCTAAAGGAGGGCTCGGTCGGTGTTCAGTCGTGTCGCCATCGTCAACCGTGGTGAGGCCGCCATGCGGCTCATCCACGCCGTACGGGACATCGTCGCGGAGACCGGGACACGGATCGAGACCGTCGCCCTGCACACCGACGTCGACCGTACGGCCACCTTCGTCCGCGAGGCGGACCTGTCCTACGACCTCGGTCCCGCGTCCGCGCGCCCGTACCTCGACCTGAAGGTGCTGGAGCGCGCGCTGGTGGAGACCGGGGCCGACGCCGCGTGGGTCGGCTGGGGCTTCGTCGCCGAGGACCCGGCGTTCGCGGAGCTGTGCGAGAGGATCGGCGTCACCTTCGTCGGACCGAGCCCGGACGCCATGCGCAAGCTGGGCGACAAGATCGGCGCGAAGCTGATCGCCGAGGAGGTCGGCGTGCCGGTCGCGCCGTGGAGCCGCGGCGCGGTCGAGACCCTGGACGCCGCCCTGGCGGCGGCGGCCGAGATCGGCTACCCGCTGATGCTCAAGGCGACCGCGGGCGGCGGCGGACGCGGCATCCGCGTGATCACCAACGAGGCCGAGCTCGCCGACGCCTACGAGCGCACCAGCCAGGAGGCCGCGCGGGCGTTCGGCAGCGGCGTCGTGTTCCTGGAACGCCTGGTCACCGGCGCCCGGCACGTCGAGGTCCAGGTGATCGCCGACGGCCAGGGCACCGCGTGGGCGCTCGGTGTCCGCGACTGCTCGGTGCAGCGGCGCAACCAGAAGGTCATCGAGGAGTCGGCGTCGCCGGTGCTCGGTCCTGAGCAGACGGCCGAGCTCAAGACGTCGGCCGAACGGCTCGCCGTCGCGGTCGGCTACCGCGGCGCGGCGACCGTCGAGTTCCTCTACCACCCCGGCGACCGGCTGTTCGCGTTCCTGGAGGTCAACACCCGCCTGCAGGTCGAGCACCCGATCACCGAGTCCACCACCGGCTTCGACCTGGTCAGGGCGCAGCTGCACGTGGCCTCGGGCGGGCGGCTCGAGGGCGAGCCGCCGGCGGAGCGCGGGCACGCCATCGAGGCCCGGCTGAACGCCGAGGACCCCGACCGCGACTTCGCGCCCTCCCCCGGCCGCATCGCGCGGCTGGACCTGCCCGCCGGGCCGGGCATCCGCGTGGACACCGGCGTCAGCGAGGGCGACACCATCCCCGCCGACTTCGACTCGATGATCGCGAAGATCATCGCGTACGGGCGCGACCGCGACGAGGCGCTCGGCAGGCTGCGCCGGGCGATGGCGCAGACCACGGTGATCATCGAGGGCGGCGCGACGAACAAGAGCTTCGTGCTCGACCTGCTCGACCAGCCCGAGGTGATCGACGCCAGCGCGGACACCGGCTGGATCGACCGCGTCCGGGGCGAGGGCAGGCTGGTCACGCACCGGCACTCCGCCGTCGCGCTGGCGACCGCCGCCATCGAGGCGTACGAGGAGGAGGAGCGCGTCGAGCGGCAGCGGCTGCTGTCGACGGCGTTCGGCGGACGCCCGCAGGTGCAGCACGAGAGCGGCCGGCCGCTCGACCTCAAGCTGCGCGGCGTCGACTACCGCGTACGCGTCGCGCGGGTCGGCGCACACCGGTTCCGCGTCGGCGTCGAAGCGGGCGGCACCGTGCGCACCGCCGACGTCGAACTGGACCGCTTCGACCGGCACACCGGGCAGGTCGTCGTCAACGGCACCCGCTACCGCCTGCTCATCGGCACGCACGGGCCGATCCACCTGGTCGAGGTGGACGGCGTGGCGCACCGGGTCACCCGCGACGAGGGCGGTGTCCTGCGTTCGCCCAGCCCCGCGCTGGTCGTCGCCACGCCGTTGAAGGTCGGCGCCGAGGTCGAGGCGGGCGCGCCGGTGCTGGTGCTGGAGAGCATGAAGATGGAGACGGTGCTGCGGGCGCCGTTCAAGGCGCGGCTGAAGGAATGCGTCGTCTCCGTGGGCACCCAGGTGGAGACCGGCGCGCCGCTGCTGCGGCTGGAGCCGCTCGCCGACGACGCCGAGGCCGGGGAGACCTCGGTGACCGAGTCCGTCGAGCTGGACCTGCCCGAGGCGCCCGCGAGGATCCCGGCGCGGGAGCGCGCCACGCGCGGCCAGGAGGACCTGCGCAGCCTGCTGCTCGGCTTCGACGTCGACCCGCACGACGAGCGCCGGCTGCTCGACGACTACCTCGCCGCGCGCCGGGCGGCCACCGAGGACGGCCACCGGCCGCTGGCCGAGGAACTCGGCCTCATCGACGTGTTCGCCGACCTCACCGAGCTCAGCCGCAACCGGCCGACGGGCGAGGACGGCGGCGGCGCCGGCCACGTGCCGAGCGCCCGCGAGTACTTCCACACCTACCTGCAGTACCTCGACGTCGACCGGGCCGGGCTGCCGGAGACGTTCCAGGCCAAGCTCGCCAAGGCGCTCGGGCACTACGGCGTCACGGAGCTGGAGCGCTGCCCCGAGCTCGAAGCCGCCGTGTTCCGGATCTTCCTCGCCCTGCAACGCGCGTCCGCCGACGCCACGGTCGTCGCGACGCTGCTGCGCGCCTGGCTGCGGGAGCCGCCGCCGGACGAGTCGCTGCGCGAGCCCGCCGGTCTCGCGCTGGAGCGGCTGGTGGCCGCGACGCAGGTCCGCTTCCCGGTGGTCTGCGACCTCGCGCGCGGCGTGGTGTTCGCCTGGTTCGCCCAGCCGCTGCTGCGCCGCAACCGCGCCCGCGTCTACGCCGACGTGCGCCGGCACCTGCGCCACCTCGACGCGCACCCGGACGCGCCGGACCGCGCCGAGCGCGTCGCCGAGATGGTGCGCTCCACCGAGCCGCTGGTGCGGCTGCTCGGCCAGCGGCTCGTCCGCGACGACGTGGACAACGCGGTCATGCTGGAGGTGCTGACCCGGCGCTACTACGGCAACAAGGACCTCACCGGCGTACGCACCAGCGAGGTCGAGGGCTGCACGTTCGTGGTCGCCGAGCGGACGGGCTCGTGCGTGGTCTCCGCCGCCGTGGGCTTCGAGGCGCTGGGCAGCGCGCTGCGCGGCCTCGCCGAGCTGGCGGGCAGCCACGACGCCATCGACGCCGACATCTATCTGGCGTGGGAGAACCAACCGGCGGACTTCGACGCGATAGCCGCAGCGCTGCACGAGGTCGTCAACGCGCACCCGCTGCCGCACCAGGTCCGCAGGCTCACCACCACCGTCGCGGGTCGCAGCGGCGCGGTCATGCACCACCACTTCACCTTCCGGCCGTCGACCATCGGGATGATCGAGGAGCGGCTGATCCGCGGCCTGCACCCGTACATCGCGCAGCGGATGCAGATGGAGCGGCTGAGCAAGTTCGACCTCACCCGGCTGCCGTCGTCGGACGAGGAGGTCTACCTCTTCCAGTGCGTGGCGCGGGAGAACCCGTCGGATGACCGCCTCGTCGCGTTCGCGCAGGTGCGCGACCTGACCGAGCTGCGTGAGCACGACGGGCGGCTGGTGGCGCTGCCCACCGCCGAGGACGTCCTCGCCACGTGCCTCGACTCGATCCGTCGCGCGCAGTCGCGGCGGCCGTCGAGGAAGCGCTTCAGCACGAACCGGATCGTGGTCTACGTCTGGCCGCCGAGCGACCTCACCCGCGCTGAGTTGGAGATGATCGCCCGGCGGGTGCTGCCCACGACCGCGGGCGCCGGGCTGGAGGAGATCCTGTTCATCGCGCGGCAGCGCGACCGCCGGACCGGCGAGCTGACCAAGATCGCCGTACGCGTCTCGTTCGACGCCACGGGCGGCACCGCGCTGACCGTCGGCGAGCCGTCGGACGAGCCGGTCGAGCCGCTCGACGACTACCGGCAGAAGGTGCTGCGCGCGAGCAGCCGCAACGCGGTCTACCCGTACGAGCTGACCGGCCTGCTCGGCACCTTCGTCGAGCACGACCTCGACGACGACCACGCGCTGGTGCCGGTCGCCCGGCCGAAGGGGCGCAACAGCGCGGCGATCGTGGCGGGCGTGGTGACCACGCCGACCCGGCGGCACCCGCAGGGCGTCACCCGGGTCGTGCTGCTCGGCGACCCGACGAAGGCCCTCGGCGCGCTGTCGGAGCCGGAGTGCCGCCGCGTGATCGCCGCGCTGGACCTGGCTGAGCGGATGCAGGTGCCGCTGGAGTGGTACGCGCTGTCCGCGGGCGCCCGGATCTCCATGGAGTCGGGCACGGAGAACATGGACTGGGTGGCCGCGGCGCTCAAGCGGATCGTCGAGTTCACCCAGGACGGCGGCGAGATCAACATCGTGGTCGCGGGCATCACCGTCGGGGCGCAGCCGTACTGGAACGCCGAGGCAACGATGCTGATGCACACCAAGGGCGTCCTGGTGATGACGCCCGACTCGGCGATGGTGCTCACCGGCAAGCAGTCGCTCGACTTCTCCGGTGGCGTGTCGGCCGAGGACAACTTCGGCATCGGCGGCTACGACCGGGTGATGGGCCCGAACGGGCAGGCGCAGTACTGGGCGCCGAACCTGGCCGCCGCGCGGGACGTGCTGATGGCGCACTACGAGCACACGTACGTCGCGCCCGGCGAGCAGGGGCCGCGGCGGGCGCGGACGAACGACCCGGTCGACCGCGACGTCTCCGCCTTCCCGCACGTCGTGGCGGGCAGCGACTTCACCACCGTCGGCGAGATCTTCTCCGCCGAGACCAACCCAGACCGCAAGAAGCCGTTCGACATCCGGACCGTGATGCGGGCGCTCTCCGACCAGGACCACCCGGTGCTGGAACGGTGGGCGGGCATGGCCGACGCGGAGACCGTGGCGGTGCAGGACGTACACCTCGGTGGCATGCCGGTGTGCCTGATCGGCATCGAGTCACGGTCGGTGCCGCGGCGCGGCTTCCCGCCCACCGACGGCCCGGACACCTACACCGCGGGCACGCTGTTCCCGCGGTCGTCGAAGAAGGCCGCGCGGGCGATCAACGCGGCCAGCGGCAACCGGCCGCTGGTGGTGCTGGCGAACCTGTCGGGCTTCGACGGCTCGCCCGAGTCGATGCGCAATCTCCAGCTGGAGTACGGCGCCGAGATCGGCCGGGCGATCGTGAACTTCCGCGGGCCCATCGTGTTCTGCGTGATCTCGCGGTACCACGGTGGCGCGTTCGTGGTGTTCTCGAAGGCGCTGAACCCGAACATGACCGTGCTCGCGCTGGAGGGCTCGTTCGCCTCGGTCCTCGGCGGCGCCCCCGCCGCCGCAGTGGTGTTCTCCGGCGACGTCAACGCCCGCACCGCGGCCGACCCTCGCGTGCGGGAGTTGGAGGCCCGCGTCGCGGCGGCCTCCGGCACCGACCGCGCGGCGTTGACCGCGGAGCTCGACGAGCTGCGCTCGTCGGTGCGCGTGGAGAAGCTGGGCGAGGTGGCCGCCGAGTTCGACCGGGTGCACAACATCCGGCGCGCGGTCGAGGTCGGCTCCGTCGACGCCGTCATCCGCGCGGCGGAACTGCGCCCGCGCATCATCGACGCCATCGAGGGCCGCCTGCGCTGACGCGGCGACGCGCCACGGCGAGCTCCTCGCCGTGGCGCGTCACGCTGTCCGCCGCCGCTCGCCCTCCGGCGCCCTGCCGACCGTCGACCGGCAGCGGATATCGAGAAAATATGGCCGCCGACGTCAGCCTCACCGCGATGGACCGATCTCGCGGTGAGGCTGACGATCTTCATGGTCGATCTTGACGTCGTGGACCGCCTGCTCGGAGCACCGCCGGACCTGCCCACCTGGCGGGTCGCCGACATGGCCAACCGCAAGGGCATCCTCGCCACCTGGCTCTCGTCCGCGGTGGCCCGGGGCGTCGAGCTCAACGAGGCGGAGGGCGCGTACCTGCGCCGGTGGGAGCAACGCGTCGAGACCCTCCACGCGACCGGCGCCGAGCTGGCCGGCCGGTACGGGGCCACGGTCCTCAAGGGCCCGTGCATCGCCCGGCACTATCCCCGTGGGCTGCTGCGGCAGTCGGGAGACGTCGACCTGTTCGCCCCCAACCAGGACGTCCTGTGGTCCTGCGTACGGGATCTGGTCGACCGCTGGGGGGCCGTACCTCAGGCGGTCAGCATCCTGGAGGGGCTCGACGAGCCGCACGTCGGCGTGGCGATGAAGTGGCCCGCGGCCGAGCCGCACCTCGACAAGCCGATGGGCGCCGACGTCACCACGTTCACCTTCGCCGGCGACCTTCGTGGCGTCCCGGTGCGCGTCGCGCCGGTGGAACAGGACGACCTGTGCGGGCTCTTTGCCGTGGCCGAGGAGCGGTTCCAGCGCAAGTTCCGGATCAAGGACCTGCTGGACCTGCTGGTCCTGGCCGAAGCCCTGGAGCAGCGGCTGGGCGACGACCTGACCGAGGTGATCTGCGAGCACGCCGCACGCCTGGCACTCGCACCCGAGCTGCGTCAGCTCGTCGTCCGTACGGATGAGTGGGTGAGCGTGTCCGAGCGCTGGCGGCGCACCGCCGACGCGCTCAAGCCGCTGGCGCGCCGGGAGAAGGACACGCGCCGCCCCGGCCGGCAGGGCGTGCACCGGCTCAGTTTCGGATTCCCGCTCGACGAGCGGCCCGGCGCCGCCTCCCGCGTGGACGTCCACCGCAGGGCCGGCAGCAGCCTGGTGACGACGCCGGTCGGCACCTGCCTGCTGACAGAACGGCTGATCGTGAACGAGGACGAGCTGACGGACGCCCTCGAACACGCCCGGTCTCTGACCACCACCAGTTGAGAGGAGGTGCACAGATGCGTCACATCATCCTGGGTTCGTTCCGCGTCAAGCCGCGGCCGTCCGCCGCCGCCAAGTAGCAGGTAGTTCCAGTGTGGTCCCCGGCCGGTGCAGGCCGGGGACCACAACGTCGGGTCCCCAGCCGCGTGCTGACCGGACGCGGGCCCCGGTCGGTGCTACCGCAGGACGCCCGGGTCAGCTGCTCCAGCGTGACGTCCTTGAGCAGGTAGCCCCGCCCTCCGGCGCGCAGGGCGTCGAGGACGAGGGTGTCGTCGTCGAAGGTGGTGAGCACCAGCGCCGGCACGTCCGCCCCGCGCTCGCGGAGCCGTCGGAGGACCCAGATGCCGTCCCGCCGCGGCATGCGCAGGTCGAGCAGGACGACGCCAGGGCAGGCCCACGACCATGGTTGCCGGCACCGGCCGCGGTTCCGCCGGTGGCGGTGACCGTAGATGATGGAGCGATGACCCATCGTGGTGTGAGAATCGTGGGATGGACGGCCGGTGCGATCTGCTCGCTGGGTCTGGTCGGCCTCGGCGTGGTGTTCGTCCAGATCGGCGTGACGGCGGCCGACAAGTGGGCCAGCGCACTTGGGATCTTCGTCAGCGTGCTGGGTCTGGCGCTGTCGGTCCACACCGCGGCGTCGACCCGCAGGTCGATGTCGCAGGCCGGGGCCGGGCCGGGCGATCGGGTCGACAACACGATCCAGGGCGGTGAGTTCGCCCAGTCGGTCGTCCAGGCCCGCGACCTGACGATCGGGGGCCCGTCCTCGCCGTCCGCGACGACCGCGCCCGCCCTCACGTCCCCGGCGGCCGTCGCCGGTGCCGGCCGGGTGACCAACACGATCAGGACCGGAACGTTCCACGGTCCGGTCACCCAGGCTCGTGACGTCGGCCGGCAACCGCTCGACCCGCCGGTCCGCAACGACGAGGCCGGTCCGTCCCGGGGCGGGGTGGCGTGAAGGGTGACGGGTTCGGTCGCCGGCTCTTCGGCCGACGGGCGGGCGGGGCGACATCGAACACGATCACGGGCGGGGTGTTCCTCAACGCGGTGATCCAGGGTCACACCATCACCGTGACCCTGCCTCCGCAGGTCACCCCGGCCGGGTTGCCCCGGGCCGCGAAGTCCTTCACCGGCCGGGAAGCCGAGGTCGAGCTGCTGCTCAAGGAGCTGGCGCCCGGCGGAAGCGCCGGAGCGGGACCGGTCTCGGCAGTGGCAGGGCTGGCCGGGGTCGGCAAGACGGAGCTGGTCGTGCAGGTAGCCGCCCGGGCGCAACGGCAGCCGGGCTGGTTCCCCGGTGGAGTCCTGTTCGTGGACATGTTCGGCTACGACCCGCGACGACGACTGTCGCCGGGCGAGGCGCTGCTCGGCCTGCTGCAGGCGTTGGGCCTGCCCGGGGAGTACATCCCCGCCGAGGAGCAGGACCGGAGCCGGCTGTTCCGCAGCGTGCTGGCCGCCTACGCCGCACAGGACCGGCGGTTGCTGCTGGTCGTCGACAACGCTGCCACGGCCGCCCAGGTGACCCCGCTGCTGCCGAGCGACGACAGCACCGCCACGTTGATCACCTCACGGCACACCCTGGCGATCGGGGCCCGATTGCGTGACCTCGACGTGCTGGACGTCGATGCGTCCGTGCGGCTCATGGCCGACCAGTTGGAACAGGCGCGCGGCCCGGCCGACGCCCGGGTGCGGGACGAGCCACGGGCCGCCGCCGAGATCGCCGGGCTGTGCGCGGGTCTGCCACTGGCTCTGCACATCGCCGCCGGCCTGCTGGGCGACTCCGGTACCCGTACGCTGGCCTCCCTCGCCGAGGCGTTACGCGCCGCGCACACCCGGCTCGACCGGCTGAGCCGGGAGGACCGCGCGGTTCGCGCCGCGTTCGACCTGTCCTACCGGCAACTGAGCACCACCCAGGCCCGCCTGTTCCGGCTGCTGCCGGTCAATCCTGGCCCGGAGGTCGGGACCGATGCCGCCGCGTGCCTGGTCGACACCGATGTGCACCGGGCCGAAGCACTGCTGGAGGACCTGTCCCGGGCCCACCTCGTCGAGGCAGGCCCCAGCTGGGGGCGATGGCGGATGCACGACCTGGTCCGCCTCTACGCCGAGGAGCAGGCGGATGCGGCGGCCGGAGCCGATGTTCCGGATGCCGCCCGCGCCCGGCTGTTCACCTACTATGTCGCAGCCACCGCCGCCGCGAGTGCCCATCTGCAGCCGCCGCCGGTCGCCGCCGCGCTCGCCGCGCCCTCCGTCCCCGCGGACGCCGTAGCCCGGATCGAGACCATCTACGCCGCCGCCGGACAGGTGCGGCCACCCCCGGTCACGGTCACCTTTCCCACTCGGGTGGAGGCCCTGGCCTGGCTGGAGACCGAGCGGCCCAACCTGGTCGCCGTCTGCACGACTGCGGCAACGCACGGGCACCGCACGGCGAGCATCGCGCTGGGATCCCTCCTGCACGCGTTCCTGTCGTTCCGTCGACATCTGTCCGAGCTGATCACGCTCACCGACAGCTACCGCGCCCTATGTCGGCAGGCCGAGGACCGGCACGGCGAAGGCATGGCGCTGAGCAACCTCGGCCTGGCCCTGAACGAGGCGGGCCGGTCCGACGAGGCAGTCACCGCCCATACCCAGGCCGTCGAGCTCATCAGGGAGACCGGTGACCGACACGACGAAGGCATGGCGCTGAACAATCTCGGCCTGGCCCTGCGGGCAGTGGAACGGTTCGACGAGGCCATCATCGCCCACACCCGAGCGTTGGACATCTACCGTCAGATCGACGCCCGGCACAGCGAAGGCATAGCGCTGAACAATCTCGGCCAGGCCCTGCGGGCGGTGGGGCGGTGGGACGAGGCGGTCACCGCCCACACCCAGGCCGCCGAGATCTGCCACGAGACCCGCGACCGGCAGGGTGAGGGCATCGCCCTGAACAACCTCGGTGCGGACCTGCAGGAGTTGCAGCAGCACGAGCGGGCCATCACCGCGCACACCCGAGCCATCGACATCTTCCGCGAGCTCGACGACCGGCACCACGAAGCTGAGGGGCAGTACCACCTGGGCTCGGCGCTGCGGGCGGTGGAACGGTTCGACGAGGCGATCACCGCCCACACCCGGGCCGCCGCGCTCTTCGGCGAGAACGGCGACCGCCAGGACGAAGGCACGGCGCTGACCAACCTCGGCCTGACCCTGCGCAGATGCGGGCGGTGCGCCGAGGCGGCAACCGCCCACACTCGGGCCGCGAAGGCGTACCGTGAGGCCGGCGACCGGCGCGGTGAGGGCATCGCGCTGAGCAATCTCGGCGTGGCCCTGCAGGAGGCGGAACGGTTCGACGAAGCGACCGATGCCTACGAACAGGCTGTGGAGGCGTACCGCGAGGCCGGTGACCGGCAGGGTGAGGGCATCGCGTCGAACAACCTCGGCAACAGCCTGCGGGCGGCTCGGCGGTTCGAGGACGCGGTCACCGCCCATGTCCGGGCCGCCGGGATCCACCGGGCGACGGGCGACCGGCACCGCGAGGGTAGAGCGCTGATCAGTCTGTGCCTGGCCCTGCTCGAGACGAGGCAGGCGGACGAGGCGCGGCGCCGCTTTCGACAGGCGATCGAGGCGTTCACCGGCGTCGGCGAGAGCGAGAGCGCCACCATGGTGCAGCGGTGGCTCGACGATCTCCACCCGGGAACGATCCCGCTCCATGTCTTCCCGCCGGAGGTCCACCAGGTGGCGTTCGTCGTCCTGATGCGGCTCGCGATCGCCGACGCCAGGTCGGGCAGGTCGCTGCGGGGCGATCTCGGAGCCGCCCGGTCCGCGTCGGACGACACGTGAGGCGCCGCAGGGCCGCCGTCACCGGCACCCCTGTCCACCGGTCCCGCACAGCCGCCGATGCAGGTGTGCCGCGGGCTCGGCGTCGACCTCGGGCAACGTACGGGCGGCGCCAGCAGCTCAAGCCCTGGCACCGACCTCGACACAGGCCCTCGTGCGCGGCGGTGGTGGACGCGGCGGGCGGACCGGGACCGGCCCGCCGCGCCGGTCAGAAGACGTACAGGTCCAGTGCGATCCCGTCCGAGCCCCCGGAGTGGCTGACCGCGACCCAGTCGTCCCCGGCGCCGGCGAGCCAACCGGGGTACCGGCCGAGCTGGCGACCGGTCGACACGTCGTGGACGAGCACGACCGGTCGTTCCTGCACCGCGCCGCTGACCGCCACGAGGCGTCCGGTCACGCTCGACCGCCAGCTGGCCGAGGTGCCGGACAGTCCCGGGTCCGGCGCGCTCCACCGCGTCGCGCCGGTGGCCATGTCGAGCAGGGCCAGCTCGCCCTCGTCGGCGGTGCGCCGCACCAGCACGGACCGTTCGTCCCCGTCGATCGGTACGCCGGGGGCGACGCCCTCCCACTGCGTCCTGCCGGTCCGCAGGTCGACCACCTGCGGCCGGCCGGCGTCCGTGACCGCGACGAGCCGGGTGCCGCCCCCGATCAGGGTCAGCCCGCTGCGGTCGTGCGCCAGTCGCTTGGCACACTCGCCGTCCTCGCGTCGCCCGCTGAAGACCTCGCCGGACCAGCCTCCGGCGCCGGTGGCCGCGTCGACGGTGGCGATGCTGACGGTGCACCGCCGGTCGTCCCGGGGCGGATCGTGGTCGGTGGTCACCAGCAGGTTGCCGGCCACGAAGCCGTGCCAGGCCCGGCTCGGCAGGCGTCCGGCGCCGGCCTTGCCGGTGGTGGGCGCGACGCTCGTGTAGGTGCGCCCGTTCAGCCGCACCGACACGTACCGCTGGGTGGGCGCGGCGTACGGCGCGCGGACGCCGAGCGCCTCGTCGCTCACCCGGGCGAACCGGTCGGCGGGCAGTTTCCACAGTTGGCGACCGTCGCGGACGTCCCGGGCGATGACGACACACTTCGCGGACTGTCCGGTGCCGACGCACTCCCGGTCGTACACGACCTGCTGCTGCACGACGACGTCCTGGGTGTCCTCGGCCCGCCAGCGGGTGGCGCCGGTGGCCGCGTCGAGCACCTCCAGCAACCCTCCGTTGCTGGCGCTGAGCACGATCAGGTCGCCGGCGACCGCGTACTGGTAGGCCACCGGGAACGGGTGACGCCAGCGGTCCTGCCCCGTCAAGCGGTCCACCGCCCGCAGTTCCCGCCCGTCCGGCACGACGACGACCTGGCCGAGCTGCGTCAACGGCTGGTCGAGCCGCCTGGCCGTCACCGACCAGGTGGGCTCCGGGCCCTCCCCCTCCGCTCCGGTCCCGCCGCCACGCAGGCTCTCCTGGGTCACCGCGATCCCCGGCGCCGGCCGCTCGGGCGGCTCCGCCCGTGGCCCGGTGCAGGCGGCGAGCCCGACGAGCAGGCTCAGGGCTGCCCCTGCGACGCTCAGACGGGGCGGGCGGTGCGACGGTGACAACGGTCTCTCCCTCGATCGGTGGCAGAGCCCACCATAGGATCCGCCCGCACCCCACGACGTGGGGGTGGCAGCGGAGAAGGGCCAGTCCCGCCGGAACTGGCCCTTCTCGACGATCAGCGCGGTGCGGTGGTCAGCTGACCGACTTGTTGTAGCTGTCGATGGCGCCCTGCACGCTCGCCGCAGCGTCCTTCATGGCCTGCTCGGCCGGCTTGCTACCGACGATCGCCGCCTCGAGGCCGTCCTCGGAGGCCTTGCGGGCCTGCGGCATCACGCCCAGCAGACACCCGGCCGACGCGACCGACGGCGGCAGCGCGTGCAGCTGGTCGACGGCGGTGCGGAACTGGGGGAACTTCGCCATCCAGTCCTTGTCGATCTGCTCGTCGAGCGCCTTGGCGTTGATCGGCACGTACCCGGTGCTGGTGTGCCACTTGGCCTGCTCGACCGGGCCGGAGGCGAACTTCACGAACTCCCAGGCGGCCCGCTTCTCCTTGTCGTTGTGGCCGACGCCGTTGATCCACAGCGACGCGCCACCGATGATCGGTCCGCCCGTGGAGGAGGCGCTCACCTTCGGGTACGGGGCGGTGAGCACGGTGAACTTGCCCTTCGCGGCGTCGACGTAGCCGCGCAGCACGCTGGTGGACTCCAGGTGCATGGCGACCGTGCCCGACTTGAAGGCGGCCTGGGCGTCGTCGGTCTTGCGGCCGGTGTTCGTCGCGTAGCCGCCCTTCACCAGGTCCGTCCACCACTGCGCGACGCGTACGGCCGTCTCCTGGTCGAACTGCACCTTCGTGGCCAGGCCGCTGCGCCCGTTGCCCTTGTCGCAGTACTCCTTGCCGTCGGTGGCGAGCAGCTGCTCCACCAGCCAGCCGTAGATGGCGGCGTTGAAGCCGTACTGGACGGTCTTGCCGCTGGCGTCCTTGATCGTGAGCTTCTTCGCCAGCTCGCCGATCTCGTCGAGGTTCTTCGGCGGCTTCGTCGGGTCGAGCTTGGCCCGCTCGAACGCCTCCTTGTTGAGGTACAGCAGGGGCGTCGAGGAGTTGAACGGCATCGACCAGAGCTTGCCGTCGACCGAGTAGTAGCTGGCGATGTTCGGCTCGATGTCGCCGGCGTTGAAGCCGTCCTTCTCGATGAACTTGTGCATCGGCACGACCTGCTTCGAGTCGACCATGAAGCGGCTGCCGATGTCGTAGATCTGTACCAGGGCCGGCGTGCTCTTCTGCTGCACCGACGCCTTGTACTTCGCGATCGTCTCGTCGTAGCTTCCCTGGAAGACCGCCTTGACCTCGACCTTGCCGCCGCTCTGGGCGTTGAAGTCGGCCACGAGCTGGTCGACGGCGGTGGCGTTGGCCCCCTTCATCGCGTGCCAGAACTCGATCGTGGTCTTGTCCGTGGCCTTCGCCAGCACCTCGGCGCCGGGCGCGTCGAGCGCGCCGCTGCCGCCGTCGGTGCCGGACCCGGAGTCGCCGCAGGCCGTGAGCGCGGCGGCGGCCACGACGGCGACGAACGCCGCCGCGGTCCGGCGGAGCCGAGGTCTTCTCATTGGTTCTCCTTCTCGATGGTTCAACGCAGCGCCCCGGCGGTCAGCCCGCGGACGATGTAGCGCTGGCCGAAGATCACGACGGCCAGCGTGGGGATCAGGGACAACGCGACGCCGGCGAGGACGAGGCCCGGCTGCGCCGCCTCGGCGTCGTTGAGCTGGGAGATGCCGATCTGCAGCGTCTGGAACTCGGTGTCGCGGATCAGGATCAGCGGCCAGAAGTACTGGTTCCACGCCGAGAGGAAGACGTAGACCCCGACCGCCGCGATGGAGGGCTTGGACAGCGGCACGATGACCCGCCACAGCAGCCGCCAGTGGCCGCACCCGTCGATCACCGCGGCGTCGCGCAGCTCGGTCGGGAACTGCAGGAACGCCTGCCGCAGCAGGAACGTGCCGAACGCCGAGGCGAGGAAGGGCAGCACCAGGCCGAGGTACGTCAGCCCGCCGCGCGTCAGGCCCCAGTCGGAGATGGCCAGGTAGTTGGGGATGATGATCGCTTCCCACGGCACCATGAGGGTGGCGAGGAAGAGGCTGAACGTCGCCGCCTTCGCCGGCAGGCGCAGGAACGCGAAGGCGTACGCGGCGAAGATGCTGGTGACGACCTGCGCCACGGTGATGATCCCGGCCTGCACGGCGGAGTTCGCGTAGAAGCGGCCGAGCGGCACCGAGCGGAACACGTCGGTGATGTTCTGCCAGTGCAGCGCGCTCGGCACCAGCGCGGGCGGATAGGTCGCCAGGTCGCCGGGGCCCATCACGGCGCCGACGAACCCGTAGTAGACCGGGAACAGCACGGGGATCGCGGCCAGGCCGAGCACGACGTAGACGGCGACCCGGCCGAGGTTGAGCTTTTTCATCGGTAGTGGACCCGCCGTTCGAGGACGCCGAATTGGACGGCCGTGCAGCCGAGCATGATGACCAGCAGCACGACGGCCTGCGCGCTGGCCGCGCCGAAGTCGGAGGAGCCGAAGGCGAACGCCTTCTCGTAGATCGAGTAGACCAGGGTCGTGGTGGCCTGGTCCGGCCCGCCCTTGGTCAGGATGTGGATCTGCCCGAAGCTCTGCAGGGCGTGGATCGTGGAGATCACGACGAGGAAGAACAGTTGCGGGGAGAGCAGCGGAACGGTGATCCGCGTCGCCAGCCGCCAGCCGGTCGCGCCGTCCAGCCGCGCCGCCTCCACCACCTCGGGCGAGATCGCCGAGACCCCGGCGGAGAGCACGAGGATGTTGTAGCCGAAGTTCATCCACACCGTCGCGGCGCAGACGGCGAGCAACGCGATCGACGGGTCGGTGAGCCAGTTGACCCGGTCGAAGCCGAGGGAGCCGAGCAGGCCGTTCGCCACCCCGATCGCCGGGTTGTAGATGACGGCGAAGATGACCGACGCGGTCGCCACCGAGAACGCGAACGGCAGCGCGAACGCGGTGCGCAGCGCCCGTACGCCCCGGATGCGCGCCTCCAGCAGCAGCACCACGAAGAGCGCGCCCAGCACGGCCGGCACCACCGAGAAGAGCGTGAACAGCGCCGTCGTGGCCAGCACCTTGCCGAACTCACCGGACAGCATGTCCCGGTAGTGCGCCGCGCCGACGTACTCCGACGCGGCGCCGAAGATGTCGTTGCCGTGCACCGACAGGTACAGGGTCCGCCCGAGCGGCCAGAACACGAACAGTGCGAAGACCCCCACCGAGGGCAGCAGCATCAGCCACGCGAGACCGGACTCGCTGAAGCGTGCGCGCCGCACCTGTCGGGCGGTGGAGGGCGTGGAATCTGAGGTCAGGGAGCGGTCGCCCGGTGGCGCGCCGACGGTGGCAGGGGGAGGCACCGCAGCACCCTACCAACGACATTGAGGGATAGACATCATTCGGGCGGGATGTGCCGTCAGCGCGGGGGCAGGCGCCGCGAATATCTCGGCTCTTGACGCAAACGGGCAGCCCGGGCGTGGTCGAGCCCCTACGGTCGGTTGTCGACACCGCGTCCCGACACCACCGGCCCGAGGAGCCAGACCATGCAGACGATCGTGGCCGGTGGCCCGCAACGTGCCCGCTGCGGATTGGACGCGTCGCGGGCGGTCCGGCCCGGTCCCACCGATGCCGAGCACCCCTGCGGTACGTGACCGTGCCGGCAGGCCACTCCGACGATCACGGCGACCGCCGCCGACCCGAGGGCGGACGTGCAACCGGGGCGCGGAACCGTCGAGAGGAGGATTCCCGTCTTGACGGCCTCACCGGCCGGCTCGACAAGCCGATGGGGTTCCTGCTGCTGGTGCTCGTACAGTCGGTCACTCACGACGAGGCACTCAGCAGCGTCCTCACGGTCGCCAACTGGATCCTGTGGGCCGTGTTCGTGGCGGAGTTCGTCCTGCGTGCCTGGATGGCTCGGCACTGCCCGGCAGTTCTGGAAGCAGAACTGGTGGCAGGTGATCTTCCTCGCCGTACCCTTCCTGCGGTTCGCCCGCGCGGCCATCGCGCTTCGGGCGGCCCGGGGAGCCGGAGTGGTCGCCGCCGCCGTTCGCGGCTCCCGCTCGGCCGGCCGACTGCTCACCGACCGGCTGGCCTGGCTCGCCGTCGTGACGGTGACGGTCATCGCGACCGCAGGGCAGTTGCTGACAGTGACCGGCTCCTACCGGAACCACGGGCAGGCCCTGCACGACGCCGCGCTCACCACCATCAGCGGTGTGCCGCTCTGCGCGACCGACACGTTCGCGCAGATCCTCGAACTGGTGCTGGCCGTCTATTCCGTGGTGGTGTTCGGCACCCTCGCCGGCGCCCTCGGGGCGTACTTCCTCAGTCATGGGCACACGGCAGACGAGCCCGAACAGCGGGAGCCGGAGCCGGGGCGGTGAGCGGTACGCGCATCCAGCCCGACTCACCGCCCGGACAGCGCTGTTCCACCGAGCAACGCGTGCTTTTGCTGCGCGCGTACGAACACGCCAGTCCGCCCCGGTCGCACTGCTGCCGCCCGGCGAGGTCAGGGGTGCCTGCTCCGCCGAGAACGTCTCGCTCGATCGCCAGCGAACTCACTGAGCCGATCGGAGCCCTTCCTCAAGCATCAGTGCAATCGAATCCTCGTCCGGCAGGCACTCGCCTCCAGTGACCTCCTGCACCACGCCTTCGACCGCAGACCTGTCGACGTTCTCATACCTGTCCAGGTTGCGATAATCGTCGAGGAACCTGAGAACGAGGCCCGGGTCGTATGTCCAGGCAGCCTTACGATGGTTCCACAGGACAGCGGACTCAGTGGCCGGATCCATTATGAAAATTCCCGCCGGTCTAGCCTTGGCGTCGTCTCGGTAAATTACGTAGTACGTCAACATCACTCTTCCCCAGTCGCACGAGGATTTCGTCGGAGATCGGAAAGTCTTCTGCCGTCAAGCCGAAGTCCTCAACGGCCTGCGAAAAGCTACGCCCCTCATCGGCCAACCTGCGTAGGTATTCGCCCCAGACTCGACGGTTCGCAAGTATCCACTTCGCGAAAGTGGCGTCTTTGGCCGGGAAGTCATCGGAAAGCCCTGGCGGCACCTGGCCCGGCATCCCGGACCTCCGGTTGACGAGAAGCATCTGCATGAGGGCACGAATGCGCCGCTCAGGAGCCTCAGAACTCCGACGCAACACCTCGTACGCCTCATGCGTCAGCAGCCAGGACTCCCTGGATGCATCGCTGTGCAGTTGCACCTCGAAAATTTGCCCGCCTGGCGAAACGATTGTGCAGTTGAACCCGTAGAATCGATTGCCCGTACGCCAAAAGTTCTTGCAGCTTTCGGCGTCGACACCATATCCCATCTCGGTCAACTCCGCGAGGATCGCCCGCACGGCGTCCCTGTACCAGTCTTTCGACGGCATGGAGAACGAGAACCTGAGGACGTCGTTCACGTCTCGACTGAACTCTTCCACCGAAATGCCGAGCGCCTGCGCTTCGTCAAGGTACTTACGAATCAGCGAGTCGAGGGCCTTCACCCTGAATTCCCGATCTTGCAGGGCGATTGGCTGATCAAGCCTCAATCGCGCTGTCACCCGCGCTCCCACATCTGCCAGCGCGTCCTCGACCTCGTCAGCAGCAGCCACGGCTTGGCTTCGCAGGAGGGCCAGGGCAGCATGCTCCTGAGGCGACAACTGCGCAAGTAGCGGTGACAGCTCATCTGGCTCCCCCTGGTCCGGCGGGTCCTCACCGACCGGGGGTCCTGAGCCTACTGAGCCTGGTCCGTCCAGGAGATACGTGCGGTTGAGGTGTAGTTCGCCGTATCCCTGGTCGGTGTCGGCGGGTGGGTATTGCGGTAGGTCTGGTCGTTGGCTGAATCGTCCTCGTCGTAGTCCGCCCAGTGGCATGGGTCTGCCGTCGGAGCCGAGTATCAGGACTTCGGTGTCGACGGCGTTGTGGGGTGCGCGGCGCCGTGGTGCCGGTAGAGGGGTGTGGTGGACACGGCGCCGGTCTGTGGGTCGAGGTAGAGGATGGTGCCGTTCTGGTTGAGGGCGACCCAGATGTGGGCGCCGCCCTGTTCCCAGTTGTTGATGACGAAGGCGAAGCTGCCGTGGCCGCCGAGGCGTAGTTGGGCGTGGAGGTTGCGGTATCCGGTGTCGATGGCGTGTTGTCGTTGGGGGCCCTGGATGTCCTGGGTGGGCTGGCAGAGGCGTTGGAAGCGTCCTCCGGTGATGTCTTCCACCCGTCCGATGCCGTCTCGTTCGCCGTTGATGGGGCGTGTGACGTCGCCCGCCAGGTAGGCGTCGAAGGTGCGGGGGGCGGCCACCCGGGGGCGGCCGTGCATCCAGGTGTCGAACATCGACAGGGTGCAGTCGATGCAGTTGATGCCGCGGGTCGCGTCGGCCTGCGGTCCGCCGTCGTTGACCAGGCCGAACCAGCCGCCCTCTCGCGGGTCGGCGTTACGGCGGACGCTTCCGTCGGGTTCTCGGGGGACCTGCCGCTCGATGTCGGTCTGGTGCAGCGCCAGCGGCGGACGCAGACCGCCGGGCCGGCCGTAGTCGCGTGACCGGTCGATCGGCGGCGGATGGTCGTCGCCCGTCAACGCCGAACGGTCGACGGTCTCCACGGCACCGTACGCCAGGGTGCCGACGTCATCATTGATCCGACGAAAGTCCGCATCAGCGACGGCGACG
Source organism: Micromonospora sp. DT62 (assembly GCF_049847285.1). Lineage (NCBI taxonomy): Bacteria > Bacillati > Actinomycetota > Actinomycetes > Micromonosporales > Micromonosporaceae > Micromonospora > Micromonospora sp. DT62. The sequence continues at coordinate 53,739 of NZ_JBNCOB010000037.1, forward strand.
ACACCTGGGGCGGACGCTCCGGCGAGTACCGCTTCTGCCAGATCGTTCTGCTGGTGATACCAGCGCTCCCGGTCACGGGAACCCATGAAGTAGCGCTCAGCGGCGGCGCGATGTCCGGCCTGCGCCAGGCGACGACCCTCGCTGACCAGCCAACGAGCCTCGTCGTAACTCCGTTCGGCGGCCTGACGCAGTCGCGCCGCACTGTCCAGACGGCGATTCTGCTCATGAGTCGTGCGCTGGAACTCGAAGTGCCCCCGGTAGCGGCGTCGCTCGAACGCGTCCTGGTCCGCAGCCCACCTTGCGGCGTACCACTCCGGGGTGCGCGGACGCGGGGACGGCTGTCCTTGCGTTCTCGGCGGGTGTGGTGCCACGTCGGGCGTGCGGTCAGGCGATGACGGGTCGACAGGTCTTTCCGGTGCCACCTCTGAAACCCGTGGGGACCACGCCTGCGGTGCGGCGGTTCTCGCCGCCGTCTCGCCGGACGTGACCGGCATCGTGGGGATCACCGCGGACGCTTGCGCCCCCGGAACGCCGGCGAGCGCTGCGTTGGCAACCGAACCGTGGGAGGCAGGTCCGCCGGTCGTTTGCGGAGCGGTTGTCGCGACGCTGGTGTTCTGCGCGGTCAGCCCCGCACCGGGTACCGGATCGCTGACGGGGCCCGGGACACCGGACGAGGCGGGAGCAACTGTCGTGGGTGCGGTCGGCGCGACGGAGGAGAGCGTCGGGTCGAGCGGAGCCTTCGGTGCCTCGACCTGTGGCGCCGGGACCACGCCCCGATTCCCGGCATCCGCCCCTGGAGCGTTTCGCGCCTCGGCGAGCGCACCATCGACCGCCGGGGCGGCCCTATACGCGGCGGAGACGGCGTCGGAATCCCGGGACGGGGCGCTGGATCCGCTCCCGCGCTGGTCGGGGATCCGGTTGCCGGATTCGGCCGCGCCTGCATCGGGAGGGGTGAACGACCCCGCCGCGGCCCTGGTGCCGACTGGCGACGTGTCAACGTCGACGGCATGCCCAGAACGGGACGTCGCCGAGTCTGGCGCCGAGAGCGGATGGTGGGATGGCTCCGCGCTTGGTGTCGCGCTCGCGATGGGAGACGAGGGCTGTGCGGGGGCCGCATTGTCCGCCGAGTCGAACGGCATGCCGGCCAGGGCGCTGAGCTGGCCGTTGAGCCGTGCCTGCAACGCCGCGTCGGCCTGCGCGGTGGCGGAACCACGCGCACCCGACGCCGCCGCACGGGCCGCGTCCTCCACCGAGGTCAACCCCTGCCCGGTAGCCAGTCTCGCGGCCTGGTCAGCCATCACCTCGCCGGCCATCTCACGACCGAAGTGCTCCCCGA
>NZ_JBNCOB010000038.1:0-47034 GCF_049847285.1 Micromonospora sp. DT62
CCTCTCTTCTCGTCATTCCCCTTCGCGAGGCGTCAAACCAACGCAGAACACGTACCGATTCCACCAACCGCAATTGCCTGCTTCGGCGGCTCCACGACGCCCCGCTAGCGACTCCGCGAGTACCAGGTGCCGATCGATCGAAGGTGAGGTGCAGAGATTCTCCTGGCCGACGTGAGTCAGTGGATCTAAGGCCCTCGTTCGTGCTGGCTTCCGGCAGAGTCTGCGGGGTGACATCACCAGAAGGTGTGCGAGGGAACCAGCTCTCGTGGTCCGTGGTTCGCGCGCTGCGCCGGCTGAGCCAGTGGACCAGGCCCTTGGTCCGCGCGCCGCACGCCGCGCCGGCTGAGCCGGTGGAACCAGGTCCTTGGCCCGCCGCGTGTTGAGGATGTTGCCCAGGAGAGGCTGGTGCCAGCCCTGTCGAAACTGGGGCTGAGGCCGCCCTCCGCAGTCGGAACCTGGCTCTGCCTGCTTCTTCGATGAGCCGAGGGGCGTGATGTGCGTCACAGTGATGGCTGTCTGCGGTGGCGGCGGTGGCGGTCGCCGGCTGAGGGAAGAAAGTCGCTCCTCTGACCCAAGGGGCGAGGGCATCTCCAAGACCCGTTACTTTCAGTAGTTGTGGTGCATGGTCGGGCCTGGCTGTAGCCGGGGTGCCGCGCCCACCGACTGACGACCCGGGTAGAGGCTCGCGCCGGTGCGCGCAGGCCGGGACGTCACCGTGACTGGACGCGGGCGGCGACCACGGCACCCAGGAGCGTGAGGACGTGTCGCATCGGTGTAGGTCACCGCTCGGGTACGTGGGCGTGGTCGTGGCGGGCAACCCGGTGGGTAGTGACAGGGGCGGGGGAGACGGGCGCCGCCGTCACCGTGCCGGCCGGCAAGAACGCCGTGGCGGCGACCGCAGCCGCGTTGGCGGACCGTGTGCCGGGCCCTCTCTGGTGATTCGGTCGCCGGGGGGTGAGTTTGTCCCAAACGAGGTGGGCCAGGCCGTCGCGGAACGCCTGATCGCCGTGCAGTTCGGCGAGGCGTCCTACGTCAGCGGGGTCATCGAGCTGGCTGATGGCGGTGGTCATCGCGGCGGTGAACGCCGTGGTGAAGGCGGTCTTGTCGCTGGCGCGCGCGGCGGCTTGGACGTCGCCAGCGCGTACGGCCTGCCGTGTGCAGGCGTCGAGCAGCGCCCGATCCGCCGGCGTGGTGGCCGCGACGATGGCGGCCGGTGTCAGTGGGCTGGCCGGGCTGGGGCCGGGCCGGTCTGCGCTGGCATCGACTGGGACCGGGCCGGCTTCTGGTGTCGGCGTGGCACGGATGGTGTCGTGGACGGCCTGGCGGGCGGCGTTGAACAGGCTCGCTCGCCAGTCGGGGTTGTCGCACTTGAGGAAGATGGCCACGGACAGGTTGGGTTCGTTCGGGTCGCCGAGCATGGCGGTGAGCGCCTTGTCGAAGGTGGCGGCGAACGCGGCGACGTCGTCCTGGGCGCGGGCGGCACCTTGTAGCGTGCCGGCGTTGGCGACGCGGTGGACTCGGGTGGCCAGCCAGGCGTGTTCGTCGGCGGTGAGGCTGTCGCGTACATGCTCGGGCATCCAGGCGTCGTCCAGGGTGACCGGTACGGCGGGTGCGCTGGCGGTGTTGACCGGGACGGAGTCGAGGTCCGCGATCGCGTCGACGGCGGCCGAGACGGCTCGCATTCGGCGTCGGGTGTCGACGAGTTCGTCGTGGCGGGCGAAAGGCTGGCCGAGTTGGGTGTGGGCGCGCTGGATCTCTTCTCGTTGGCTGGCGATGTTGGCGACGAGCTGGCCGCATCGGGACTCCAGGGAGGCGAGGTGGTGTTCGAGGCGGCGGATGAGGCCGGTGGCGTCGCCGGTGGTGGCGTCGGTCAGCGAGAATTTGGTGCTCATGCCGGAGTCACCATTGATGGTGAGGGAGACCAGGACCCCGTCGCGGCCGTTCCAGATGGTGGCGGTGACGTCGAAGCCTCCCAGCTTGGCCAGCGGCACCTGGTCGCGTTGCTCGGTGGCGCCGAGGCCGGCGGACGCGGCGGTGATGGCGTGTTGCAGTGCGCGGCCGGCGTCGGGACGCTTGTCGAGGTGGTGGCCGGCGACGGTCATCCGGAACTTCTCCCCGCGGATGTCCTGGCGCTGGGCGATCGTCTGGTCCAGGGCCTCGATGCGCCGTTCGTCGACGGCGATCCACTGGTGCAGCTCCCGGATCTGCTTCTCCAGGGCGGCGTGGGTGTTGTGGTGGGAGCGGTTGGCCCGTTCCAGCCGGGCCAGCTCCATGCCCAGCTCTTCCTTCTCGATGAGCAGTGGGTTGCCGGTGGCGATCGCCTTGATCTGGTGGGCCTGAAGGGTCTCGTCGGAGACGTCCTCGATCTCGCGGGCCACGGTGCCGCGCATCATCTGGTCGATGAAGCCGCCCTTGCGAGCGACGGTCTGCCAACTGAAGGCGTCGAACGAGCCGGTGACGACGTACCGGTAGATGCTGACCTCGGCGTTCTGGTTGCCCTGGCGCATGATCCGGCCGTCTCGTTGGGTGATGTCGGCCGGGCGCCACGGGCAGTCGAGGTGGTGCAGGGCGACGGCCCGGTTCTGGATGTTGGTGCCGGTGCCCATCCGACCGGTCGAGCCGATGAGCACTGACACCTCGCCGTTGCGGCAGGCGGCGAAGAGGTTGGCCTTCTCCTTGTCGCTGTTGGCCTCGTGGATGAACCTGACGGCCTCGCGGGGCATCCCCAGCTCGACGAGCCGGCCACGCAGCGCCTCGTACGCCGTCCACCGTTGCGAGTCCTTCGGCTTCGGCGTGCCCAGGTCACAGAACACGATCTGCAGCGCGCCCGGCGTTGGATGCTCGACCGGGTTCTCGGCGTCCGGGTCGACCAGGTAGCGGGTCTCGCGGTGCGCCTGCCAGATTTCGGCGATGTTGCGGGCCGCCACGTCGATCTTTCCCGGGGTGTCCTGGGCCGCGCCGAGCAGCCGCAGGTCCAGCGACGCGGCCCGCGCCTCGCCGGAGATCTTCAGGATGTTGTCGATGTCCCGGTCGCGGGGGTTGTTGCGGCACCACTCGACGCGGTCGTCGAGGGAGGCGATGAAGTCGACCAGCTCGGGCGCCGGGTCGATGCTGATGACGTGCGGGGCCCGGTGCCCGTCGGCGTTGACGCTCAGCAGCGGGGTGGGCAGTTGCAGGTCTTCGGGGGTGCGGATGTCGCCGAAGGTGCGCAGCATCAGCGACAGCTCGGCGGCGTTGGTGTACTTCGCCAGCCGAGACTTGGTCTGGAAGCCGCTGCCGGTGGGTGAGATCTCCACCGACGTGACGACCTTGCCGAACACCGACGCCCAGGTGTCGAAGTCCATGGTGCCGGTGGCTTCGAGCAGGTCCGGGCGCAGATGCCGGGTGACGACGTACAGCTCACGCACCGAGTTGGCGATCGGGGTGGCGGTGGCCCCGCACACCACACGCTGGCCGTAGCGGCGGCGCAGGAAGTCGAGCTTGGCCCGGAAGTCGATCGCCCGGTCGGAGCCGTCGTTGCTGGCGTCGACGATGCTGGAGGTGATCGTGTCGTTCTTCAGGTCGTGCCACTCGTCGCGGAAGACGAAGTCGACGCCGGTCTGGTCGAACGTCACGCCGGGGTCGGTCGGCTTGTCGAACTTCTCCTTGATCTTCTCCTCTTTGCGGATCAGGGAGCCTTGCAGTCGCTTGACGGCGGCGTTGCGGTCCGGGTCTTCGCCGTTGGCGACGGCCTGCGCGTGCGCTCGTTCGATCTTGTTGCGGAGGTCCTTCAGCTCACCGTCGAGGAAGCGGCGCTGCTCTGCGTCGGACAGCCGCAGCGTCTCGAAGAAGCTGGCGGCCATGATGACGGTGTCCCAGTTGCCCGTGGCACAGCGCGCCACGAACCGTTGCCGGCGGGCGGCGCTGGTGTCGTCCTGCCCGGCGGCCAGAACCCGGGCCTGCGGGTAGATCTGGAGGAACTCCCGGGAGAACTGTTCGAGCAGGTGCGTCGGCACGACGATGGCGGGCTTGTTGACCAGCCCAAGGCGCTTGAGTTCCATCGCGCCGATCGCCATCACGGCGGTCTTGCCGGCGCCGACGCAGTGGAACAGGCCGACCCCGGGTTCGTTGACGATCCGGGTGACCGCCTCGATCTGGTGCGGGCGGGGCTTGAACTCCACCGAGATACCGGGCAGGCTGCGCCGCGCCCCGACGTAGGAGCGGGGCACGTGGGCGTTGAACATCCGGTTGTAGGTGGCCGCGATGCGGGCGGCCCGCTCCGGTTCCTCCCACACCCAGGCTTCGAACCGCTCCTCCAGCTCGACAGCCTTGGCCTGCGCGGCGGCGCTCGCCTCCACATCGAGCGCCCGCTTGCCCTTCTCGACCTCGTAGAAGACCCGGATCGGAGTCTTGGTCAACAAGCGCTGCGCCAACTCGGGCGCGGACATGCCGGGGGTGCCCCAGGTCGAGCAGGCGAGCACACCGGTCCGGCTGCCCTTGACCTGCCAGTCTGATCCGCCGGGGTGCGTCACCCTCAGCCGCGGATCGCGCAGGATCTCCTGGAGGAACGCCTGCACCTCGGTGTAGTCGATGAACGGAGCGCCGAAGGACACCATGATCTCGCCGGGGCCGACGTCGCGGGGCAGGACCCGTTGCAGGGCACGGACGTTGACCTCGAACCTCGGGTCGTCCTCGACGGCGACGAGCGCCTGGTCGAGCTTGGCGCGCACGTTGTCGGACAGGTACGCGGCGGCTTCGACCAGGCCACCGGTGCCGGGATCGTCGTAGACCAGCTCACCGAGGGCTTCGCGGGCCTCGGGCTCGTCGACGCCGAGCAGCCGGGCGATCTGCGGCAGGAGCACCGCGCCGTGGTCGTCGAGGCAGATGGCCAGCGCGTCTTCGGGGCTGTCGGCGCCCAGGCGGGGCGCCCGGGGCAGGATGACCCGCTTGCTGAAGATGTCCGCCTTGGTGGCGGTGCGGGTGTCGTCGTTGAAGTTCTCCAACGCCAACACCGTGGCGGCGTACGGGTCGATGCCGCGGAAGCCGCCGAGCTGGGGGTAGTTGCGGTACAGCTTCGGCTGGCCGGTCTCCTCATCGAGGATCGTCTCCAGCTCACCGGTGGCCTTGTTGCGCTGCCGGCGGGTGTAGGTGTCGTAGCGGTTCAGGAAGCCGTACTGCTCGACGTAGGCGCCGTAGAGGATGTTCAGCCGGATCCGCAGAAACGCCGCCGAGCCGGCCGGTGGGCCGTCGGGGTGCTCGTCGCCGTCGTCGAGTGACGACGACTCCGCTTGCAGCAGCTCGGTCACGGTGTCACGCAGCAGCAGCAGTGCGCGCAGCTCGTCGGCCTGGGTGGCGGGCACCTTGTGCTCGACGACCTGACCGTTCTGCACGGTGGTGAAGGTGCCGTCGTCGAGGGCCTCGATATGGCCCTCTTCGCGGCCGACGGCGGCCAGAACCGCGACCGGCTCTGCCAGGCCGGCTTCGACGCGCGGGGTGAGGGTCAACCCGGCGAGGCGGGCCTCGTCGACCACGTCGGCCAAGACCCGGGCCAGGTCTGCGGCGGTGTCGCCGCTGCCGGTGACGACCAGGTCGTGTGCGTGGTAGGCGCCCCGGCCGACGGAGAGCTCACCGAGGATCCGGTCGGTCCGGGCGGCGAAGAACTCGTTGACGTGGATGGTGTCGCCGCCGGGAACGTCGATCTCCCGGGTCTGCTCCCAGGCCATGCCCGCCTGCTCCTGGCCGGACGCACGGCGGCGCAGGATGAGCAGGTCGGTAACGACCTTGGTGCCGGCGGCGTGCTCATGCGCGTCGGTCGGCAGCCGCACGGCGGCCACCAGGTCCGCCAGGGCCGCCATCTCCCGACGGGCGGCCGGGTTCGCGGCGTCCATCGTGTAGCGGGAGGTCAGCGCCACCACCAGGCCGCCGGGCCGGGTCAGGTGCAAGCTCTTGATCAGGAAGTGGTTGTGGATCGAGTGCTTGCCCGGGTTGTGCCGCCGGTCGGCCAACGCGAAGTTCCCGAACGGCACGTTGCCGATCGTCAGGTCGAACGTGCCGGCCGGCGCGCGGGTATCCGCGAACGACTCGGTGCGGATGGTGGCGTGCGGGTAGAGCGCGGCAGCGATCCCGGCCGTAACCGGCTCCACCTCCACCCCCGTCAGTCGAGCGCCGTCAGGCGCCAAGCCGAGGAACGTGCCCGATCCGCAGCCGGGTTCCAGCACGTCCCCGCCCTCGAACCCGAGGCCGGCGACCGCGTCCCAGATGGCGCGGACATACGCCGCGTCGGTGTAGTGCGCGTTCAGGGTGTTGCGTTCGGCCGCCGCGTACTCCCGTTCGTCGAGCAACTGCCGCAGTTGCTCGCGGGCCGCCGCGAACCGCGCGTGGTCGCGGTGGTCGGCGCGGGCCTCGAACACCCCGGGCACCGCACCCCACCCCGACCATCGGGCCAACACCGCCTGCTCCTCGGCGGTGGCCGTCCGGTCCTCGGCCTGAAGCAGGCGCAGGATGCGCAGCGCCGCCAGGTTCGCGTTGAGCCGGGCCACCTCACCCCGAGGGGCCAGATCCTCCTGGCCCCTCGGGACGAACGACGCCGGACGGTCCTGGTGGGGCGCCGTAGCTGACGGTTGCGCCTGCGGCGGCGGGCCCGGCTCGGCCAGCTCAACCGGCGCAGCCGGTTCGGCCGGTTCGGCCGGTTCGGCGGCCGGTGGTTCGGGGTCTAGCTGCGCGCGGGGGGCTCGCTGTCGTCGTTCATCGCGGCTTCCTGCTCCGCGATCTCCTGCCAGCGCGGATCGGTCGGGTCCTCCACCATCGGAATCCAGTCGTCCTGATCCGTCCGCGGCGGCGGGCTCTGCGTTCCCGGCGGGCTGGTCTCGTTGGTCTCCGGGTCGATCAGGATCAGCTCCGGCAGCACCTGTTCCTCGGCCGCCATCCGGGCCTCGTTGAGCCGGCCCAGCTTGTCCAGGTACCCCTCGCCGGTCGGGTCCGGGCCGGCCAGTTGCCTCGTCAGGTCCTCGATCTGGGCGAGCGCCTGGTCCCCCAAAGTCGAGAAGAAGCTGTTCAGGTCCGTCCCGTCGGCTATCAACGCCGCGTACCGGTTCGGAAGGTACGTCTGCCAGTGCCTCTGGGCTTGCGCCCCGTACCGGTTCATCCTCTGCTGTCTCCGTCTCTGGCGCTGCTGCGGTCGGCTGGTCGGGGTCAGGGCCGACCGGCGGGCCCGTGGTGGTCGCCGCACCATCGAGGACGGCCGGCACCGGCGCCGGCACCGCCGTCTGCGGAGTCACGGCCGGCCTGGGTGCGGCCGGCGTCGGGTCGACCGGGACACCGAGGCGGCCGGCGGCGTACGCGGCCAACGGCTCGGCGATCTCGTCCGGTTGCCCGTGCAGCATCGCGCGGATCGACTGGGCGGCGACCTCCCGGCCCGCCGCCGTGGTGAAGGTCCGCACGGCCCAGTCGACCCGGGCGGTGACCACCACCTCCACCAGCGGCCACGTGTCCTCGCCATCTACAGCGGCGGCCAGCACCGGCCCAGGCCGCTGCGGGTGCCGGGTCACCGCCGGGTCGAGCACGTGGAAAGCCCGCGCCGCGGACCTGCGCCCGTCGACGCTGCCGTCCTCGTCGACGACCACCACGACGCCGGCCGCCGGATCCGCCTGCGCGGTGAGCGCCGCGACCTGCAGCCCGGTCAAGGCTGGCCCGCACGCGGCCACCGCCAGCGGCGCCCCGTCGCCGCGCTCGGCCAGGGCGATGGCCTCCAACGCGGTGCGCGCCACCACCGAGCGGCTGGTGCGCTCAGGCTGCTCGGCGAGTCCGAACACCACCTCGGCTGGGCGGAACACCGCCGTGGCCGGGCTGTGCAGCACCGGCGCCACGTCCGGCACGCCGGGCGGGGCGTAGCCGACGAAGCCGACCACCGGCCGCTCCGGATCGCGGTGCTCGCGGATGCCGACCATCACCCGGTTGCGGAACCGGTCGACCAGTTGCCCGCTGCGCCCGGTCGCGGCAAGGCCGGACGCCCGGATCTCCACATCGGTGAAGCCCCGCCGCCGCAGTTCGTTGACCAGCGCGGCGGGCCGGTCCGGCGCGTACCCGACGGCCCACCGCCCGTCGACCGGAACACCCTGGGCGGCCAGCCACCGCGCCGGCGACGCACCGTCGGGCTGGTCGAGCTGCGCGCGGTAGAACTCGGCCGCCACGCGCTGCACGGCCAGCAGCCGTTGCCGCCGCGCGTCCGGGACCGCCGACAGGCGAGGCGGGCCGGCGACCTGAGCGGCCAGCGACCCGGCACGTCCGCGCAGCGCGGCGGTCCGGTCGACCGAGGCCGCAACACGCTCGGCGACCTCACGCGCCGGCCCGGCCGCCGGCTGGTCCGGCGCCGCCATCACGGCCGCCCGTCGTCGGGATCGGTGGGCAGCAGCCCATGCGCCCGTAACGACTCGAACAGGCGTTGATGGTGCTCCAGGGCGGCCGTCAGGTCATCGATCTGCGATTGCAGCCCGGCGGCGACCGTGTCAGGTAGGCCCTCCGCGTCCGGTGCGGCCATCGGTACAGCGGCGTCGTCAGCCATCGCTCCCCCATGTGATCGCTTGATCATCACCGTAACCAAGATGTCGAGTGAGATCGACATGTCAGCAGGCCCACACCGGCCCACACCGGCGCCGCCGCGACGCCGCGGGGTGGCGTCACCGCCGGGGCATCGCCCCAGGGGAGGACGATGACGCCACCGGCACGGTGGTCACCCGTACCGCGCTGGGGCTGCTCAAGACGATGACCGGCGGCCCACCCGGCGTCACTGACCTGGACCGACTTCTCAACGGGGGCGGCGTGACGGGCTGTGACGGGCGATGCCATGAAACCGGTATCCCGGTTGTAATCAGCGAGAATCAACGACAACGCCCGGTGCGCGAAATGCCCTCACCTTTTCCCGCGATGCGGCGACGCACAGCAGGTCCGACGGCTCGGCGAAGCGCTGGGCACGCTAGGCAGCAAGAGGTCCGCGCTTTGCGTGGGAGGTGGGCGCTCGGGGGCTAAGGCCGAGCGCCCACCGATTTCCTCGATAATGCGTTCCTTCGAGGGGGTGCTCGTCTTTGTCAAGGAAGCACCCGGAAAGAAGTCTGCCGTGTCTCAGCGATTGCCGTCGGACCAGGTGTGCGAGAAAAATCAGGACATTACGCTCGAAATTCGCTTTAGCCGCAGTCTGGTGAGCTGGTGTGGATCGGCTGTGGTCGCAGCACTGCTAGGGATCGCTGTCTGGTTCTATCCCGAGGTAGTAACGCCCGTAGCCGTCGCGCTAACGACTCAGGCTGCCCTGCAGCGCTCGATCCGCTGATCCGATGGAGGCCGGCCCCCCCCCGCAGGGGGCCGGCCTCCAAAGACTGAGACGCCCTTTACGGCGGCGAGCAAGAGCGCCTGCAAGCGGACAGGCCCTACCGGGCGGGCTTGGCTTGGCGGTCGGCGTGGTCCCGCGTAGCTGCCTGCCTGTGCTGCGGGCAGCGAGCGGTTTGACGCGTTGGCAGGCTCGTCGCCACCTCGGCACCGCCGTCAGGCAGGCCGGGGTCGCGTCACCGCCGGCGCCGCCCCAGAGGACGATGCCGCGGAATCACCGGCAGGGGTAGCGAGCCAGCCAGGAGGCGCGGACCGCCGCCGGGCCGCCGTGGTCGCGCTCTCCAATATCGACGCCTCCGGCGGGGCCTCTCTCGGAGATGCCCGGGGGCGACCGCCGGCGCCAGGTGGGTGAGTGGTCATCCAGGGGTGGGATCCCCTCGCGCCGGCCGCCCAGAGGGCTACCAGACCGGCTCCGGGACGACCAGGCCAAGCCGCTTCGCGGCTGGCTACGCCGAGCCTGGCCGTCCCGGAGCCGGCCCGGTCGATCGGAGATCGGCCGACACGAGGAGATCCCACCCCACCCCCGGCACCGCGCGCGGGCAAGCCCGCAACCCCGCCCACCACGGGCCTACGCCGACTCTTGCGCCGCGTCATACCGGGTCAGCACGTAGCTGACGCTGCTCTTGGCCCACTTGCCCTTACCCGACGGGGTCGGCACCTGCTCGGCGTTCAGCCTCTCGGCGATGGCCGCCAGCGACAACCCCTCGCCGCGTAGTTCCGCCGCCCGGGCGGCCGAGGGCGGCACCGGCGCTGGCGGTCGACCCAGCCGTACACCCCGGTCCCGGGCCGCGGCCATCCCCGCCGACACCTCGGGCCGGCGCGTCTCAGATTCGCTGCTCATGACCTACAGCGTACGGCAAAAAGGTACAGAAAAGGCCCCCGGGGGAGCTTTTCCTGTACCTTTTGCTGTACGATAGAGAGGCAAGGAACGGTCCGGCCAGGTGAGCCACCACCTGGCCGGACCAGGAAGAACAACCCCTCTGCGAAAGGGAGTTCCATGCCCCAGCGTACGACGATCCCGGCCCGGGAGATCGACCACAACGACCAGTGCGTCGGCTGTGGTGCCGACGCCTACGGCGTCAGCGCCGGAGACCCGTGCCACCCGCTGTGCCCGTTCGAGACCGGCACGTTCAGCCCGGCGGTCATCCTGCGAGCCGCCAACCTGCGGGTGCGCAACCACCCGGCCGGGGTCGGCTACGACATCGCCGGCGCGATCTTCGCCGCCGCCGTCGACCTGGCCGGCAACGACCAGGCGCAGGCCCTCGCCGACGAGGCCCGGCAGGCGCTGGCCGACTACCTGGTCGGCCAGTGGCCGCCGAAGGCCGAGGCGATCCGCAACCAGGTGGTCTACCGCCACGGCCTCTTTGCCCAGCTCACCGAGATCGCGGTCTCGCTGTACGGCGCGGCCGACCAGCACGACGGCAACGACCCCGACGACTGCTGACACCCAGCCGGGCCGGCCCCTCGGTGGGCCGGCCCGGCTCCCACCAACCCCACGTCAGCACATCGAAGGGATCGAGACCATGACCAGCACCAACACCCGGCCCGCCCAACTCGCACCGGTCCGCATCGGCCGAGGCCGCGTCGTCCACCTCGGCAACCTGAGCAGCATCACGGGCCCGGCCGGCGAGCCCCGCTACGTCGCCGGCTCGTGCGGGGCCAGCACCCGAGGCGACACCGTCACGGTCGGTGCCGCCGTCACCGCGCCGATCGACTGCCGCACCTGCACGCGCTCCAACCCGATCCGCGTGGCCTGGATCAACGCCACGGTCACCGCGTCGACCAGCGAGCCGGTGACCCTGCCGCACACCGGACTGACCGTGCCGCACACCCAGCTCCGCGTCGACGGCCCCACCCAGCCCGGCCCCGGCCGTACGGAGCAGCACCGGCTGTACCTCGGTGCCCGCTTCGTCGGCTGGATCACCACCCACCCGCGCCACCCGCACCGCAGCGCCACCTACCAGACGAATTCCCTCGGAGGGAGGGAGCTCGACGAGTACGCCCAGCAGTGCCGGCTGTTCACCGGCGAGCCCGCCACCGTCGCCGACGTGCTGGCCGAGCTGGTCCGCGAGCACATCACCGCGGCAGCCGTCGCCGAGCGGCTGGCCGCCACCCGCACCCCGACCCGGCTCATGCAGCACATCCGCGACGGCGACGGCCAGCCCACCGGGGCCCCGTACCCGACCACCTACGGCAGCGTCAACGCACCGCTGACCACCGACCCAACCTGGCACCGCGCGGTAGCCCGCGCCCTGCACCGCGACTCCCCCGCCGGCCCCGGCCAGCACTGGCAGATCTGGACCCCCACCGGCTGGACCCGCCTGCCCGACGTCGTCGACGTCGACCAGGACCTCGGCTGACTGCACCCGTGCCCGGGCCGCCACCGGCCCGGGCACGGGTGCGCCGCCCGACCAGCATCGACGGGGAGACCACCATGACCAACAGCCACCGGACCGACGCCCGCACCATCCTCGGCACCGCCACCCTGGCCACCCACCGCCCGCTGCTGGCCTGGGCCGTCGGAGCCATCGCCCGCAGTCACGCCATTGTGGGCGCTCACGTAATTGGCCCAGGGTCGGCTTACGTTATTGATCCGGCCCTGGGCGCGGCTCGGGCTGAGGTGTCTGGCTTGGTGGTGTTGCCCCCTGCGGGAACCGATGGGGATTGTGGTGCTGCGTCAGGCACCGTACCGGCGATGGCGGGCGGCGTAGGACCGTAGGGCGCGGAGAAAGTCGATTTTCCGGAAGCCGGGCCAGTAGACGTCGGTGAAGTGCAGCTCGGAGTATGCGGCTTGCCAGAGGAGGAACCCTGACATGCGGCGTTCCCCGCTGGTCCGGATGACCAGGTCGGGGTCGGGTTGTCCGCTGGTGTAGAGGTGGGTGGCGATCTGGTCGGCGGTCAGCCGTTGGGCAATGTCGTCGATGGTGTGACCGGCTTGCCCTTGCTCTTCGAGCAGCGATCGGATGGCGTTGAGGATCTCTTCACGGCCGTCATAGCCGATCGCGATGTTGAGATGGAAGGCCGTGTTGTTGTCTCGGGTGGCTTCTTCGGCCAGCTTGAGGGCGTGCCTGGTGGAGTCCGGTAGGACGTCGAGCCTGCCGGCCGTGTGGACCTGCCAGATGCTGGACGGCCGGGTCAGGCGTTCAGCGACAACGTCCTCGATCATGCGCAGGAGGTTGTCGACTTCGTCGGAGTCTCGCTTCTGCAGGTTGTCAACGGAGGCGACGAACGCGGTCACATGTTGGATGCCGATTGCTGCGCACCACTGAAGGACCTCGTCGAGGTGCTCTGCCCCGTAGCGGTGGCCGATTTTGGCGTCGGTGAACCCTGCCTGTCGCGCCCATCGGCGGTTGCCGTCCATGACGATCGCGACGTGCCGGGGCAGGCTCCCGCCGGCCAGTTGCGCGTTGAGGCGCCGCGCGTAGAGCGCGTAGGCAGCGTTCTTCACTGTCGTCCACATTCGCGAGATCTAATCATAGCGGAGCTGACAGTCCCGGCGTTTCGCTCGTTCCTTCACACGACTCTCATAACTGCTCGCCGGCCAGGCCTGCCGGTAGCTTCGGGCCAGAAACAACTCCAGTGCTGGTCAAAGACGGGATAGCTATTCCCCGGCTCAGGCGTTCGCGCAGGGCCCTTGAGCAGGGTTGAGGTTGTCTTTGGTCCGGAAGCTACGGCGAGGCCGTAAGGGCCGAGGCGGCTCAGTCGGAGTTTGCGCCCGCCAGAACATCAAGGACAGCGACCGTGATGTTGTCCGGACCGCCGTGTTCGAGAGCCGCCGCGATCAGGTGGTCAACCGCCTGCCTCGGTGTTGAGGCGTCCGTCAGGGCGGTGTGAAGGAGGTGCTCCGGCACGTACGAACTGAGCCCGTCGGAGCAGAGCAGGAAGCGGTCGCCTGGGGTCAAGGCCAACAAGGTGATGTCTGGTGAACGGCCGTCCAGTCTCCCGTCGAGGAAGCGTGCTAACCGTTCGGGCAGATTGGGTACGTCCGCAGCGTCAGCGACCAGTTGCCCGTAGACGTGATCTTCAGTGATCTGTGTGGTGTGCCCGGTTGACCGGCGAAGCCGGTAGGCCCGCGAATCCCCGATGTTCGCCAGGGCAGCACTCGTCCCGTTGATCAACATGGCGACCAAGGTTGTGCCCATGCCGGCGAGCTCAGGTTCGGACGTGATCCGTGCTCGAAGAGCGTCGTTGGCGGCACCGACAGCCTTCCCCAGCGTGGTGGCTAGGGCCTGCTGATCAACTTCCTGGTCGTACTGGCGAAGTGTCTCGATCACCGTTGAGCTGGCTACGTCGCCGGCGACATGTCCTCCAAGCCCATCAGCTACGGCGATCAGAGAGCACCCCAGGTAGATCGCGTCCTCGTTGCGCCGTCGGACATATCCAACGTGGGAGCCACCAGCCTGGTCGAGGTGGAGAGCTGACGTCATGAGGCACCCCCGTGCCTGCCATCGGGCGTCTCGCCGGCCTGTTCAGGCCAAGGACCCTGCGCTGACTCGTCTCGGTGCAGGACGTGGATGGTCTCGACACGGTCACTAGCAACGACGTACTCCGTCACTTCGACGGGCTGACCGTCACCCCCAGATGTGCCGACACGCACGATCTCCAGGACGGGGAGGCTGGTCGGGATCTCAAGTAGCGCCGCCTCGTCCTTGCTGGGCATGCGCGCCCTGTGGATCTCCATCCAGCTCAACGGCCAGTGGCCAGCGCGCTCTAGGCGGTACAGCCAGTCCCCCGGGCCAGGCGCTTGCGAGGCAACGCCTGGAATGTCGGCTACCCGAGGGTGGATCCAGGAGATGTTGATCTGGAAGGGAGGCTCTGACTCCGGGCCGGTGACCCGAAACCGCCGTAGGACTTCGGTGCTTGCCGGGACGCCAAGCAGCTTGGCAATCCGGGGGTCGGTCAGTGGCTCGATCGTTGCCACCGGTGGGATGTGGTGCTTCCAAACTTCCTGGCTGGATGCCGAGGGGAACGAGTAGCCAGGGGCGGTCGCATTCCTCTTCACCAGGTTTCCGCGAGGGCGACGTGGGCGGATGGTCCCGTGGCGGACGATGATCCCCCTGCCTTGGACCGCCCAGACGTAGCCCTCGGCCTCTAGCGCTCCGATAGCTCTCCCGATGGTGTCCCGGTTGGCTCCGTACTCGGCGGCGAAGTCGTCGAGGCGCGGCAGCTTGGAACCGGGCTCCCACTCGTTGGCCTTGATCCGTTCCCGGATCTTGGCCGCAATGTCCAGGTAGCGCGAGTGTACGGCCACCGCTTCTCCTCATCTCCAAGAATTGTCTTGGGACTATCGTTGACAGCCGAGGGGCTGACAGTCAACATTGTCCCAAGACAAGACCGAAGGGCCAGGGGATCGCACCCATTGGCCCCATAAAGAGACCGCGGCGGATCGCACCCGCCGCGGTCATGGTCACGACGGATCGCACCCCTCGTGACCAATGCCCTGCGGATTGACGCCACAGGGCGACGGCATCTCTACCTGAGGAGGCTCAGATGCCTGCAACGAGAGTACGTGCTGCCCAAATTCATCCAGGGCAGGCCCAAGCAGCATCAACGACCAACGAGGTGTCGGCGCTGGTGGCGCGGGCGCAGGCCGGTGATGTGGAGGCGTTCGGTCTGGTCTACGACCGGTACGTCGACCAGGTGTTCCGGTCGATCTACCGGCGGGTCTCGGACCGGCAGGTCGCCGAGGACCTGACCTCGGAGACGTTCCTGCGGGCGCTGCGCAACTTGGCTAGCTTTAGGCGGCCGGGCGGCGACTTCGGCGCCTGGGTGGCCACGATCGCGCGGAACCTGGTGACCAACTACCAGTCGTCGCACCAGCGACGCGAGCGGCCGGTGGCGGAGCTGCGTGACGCGGCTCCGGTCGAGCAGGCCCCGACCCCGGAGGCCGCCGCGATGGCGAGCCTGACCCGGGACGCGGTCATGGCGGGGATCGAGCAGCTCAACCCGGACCAGCGGCGGTGCATCACGCTGCGGTACCTGCGAGAGATGTCGATCGAGGAGACCGCCCAGGTGCTGGGCAAGACCCCGGCGGCGGTCAAGTCGATGCAGCACAAGGCGCTGCGGGCGCTGCGCGGTCTGCTGTCGACGACGGCGGTGATGCCGGCATGACCACGATGACGCCACCGCTGAACAGCGCCGACCGGGCCGCCGCTGTGCGTGCTGCTCAGGGACAGACGGCTCCTGCACAGCGGATGCCGATGGGCATCCGGGTCACCAGGACCCCTGCCGCGCCGGCTCCGGCCGCTGCGGAGACCACCTCGGCCACGCCGGCGACCCCTCGGGGCGTGGAGGACGTGCTGCGTATCGCCGCTGGCAGCAGTGCCGCGCGGACCCGCCAGCTCGCCGAGCGGATCGGCCGCCTGGTGCAGGAGTTGACCGGGCGGGTCGAGGCGGAGGAGGCGACGCGCCAGGAGCGCGAGGCCGCCGAGCAGCGGCGCCGCGAGCTGGCCGAGGCCGCCGAGAAGCTGGCGAGTCAGCTCGCTGAGGTGCGGCAGGAGCTGCGGGCGACCGGCCGCGGCGATTCCGTGGACTCGCCGCCGCGTAACCGCCGCGAGGGCGCCGCCCAGCGGGCGGCGATGCGGCAGTGGGCCGTGGCCAACGGCTACGAGGTCAAGGACCGGGGTCGGATCTCACGCGAGATTTGCGAGGCGTACGCGGCGGCCACCCAGGAGGTGACCCGGTGAAGGCGCGCAAGATGCTGCTCCCGGCTGCTGCGGTGCTGTCGGTGGCTGGGCACGTGTGGGCGGTGCGGACGGTCCGGGCGGATCGTGCCCGGCTGGCTGAGGCTCACCGGGACGCGACGACCGACCCGCTGACCGGGCTGGCGAACCGTGCTGGGCTGGCGTCGGCGCTGGCCGATCTGGCCGGGGCGCCCTACGACGTGGCGATCGTGGACCTGGATGGGTTCAAGCAGGTCAACGACACGTTCGGGCACGACGCGGGTGACGCGGTGTTGGTCGAGGTCTCGGCCCGGCTGTCGGCCGCGATTGACGAGGTCGACGGTGCGGTGGTCGCGCGGCTCGGCGGTGACGAGATCGTGCTGGTCTGCCCGTCGCCGGTGCCGATCGCGGGGATGCTCGGCGGCGAGGTGGTCCGGGCCCTGGCCGCGCCGGTGGTGCTGCCGGGCGGGCGGGAGCTGATGGTGCGGGCCAGTGTCGGCGCGGTGTCGGCGATGGTCGGTGACGAGCCGTCGCGGGTGCTGCGCGCGGCTGATCTCGCGCTGTACGAGGCCAAGGCCAACGGCGGCGACCAGGTCGCCGAGTACGGCCGGGTGCTGGACCTGCCGGTAGTGGAGACGCGGCCGGTAGTGCGGCTGCGGGAGATGACCGAGACCGCCCGTGTGCTGGGGGGTGCGGCATGACGGTCCCGACTAAGGCTCTGGACCTGGCCGCCGCGCTGGCCAGCTACCGGACCAGCCTGCATAAGGCGTCGGACATCGAGCTGGAGCACCGGGCGGCGTCGGTCGCGGCGCTGCCGGGCTGGTTCGCCGGCGAGCTGCGCCAGGCGATTAGCGACGAGCGTGAGTCCCGTCGGCTCGCGGATCGGCCGACGTCGGCGCGGATGCCAAAGGTCGCTGCCGGTGCGGTGGTCGCGGCTCCGATCGCGGTGGTCGCGGGCCGGCTGCTGGCCGAGCACGCCGAGCAGGTGCCGCAGGTCCTGCTCTACTCCCCGGTGGTCGCGGTCGGCCTGGTCGGCGCGGTGGTGGGTGGCGGCCGGCTGGGGCGATGGCTCGACAAGCGCCGTCACGGCCTGGCCGTCGACGTTGACGACGCCGACCTCAACCCCCTCGGTCGGGAGCTGCTCGCGCAGGTCCGGGCCCGCCGCGCGGTCGGTGGTGAGAGCTGATGCCGACGCTGCGTATCCCGACCCTGGCGGGTGTCAGCATCCGCGCGACCGGCCAGTCGAGCGTGGCCACTGACCAGCGCGGGACGGTGGTGTCGTACACCGGCCGGCTGATCCTCAACGGCCGTGAGGTGCTTTCGCCGGAGCAGGTGCGCGCCGATTGGGCCGCGCGGGGCGAGACGGCCCTGCGGGAGGCGGACCGCACCGAGCACAGCGACCCGGCTGGGCACGCCTGGGCCAAGGGCGTGTGCGCGGCCTACGCGACGGCGGTGCAGATCCTCGACGCTTGGTTCGAGCAGTTCGGGCCGGGGGGGCTGCCGCTGAGCGACATCGTCGCGGGCATCAAGGTGGCCCGGTCGGCGGTGTTCGAGCAGGCGGGCGACGTCGATGACCTGGGGCGGCTGACCATCTCGGCGGCCACGTCGACGCTGCTAACGCTGGCCGGGAACCTGGCCGTGACGGCCTCCTACGAGTGGGAGGTGTCGCGGTGAGCCGGATTCGTGCCGCGTTCTACGACCCGGAGGGCACCCGCTTCGGCATCCCCACCTACTGGTGGCAGGGAGCGCCGGCCGGCTACGCCACGGCACGTCAGCTGCGGGCGCAGGGCCTGCGCCCGGGCGGTCAGCCGGTTGCGGCGCAGGTGATGTGGCGCGGGGTGGGTGGCGAGCGCGTGGCCTACCTCTACAAGGTCGACCAGGCGGCGGCGAAGCGCACGGCCACGGCGGCGCAGCTCGCGGCGATCGGCAAGGCGTTGGCTGCTCGCCGTACCTGCCCGAACTGCCTGGTCGTGCGGCCTTACTACATCCCGCGCTCCCTCGGGGAGTGCCTGGAGTGCGCCGAGCCGGCGATGGGGGCAGCTCGATGAACGAGAAGCTGCGTGACGCGGCGACGGTGGGGCCGTGGATTGCCATGGCCGCCGCGGTGATCCTCACGGCCAAGGGTGAGTTCGACCTGGCGGTGCTGGCTCACTTCTCGAAGTGGATCGCCTGGATGTTCCCGGTGATGCTCGACGTGTACGTGATCACCGCGTTCCACCGTCGCCGGTGGAAGGACATGGTCGTCGGCATGCTGCTGATGATCTTCTGCCAGATCGCGGTGCACCTCCTGCCGGTCTTCATCACCGAGGGCGAAGAGACGCCGTGGGGTCTGGTGGTGGCGGTCGCGTGCATCGCGCCGATCGTGGTCGTCCGCGTCAAGATCCTCACCGGGCGTACCGGAAAGGAAATCGAGGCCGAGCAGGAGGCGGCGCGACGGGCGGAAGAGCTTCGGACGGCGCAGGCGGAAACGGCCGCCGCGCGCCGGGCGCAGGCGGAAGCCGAGGCGAAGGCGCGGGCGGAAACGGCGCGGGCCGAGGCGGAAACCGCCGCTCGTGCCGAGGCGGAAACCCGGGCGGCCGATGCGGAAACGCGGGCGCGCTCGGAGGCGGAAACCCGGGCGGAAATCCAGGCCGCCACAGAGGCGGAAATCGCCGAGCACGAGCGGGCCGCCGCTGAGGCTCGTGAGGCGGTGCGGGTGGCCGAGCAGCGGGCCGCCGCCGCGATCGAGGCGGCGCGGGTGGCTGAGGGCCGGCTGGCCGAGGCCCGCGACACCGCAGACCGCGCCGCGACCGCTCGGGCCCTGACCGAGCAGACCACCGCCGAACAGGTGCGGGTGCTCACCGAGGCCGCTGAGCAGGCCGAACGCGACTACCAGCAGGCCCTGGCGGAGGCCCGCTACACCAGCCAAGCCGCTCAGGATCGGGTCGTCGAGCTGGACGAGACGGTGCGGGAGCTGCGGGCGCAGCTCGACCAGGCGCACCGCTTCGCGGAGAGTCAGGCGGTCGCGCGGGCTCGCGCCGAGCAGGAAAGCCAGGCGATCACCGAGGCCCGCGAGGGTCTGGTCAACGAGCTGGAGCGCACCCGTCGGGCCCTCGCCAGGGCGCAGGAGAAGGCGGAAATCAGCGGGGGTCGGCAGCCGGAAATCGTGCGGTCCACCGCCCGGAAATCTCTGGCCGCTGTGCCGGCGAAGTTGCCGGCCAACCTGCCCGAGGTGGAAACGGTGAAGCCGGAAAAGGTGGCGGCCGTGCTGCTGGCCCGGGCGGAAAACCCGGACGCGAAGCAGGCCGAGCTGGCGGTGATCACCGGGATTTCCGACCGCACGATCCGCAAGGTCCTCAACGCCGTGCCGGCGGAAATCGTCGGCCAGGTCTTCGAACTCACCAGCGGTCGCGTCGCGTGACCGGGGGCCGGCCCGGTTTCCGGGTCGGGTCGGCCCGTGCAGCGCCTCATAACAGCTCATAACCGTGGGGCGTGAGCAGCCAAAACGCTTGATGGGAGGTAACGCGATGCAGACGGAGACGATGGCCGTGGCCCCGACGATCGAGGGCGAGGCGACCGAGACGGCGATGCCGGCTCCGGACCTGTCGGTGCTGGCCGAGCAGCCGCAGCCGGTGGAGCAGGGCAAGGACGACAAGGTCAAGCCGCAGGAGCTGACGGAGACGTCGCCGGCCTCGGTGGGCCTGGTGGTGGCGCTGGTGGTGGTGTCGATCGTCGCCGCCGTGGTGGTGGCGATGTGGATGGTGTCGCCGCTGATGGCGCTGCTGCTGGGGGTCGGGCTGATCGTGGTCGCGGTGCTGGCCGGCGTCGGCTGGCTGGCCTGGCGCAAGTACACCCGCCGGAGCAAGACCGGCAAGGACCGCTCGGGCCGCGACGGCACCGGACGGGGCGACCGGCCCGGCAAGTCGCCCAACGGTCGGGGCAAGGGGGACAGCTGGTGGCCGTTCAGCCGCAGCAAGACCCCTGGTGGGGGCGGCCAAACCCCTGGTGGGGCTGGTAAGACCCCTGGCGGGAAGACCCCCAAGGGCGGCACGACCCCCGGCGGCGGTAGGAAGCCGGCCGGTGCCAAGTCCGGGAGCTGGTGGCCGTTTGGCCGTGACAAGACCCCTGGTGGGGGCGGCAAGACCCCTGGCGGGAAGACCTCGAAGTCCCCGAAGGGCGGGACGACCCCCGGCGGCGCTGGGAAGCCGGCTGGCGACGGTGGGAAGAAGCCCGGCGGCAAGACGGGACGGTGGCCGTTCGGCCGCCCCAAGACCCCTGGCGACAACAAGACCCCGGGCGGCGGCAAGCCTCCGGCAAGCGGAAAGACCCCCGGCGTCGGCGCGAAGCCGACCAGCGGCGGTGGCGCGAAGCCGCGCAGCGACGCGGGACGCAAGGCCAAGACGGCGGGCGGGGCGGCACTGCTGGGCCTGCTCGGGCTGGCCCGCGGCGCGAAGAACAAGAGCAAGAGCACGGACGACAAGGCGACGGAGAGCGACAAGCCGGCCGGTAAGGACGAGCCGGCGGCGACGGCGAAGGCGCGGCCGGCGCCGGGTGGGCATCGGCCGGAGACGGTGATCGACGTCGACCTGGACGACATCACCGTGCCGGGCGGCCGGCCGAGCAGCTCGTCGAGCGGCCCGACGGCATCGGCGCACCGCACGACGCCGCGTACGGATCCCTTCTATGACTCCGGTCCTACCGCTGGCAGCGAGTGGGTGGACCGGCCTGCACCGATGCCGCTGCACAGCACCGCGCACCACCAGCACCAAACCCCTGTTTCCAACCACCTTGGAGGACCAGAGATGAGCACCACGACCGACATCGACCAGGACGCGATGCGGGTGGCGAACCGCTACGCCGAGCAGGTCGAGAAGGCGCAGACCCTGCAGGCCCGGGCGCGGGCGTGCCGGGACGCGGCGGACCAGTACCGCCGTGACGCCCGGAACAACCAGGAGAGCGCGGAAAACCACAAGCAGGCAGCTCGCACGATCCGCGACGCCAACGTGGCCCACGAGCACGCGGTGTCGGCGCGGGACGCGGAGGCGGAGGCGGCGCGGGAGATCCTCGCGGCCCGCTACTACGAGGAGCAGGCCGAGGCGTACGAGGCGCAGGCCCGTTCCATCGGTCACTGACCGATCCACCGTGGGGGGCCGCGCCGCACCTGGTGCGGCCCCCCACCCCTCCGGAACCGCAGTACCAGGCAAGACAGCAAGCGAAGGAGCAGCGTCCGTGACGAAGCGGCGAGCAGCAGGCATCGAGTGGAAGACGTTCTGGGCCGTGGTCGCGCCGTTCATCAGCGCGGTGTGGGTGGCGGTGTGGCTGGTCACCGGCTCGCCGGTGTGGATGGCGGGACTGGCCACGGCGCTGCTGGCAGCGGCAGCCGCGTTCGGCGCCCGCCTGCTGGTGCGGATCAGCCCCATGTTCGCCCGGCTCAGCTCGGCGTCGAAGTCCCGGGTGGTGGGCTGGCTGGTGGCGGGGGTGACCGTCTACGCCGCCTGGTCGACCCTGGCGGTGTCGGTGCCGGAGATGTGGCCGGTGTGGGCCCTGGTCCTGCCGGCGCTGGGCGGCATCACGTGGGTGATGGCGCGGGCGCACGAGTACCTGCTGCGGTACGCGCCGCCGCCGGCCGCCCCGGCGCAGACGGCGCTGACCGCCACCGCCCACGCCAACCTTGCGCTGACCAGCGAGGACCTGACCGGCCCGCGTGACGGTGAGCCGCACCTGGCGTGGCTGCTGCGCCTGGCGGTGCGCCGCGCCGGCCTGGAGTGGCTACGGGTGTCCAACCCGCAGATGGTCGGCCCGGCGGACGCGCCGTTCGGCGCGAAGCTCGAAGCGTGGGCGCCGATCGAGCTGCGCCGCGTGGTCAACGGCAAGGTCCGCGTCGAGCAGGCCCCCCGCCTGGACGACCACGACGCCCGCCGCATCGCCCTGGCCCTGCGCGACATCACCCGCCGCGACATCGCCCCTGACTGGGTGTCCATCAGCGAGGACCCCGGCCGGGTCGGCGTCTACACGATCCAGGCCAACACCGAGGACGTCATGAAGCGGATCCGCCCCTACCGCGAGCGCGTCGACGAGCTGGTCGACGCCGCCGGTCGGCCGATCTGGCGACGGCTCGCCGATCCCTCGTACGCGCTGTGGGGCATGGACGGTATGCCGATCGGCGTGGACACGGGCCGGCACGGCTGGATCCTCGGCGCGTCGACCGGCGGCAAGTCCGCCTTCATCCACCGCGAGTGGGCCGACGTCACCCGCTGCGAGGACGCCCTGATCTGGGTAGCCGGCACCCGCAAGCTCTACGACCTGGTCGGACAGTGGCTGGAGCCCTACCTCGGCACCGATCTGCGCCCGCCGCTGGACTGGGTCCGCGCCGACGCCGAGGGCGTACTGCAGATGCTGATCGCCGCGATGGAGATCGCCCGCTGGCGCCAGGACCAGCCCTTCTCCGCCCGCCACGGCTTCAAGAAGATCCTCATCTACATCGACGAGGCCAGCTTCGCGCTGAACACCAAGGTCAAGGTCAAGTACGACGGGGCGGAGGTCACCGCCGGGGACATGTACGCCGAGTGCACCAAGGCGGTCGCCTCTGCCGGGATCTACCTGGTCGCGGCCACCCAGCGCGGGGTGCACCACCAGTTCGGCGACGCCGGCGGCGACGCCAGCGCGAACATCGGCCGCGAGATCGTGCTCATGAGTGGCGACGAGCAGGAAGCCGGCCGGGTCACCGGCAACTACAAGCTGCCCCCGCTGCGCCACCGCGGCGAGTGCTACGCCCGCCTCGGCGACGGCGACCCGGTCCGCGCGAAGATCGAGTACGTCCAGACCTGCGACCCGTCCAAGCCGGTCCTGCACGACGGCCCGAAGGTCGACGAGATTTCGTGGAATCGCCGCTTCCACCAGCGTGAGCTGGACGCCGGGTCGGCGCAGGCCGCCGGCCCGATCTACGCCGGCCGCCACCAGCTCGTCACCGACGACTACCTGGCCGACCTGCGCAGCGCCCGCGCTCGCAGCAAGAAGCCGCAGCCCAGCGCGCCGGAGCGCGACGGCGAGCAGGCGATGGCCTCCGCCGTCGCCAACATCTTCAGCAAGCTCGGCGGCCGGTCCATGCCCGCCCCCGCGCCGGCCGCCAGCGAGGCCCCGGCCGCCGAGCCGGTGGAGCCGACGCCCCTGGCCGGCTATCGCACCCGCGCCGACCGGGTCGAGGCGGCGGTGCGCCTGACCTGGCGCACCAAGAGCACGCCGGCCACGCCGAAGGACATCCTCGCCGTGCTGGTGGAGGGCGGCGACGACACCGCCACCCCGCAGTTGGTGTCCAACGCGCTGACGCAGCTGGGCCAGCAGGGGCGAGTCGTGCGCCCGCAGAACCCGGACGGGCGGCCGGTGACGGGGCAGTACCTGCCGCCCGAGGCCGCCACCACCACCGTCACGGCCAGTAACGCATAACTCCTCATAACCGTGGGGCCCCTCCCCCCGGCGAGGGGCCCCTATGCAGGGGCCGACCCCCCTCCCCCACGCCTGTTATGAGCCCGCCTGTTAGGTCACCGTCCGTATAGGAGACGCCTCATGTCCCGGATTGCTGAGATCGAGTCCGAGATCCGCCGCCTGACGCGCCAGCGCGACGTCCAGCCGGCAGACACCCTCTACGCGCTGACCCACCAGCAGCGCATCGACGCGCTGTCGGTCGAGCTGATGGCGTGGCAGCTCGACCCGGTGAGGATGCGCGCCGCCGAGGGCGCCATCCACGCCGCCGGCCGCCGCCGCCACCGCGCCCACACCGGCCGCCGCCGCTGGCCGGCCGTCGCCGGCGTGAGCGGTCTGCTCGGCGGCGTCGCCACCGCCGGGCACCTCGCCGCCGACGCCGGCGGCCCGCCGGTGTTCGGCGGAGCGCTGCTCACCGCGGCGGCGGCCGCGCTTGCGCTGACCGCCGCCGAACGCGTCCGCGACGCCCGCGAACTCGCCGCCGCCGAGGCCGACATGCACACCGCCCTCGACGAGTACACCGCCGTCGTGGCCAGCCACGCCCGCGCGATCACCCCGGTCCGCCCCCTCGCCATCCACCACCAGGAGACGTCATGCGCCAGCCCGCAGCTCCCGGCAACGAACCGGCCCACCGCCATCAGCACGACTCCGGCCTCTGGCCCCGCCGCTGCTGCGATCGCTGGCCACCCGCAGGCCGCGTCACGACCGTCGGCACCGTCCTCGCCGACCGCCGCCGCCTGATGCACACCGCCAGCTACACCGCCTGGGTCCTGCTCGCCCTGGCCGCCATCGTCGCCGTGCACGCGCTGCTGCTGCCCGCCACCACCGCCTGGGCCGGCGCCCACGGCCTGTGGGGCTGGGCGCTGTGGACGGGCTGGGCCGCCGGCAGCCTCGCCGCCGTGGGTCAGGGCGTGCTCGCCCGCCGCCGCTCCCACATCGCCCTCTACGTCCTGCACGCCGCCGCCGTGGCCGCCGTGCTGATGGGCATCGCCGCCCCCGGCGGATGGGCCCAGGCGCTCACCGCGACCGCCGGCACCGCTGGCGCGTGGCTGGTCGCCATGCTCGCCGCCCGCCGCTGACCCACCCTCCCCAACCGACCGACCCAACGATGAAGGAGAACTACGTGCACACCCCCGACACCGACCCGCAGCACCTGCCCCCGCTCGACGACACCACCACCCCCGCCCATCAGCGGCTGGCGGCCTGGTGGCGCACCGCCCGCATCTCTCGCGCCGTGCAGGCCGTGCGCGAGTGGTGGCTGATCGTCGTGGCCGCGCTGATCGCCCTGATCGTCGCCGGTGCACTGCTGTGGCTGCTGTGGGTCGTCATCGCCGGCCTGTTCACCGCGCTCGGCGGCATCGTCACCGCAGCCGGCGAGGCCGTCCCCACCCTCGGGTCGTGGATTGCCGACGGGCCGATTACCGGCTCGATCTCCGACCCGATGCGCGCCTACCTCGACGCGCACACCACCGGCCTGCCCGCCACCGGCCGCGACGCCTGGATCGCCTGGCTCGTGGCCGTCTGCGTCCTCTACGCCGCCGCCGTCACCGGCTCCACCTACGGCCGTATCGGCTGGGCCGCGATCGGCGCCCTGACCGGCGTGGCCGTCTACGTCGGCGCACCGGCCGGCACCGGACCGGCCGCCGCCGGCCTGACCGCCGTGGTGTGGCTGACCCTGTCCCTGCTCGCCTACGCCAGCCCCATCGCCGGCAACGCCGCCGCCGCGCTGGTCGACGACCTTATCGACGCCCACCACAAGCCCCGCACCAGCGACGCGTCCTGACCGCGCACCCTTTTCCGCCCGCCCGCCGATAGCACCCGCTGAGGAGGATTCATGACCACCACGACCACCCCCACCGCCGCCGCGCCGACGACCACCCCGGTGCGGCTGTACCTGAGCGACAACGACGCCGAGGCCCCCCGCACCGTGGAGCGGGTTGTGACCGGCTGGCCGGTCGCGCCCGGCCTGGCCGTCAACGTCACCGTCGACGACGACGGACAGCGCCTCGACGGCCGCTACAGCCTCACCCACCTGCCCAGCGGCCGGTCCATCGCCCAGAAGGTGTGCGCCC
Source organism: Micromonospora sp. DT62 (assembly GCF_049847285.1). Classification (NCBI taxonomy): domain Bacteria; kingdom Bacillati; phylum Actinomycetota; class Actinomycetes; order Micromonosporales; family Micromonosporaceae; genus Micromonospora; species Micromonospora sp. DT62. Next base: position 25,550 of record NZ_JBNCOB010000038.1, read on the forward strand.
GCCACGTCGACCAGGCGGCCGTCGCCGCGATCGCCACCGGCGTCGACTGGACCGACGACGCCGATCAGATCGTCGCCGACGAGCGGACGGTCTCCCTGCGCCCCGGCCTCGCGGTCTGGGAGTGGTGCGGCTACGACGACGCCTGCCGACCCGAGGCGTACCCGCGCCCCGACTCCCCTACCTACGTCTCGACCAGCCGATAACGCCGCGCGGGCGGCCCCCACGCCTCCTACAGCTCGGGGCCGCCCGCCACCCCACCCAGCCCGCATCGAGCCAGAGGAGCACCCTCATCGTGCCTGACCCCGGAGACCCGACCTACCTCGGCGTCGACTACGCCAGCACCTACGACCCGCGCGCCGCGCGCCGCCACTTCCAGATCCCGACCGCAGGGGCCCACGCGGTTCTGGTGGAGACCGCCACCAACCTCACCAACAGCACCTCCCGCTGCACCGGCTGCGGCACCACCGACAGCGACTTCAGCACGTTGGAGATCCTCGCCCGCGCCGGCGCGCACGCCTCCGCCTGCGGCCGGGGCACCGCCACCGCCGCCCTGGACGCCGAGATCGCCGCCGTGCGCGCCGAGATGCTGCGCGTCGACCCCAAAGCGGCCGGCTACCTGCAGATGTCCGGGGTGCTGCTCGGAGCCGGCCTGGCCGTTCTCGGCGGCGCCGGAGCCAGCGGCCACCTGCCCACCGCTGCCCTGGTCTCCGGCGCGGGCACCGCCGCGGTGGTGCTGACCGCCCTGGTGCTGCTGCTGACCGCCTCCCGGCCCCGTCTCGGCGGCGACTTCGGGTTCCCGGTCTACGCCGACGCCGCCGACGCCCAGGACGTGCTCGCCCGCCTCGTCGCCGGCGATGCCGAGCAGGTCGCGCAGATGACTCCGCTGGCCCGCGCCCGCGAACTGTGGTGGCGTTCCCGCATCCTCCGCGCCAAGTACCGGGCCATCAGCAGGGCCGTGCCGCTATTGCTGGCCGGGTACGCCGGCGCCGCTGTTACCGCTGCCCTGGCGATCTGGGCCCGGTGAGCACCATGATTAATGGCCCGTTCGAGCTGCTCGTGCTCGGCACCACCGACGAGTACCGCCTCGACGTCGTCACCGACCCGGAGCCTGACACCCCGCAGGCCGTCACCTACTTCACCGCCGTCGACCTCGACGCCGCGTGCCGCCAGGCGCAGCGGCTGCTCGACGCCGTTGACGGCCCGGCCAACCGCTACGGCGAGCTGTACGCCCACGACGGCGACGGCACCGCCGTCTACTGCGACACCATTCACCGGCCCGAGTGACCATTCAAAGGACCCGAATGGGCGGCCCAATTGACCGGGCCGCCCATTCGGCTGCATGTATTCAGATTTTCTTGGTCACAAATGCCGCCCGGCTCGTGATGGTATGTCCAGATTTTCCCGGGGGATCCACACAGGACCCTCGGGGACGCCTGGTTTCGGTGCGTGTTGGGCCCCCTGCACGGCTGGCCGTAGCCGTAAGATCCACGGGTTATAACCCCGATCTGATCTTGAGAGGGAGCGCCCGCGCTCAACCCCTAACTGCAGACAGCAAGAGAGCCCCACACCCTCCTTTTTGCTTGGCGGCGAGGAGAGGGTCTGAGGCTCCAACAAGCTCGGAGGACACCATAGCACCCACCTCCGGGCTGGGTGCACTCTTGTCTCTCGACACCTTTTCTGCGTGTCGCGGCAACGCCTTTGCGCGCCCAGTCCCCTCGCATGTCTCTGCCGCCCTTGCGGCAGATCACCTTGGCTCAGGACGTACCCCTGATCGGCCTGCGGCGGTGCCGCGATGATCACGGCACCGAACTTGACCACGCTGTCGGCCGACCGGGTGGCCGCGACCGGGCACTGCCCAGTCTGCGCCGCCGTCGGTCGGGCGGTGCTGGCCGCTCCCGGCCGCGACCGCTGCACGGTGCACCTGGCCCGGCCCGCTCTGTTGGTGGAGACGACCCGCACCGGGCAGGCCCGACTGGTCGCTCCGGCGGGTGCTCGCCGACGGCCGGTGTATCCGACCGGTGTGCAGACGCCGTGCGTGTCCTGCGCCAGTGCGGGCCGGGACACGCAGGGCCTGCCCCGTGATGGTGACGGGTCGGAACCGTTGTGCATTCCGTGCTGGCGCAGCCGCACGGAGCGGGAGCAGCGCCGCCAGGCAGTCGAGCTGCGCGCCGGGGTACTCGACGACGTCGACGACGTCGTGGAGGGCTGTGCGGCGTGTGGTGAGTGGGAGCCGTCGCCGGCGTGCTGGCTGTGTGGCTACTCGTGGCTGGCGGTCATCCGCGAGGAGGTCGCCCTAGAGCAGGAGGCCGAGCAGGCCACCGCGGCGGCCGTCGTCCAGGCGGAGCGGGTCGCGGTGGAGGTCCGCTTCGGCCAGCTCGCCGAGATCACCGAGGCTGAGCAGCGGGTGGCGGAGCTGACCGCGTGGGTGGATCGGCTGCGGGAGGTCATCGAGGCGTTCGCTGGCGGCCGTCGCCGTGGGCGTGCGGTGGTGCACCTGGCCGATCTGCTGGCCCGCCAGGCGTCGGCGAAGGCGTCGAAGCGTGGTCGTCCGTCGGTGCTGGCCCGCGTCGCCGGCGTGCTGGCCGTGGACGCCAACGCCCGGATCACCCGGCCGGGTCGGCTGCGTACCGCCGAGCTGGCCGACTGCCAGCCGCGTACCGTCACCGGCTGCTGGGCCCGCGCCGAGGCCCTGGAGTGGATGGAGCGCACCGCTCAGGGCCGCCGCCTGTCGATGGAGGAGCGGACCCGGCTGGGCCGCACGTACGACCGGGCGGAGTTCGACCTGGCGCCCCTGGGCGGCCGGGAGCGTGCCGTCGCGCGGGAGCCGTACCTGCCGGTGGCGCTGCTGGTGATCGAGGGGCTGCTCGCGCACGCCGTGGCGCTGCTGGAGGCCGCCCAGGACGACGTCGACGCGCTGCACGCCCGCGCCGGCGCGGTGATGGACATGGCCGCCATGGCGCGGCGTGCCCAGCTTCGCCAGGCCGTGGCCGTCGCCCGGGACACCGCCATCGAGGGCGCCGAGGACCTCGCCCGGCACGCGCTGAATATCTGCCACCCCCGCGCAGCGTCTACAGGTATGAGCGTTTACTCCTGGCTCGTGGTTTGGGGTAAGACTCCTCCGTCGATCACTCGCCCTCGGTTGGTGGAGCCGAATCGGCGGGAGAATGGCGCTTCGCGCTCACCAGCAAGAGGGGGGCCACGATCCGTGCGGCGTCCTAGGCCGATCGAGAGGGCATGTGCGCCGTCACGAGGGTCGCGCCGTCCAAATTGGATGGAATGGGGCGCGTACGACCTGGCACGGGCCGCACAGCGGGCCTGGGAGTGGCTGGCGAACGTGCCTCTGCCCCGGGTCGCAGCCACGCTCGGGTCCCGGCTCGGTCCGGGCTGGACGATGCCGGTGCTGCTCGACTGGATCGAGCGCAGCCGTGGCGGCCGGGAGCTGCTCGACGCGCCGAGGTTGCCGCTGGGCTACCTGCGCTCCCTGCTCGACGAATCGCTGACCGGCGACGTCGAGCCGCCGCACCCGGCCCGCCGCTACGACCAGCACCGCGCCCAGGTCGCCGCCGAGCACCGCCGCGACGTCGTCGAGCAGGCCGCCGCGGTGGCCACCGCCCGCGACACCGCTCGCGCCGAGTGGGACAGCCGCGAGCAGGCCCGCCAGGCCGAGCGCGCCGGGTCCGGCGCCGGCCGCCACGCCGCCCTGGCCGCCGCCCGCGCCGCCGCGCGTGGCGACCACGCCGCCGCCCGCGCCATCGCCGCCGACGCGCAGGACTGGCCGGCGGTCGCCCAGCCGGGCGCCGGCCTCCCCCGACTCTGACCCACTAACACCACGTAGCCCAGGTACCTCGGTACAGCCAGGCCCCTCAAATCGCCTCACAGGCGTTCTCAGGGTCCCATTTTGTGATCATGCCACAACAAGATCAGACAGTATCGAATTTCTAGAATCAAGTAACTATTACGACTTCTCAGAAACAGAAACTAGGATAGGATGGGGTCATGACAGAGACGAGTGCGGCGGGCCCCCGGGGCGTGCCGCCGACCTGCAAGTACGACCAGCGGCCCCTGGCCTACGCCGGCCGGGGCCGCCCGCCGGAGTTCTGCCCGGACGACGAGCGCCGGCACCCGGGCGGGAAAAGCTGCCGGCAGATGTACGCCGAGCAGCGGCAGGCGGAGCTGGCCGCCGGCCTGGACAAGCCCCTCGCGGCGTACAGGGAGGCGACGGCGCGGGTGCTGCCGGCGGTGGAGGCCCTCACCGGAGAGCTGGCCACGGTGGTGGGCGCGATGCGCGAGGTAGACGGCTCGGCGGTGGCCCGGGTGGAGCAGGCCGAGGTCGCCGCCGTCGCTGCGGCGCAGCGGGCCCAGAGCGCCAAGGACGACCGCGACAAGGCACTGCGCGAGGCCCGGTCCGCTCGTGTGGGCGAGGCCACCGCGAAGGAGGCGCAGCGGGTGGCGGAACGGCGGGCCCGTGACGCGGAGGCCGAGGCCGAACGCGTCCAGCGCGACGCCTGGCGACAGGTCGCCGACGCTCGCGAGGCCCAGGGCCGTGCCGAGGCCGCCGCCGGCGAACGAGCCCAGGCCGTCATTACCGAGACCGGCCGCCGCGAGGCCGCCGAGCAGCGCGCCGCCGACCTCACCGACCAGCTTAAGACCCTGCGCCGCGACCTCACCGAAGCCCAGGCCGAGGTCCGCAAGGCCGACAAGGCCCTACGGGCGGAGGTCACCCGCGCTGAGCGTGCCGAGGCCACCATCGCGGCCGTCACCGCTGAACGCGATGCTGCCCGCGCCGACGTCGCCCGCCTTACCGCCGACGTCGCCCGCCTGACCTCCGAGGTGGACACCCTCCGCGCCGAGGTCGTCGACGCGCGTACCGCCGGCGAGCAGTTGCGCGTGGAGCTGGCCGCCGCGACCCGCCGCGCCGAGACCGCCGAGGCTCGCGCCAAGCAGGCCGAGGCCACCGCCGCGGCCGTCACCGCCGAACGCGACACCGCCCGCACCGAGCGGGCCGACGCCGAGAACGCCCGCCGGGACCTCGACGCCGAGTTGGGCGCCGCCCGGGCCACCCTCGCCGAGGTCCGCCGCCAGGTCGAGCAGCTCCACACCGAGCGTCGAGCCGCCGAGCAAGCTACCCAGGACGCCCGCGCCGACGTCATCCGACACGAGACCACCGCGACGGCCGCCATCGACCGCGCCCAGGCCGCCGAGGCCCGCGCCGAGCGGCTCCAGGCCGAGCTCAACCAGGCCCGCACCAAGCCGGGCCGGAAGCCGTGACGGCGGGCGATTCCGAGGAATCGCCCGCCGTCATCCGACCGTTCGCGCGGCCGGGGCCGTGTTCTCGCACGACCCCGACCACTACCTCCGGATTCGAAACCGCCGACGGCAACCCCGACACCCGGAAGGCAGGCACCATCATGACCGACCCCCGTACCGACACCCACCCCGACGCTGGCGCGAACACGACCGCGCCGCAGCTGGTGGTGCTCATCGGCCCGGCCGGCGCCGGCAAGTCCACCTGGGCTGGTGCCCACTACCAGCCGCACCAGGTCCACAGCCTCGACTGGCTGCGCGCCGTGGTGTCCGACGACGAGTGCGACCAGGACGCCACCGCCGACGCGCTCGTCCTGCTCACCGCGATCCTGCACACCCGCCTGGCCCGCCGGCTGACCACCGTCGTCGACGCCACCAGCACCAGCGTCGCCGACCGGGCGTGGCTGCTGGGCATCGCCGCCGAGCACCAGGTGCCCGCCGTCGCCGTCACCTTCATCACCCCGCTGGAGGTGTGCCTGGCCCGGCAGGCCGCCCGACCCGGCCCCGCGCCGGGCCGTCGGTGGGGCCCGCCGTGCCGGCCGCCGCCGTCGTCGACCAGCACGCCCGCACCTGCGACGCCCTGGCCACCCTGCACGCCGAGGGCTTTACCCACGTCACCGAGATCGAAGGAGGGGACATCGCCACCGAGATTCACTACCAGACCTACGACGCCGTCACCGACACCGCTGGCGCTGCGACGCTCACCGTGGCGCACCTGGTGGACGGCCTCGGCGAGGCCGACCGCCTGGCCGCCGCTCACGCCGGATCCGACGTCGACGTCGACGTCACCGCCGTCGTGCGCCCGGACGGCCGCGACCTCGTGCGGGAGTGGGAGCGAACCCACGCCGACGTCCTGTGACAGGCCACGCCGGCCCGGGCGGCGGCACCCGCCCCGCCTGACACCACCCGTTCGCGCGGTCGGGGTCGTGCTGGAACACGACCCCGACCACTACCTCCAGCCCCCGAACCGCTGAGCAGCAACCCGAGACACCGAAAGGCAGCATCATCATGACCGAACCCCGCACCTACACCCATCCCGACGTCTACCTGCGCGGCGTCGCCGAGGGCTGGGCCGAGGCCCAGACCGACCCGACCCGCATCGACGACTGGCCCGCCCGGCAGGCCGCCGCCGCGCTCCCGTTCCGGGTCGTGGCCGGCCGCCCGGTCAACCCGTGCGAGTCCACCCCCGTGCGCTACGGCCGCAACCGGCTCGGGCACTGGGGCGAGGCACGCTGCGCCGACGCCGCGGTGACCGCGACCGACGCTACCGGCGCCCGCTGGATCGTCATGATCGAGCGCCCGCGTGGGGACGGCTGGGCGCTGCCCGGCGGCCACATCGAGGCGGGCGAGACCCCCGCGCAGGCGGCGGCGCGGGAGCTGAGGGAGGAGACCGGCCTGGTCGTCACGCTCGCCGACCCGTGGGTGCGGACGCTGCCGGCCCGCTACGTGCCGGACCCGCGTGCCTCGGACGAGGCGTGGATGGTCACCACCCTCACCACGATCGACCTCGGCGTGCACGAGCCGGACCACCTGCCGGCCCTGGTCGCCGGCGACGACGCCCAACGCGCCGAGTGGATCCGCGCCGACAGCTACACCGACCTGGCCCGACACCTGGCCACCACCACCGGTGGCATCGTGTTCTCCGCGCACCAGCAGATGCTCGCCGAACTGCTCGGCGGCCCGACGTGGCCGACGCTGGACATGGTGGCCGAGATCAACGGCATCGCGCTGAGCGACATCGGCGAGGACGGCGACATCATCGCCTTGGGCCACCACGACCCGGCCCGGCTGCTCACCGCGCTGCGCCGCTACGCCCGCGAGGTGTGGGGCGAGGCCCTGGCCCCCGCCGACCCGGCCCACCCCCACGCGCAGATCCGCCACGAGTGGGGCGTCAACACCAGCGAGCCCGCCGGCCCCGACCAGCAGTGGTACCTGGAAACGGCGCCGGCCGACACCCCGGGCGCGTTCCCGATCACCCGCTGGTACGAGAACTGACCCACCGCCCGGTCGCCCGGGCCCAGGCCGCCGAGGCCCGCGCCGAGCGCCTGCAAGCCCAGCTCGACCAGGCCGCACCAACACCGACCCCGACGTACAGCCCCCGGTCGCTCACCTCCGCCACCACCTGGACCGACTGACCACCACCTACCCCCAAGGAGGACAGACATATGGGTTGGATCAACAAAGCGCTCGGCACCGGCCGGGACCTCAACTTCGTCGAGACCGAGCTGGCTGGCATGGGCCCCAAGGACCCGCGCCGGGCCAAGCTCAGCAAGGAGGCCGCCCGCCTCCAGCAGCAGCAGACCACCGAGATCTCCAAGGCCATGCGCAACGGCGCCGACGAGCAGACCGTGCGCTTCGCCCTGGAGCTGCACGGACAGGGAGCCGGCCGCGCCGACAGCCGAGGCCGACCCACCCCCGCGCAGGAACTGCAGCAGATGATCGACCGCCACGGCATCGACACCGTCACCGAGGCCCTGCACCGCAGGAACTGACCAACTGGCCGCGCCGCCGGCCGGGGAGTTCACCGACAACCCGCCCGCTGGCAGGGCGGACGCGCGGGCACAGGACACGAGCCGGGCAGCGGCCCACCCCACGACCCGGACGCCGCCCGCGTTGTGAGACCCCGTCACTATCGATGGCTCCGATCGATGTTCATGGCGAGGGGTCGCACCGTCGACGCCAGTGCCTCCTGCCTCTGCCGCACTCCGTCGATGACGCGCAGCAGGGCCGGCGCCCAGGAGTGGGGCGCCGGCCCTGCGCTGTATCCGGGGCCCTGCCGTGGTCCTTCGAGAGGGCCAGTGGCGCTTGGCGTCGACGAGCTGCACGCCGCCGGGGCCGCCGTCGCCCAGGCGCTTACCGCCGTTCGGTGAGAGGCGTCTTACCCCTTCGGGGTGAGGTCGATCCTGGCTTCCAGGTTGATCGGGTGCACGTTGACGATGATCCTTGCCCGGTCCGGGCCGATGCCGTCGAATGGCTCAGGGAGCGGCTGTCGGCGGGCTGCTGGGGGCGGCCGGGGGCTGCACTCGTGCCAGGCGGGAAGTGATCGCGCCATGGTTGCGGCCGAACTCCTCCATCAACTCGGAGACGCTGGCGCCCTCGGCGGCGCGTCGGGCGAGGCGTTCGTCGTCGACGGGTTCCCACGGCTTGTGTGAGTTGGGGTAGACCCGCCGCAGGTCCTCCATCGTGTACGCCGGCGTCCGAGGCGGTGCCGGCGGCCGGCTGGTGTTCGGTCCGGGAAACGGGCCCAGGCCCAGGGCGTGCAGCTTGTACCGGATGCTATTGGCGGTCCGGCCCAGCTCGGCGGCGATCGTCTCGGCGTCAACCCCGTCGCGGTGTCGGCTGGCCACGTACGCGCTCTCCTGCTCCGACCAGGACCGAGAACGCCGAGGCGACGGGACACGCGCCGACGCGCCGGGGTTCGCCACCGCAGCGAGGAACACCCGCGCCACCAGCGACAGGTCACCGCCCGGCAGGTACCCGGCGAACTCGGCGACGAGCTGGCCGTCGTTGTCGGCGCCGAGCACCTCGACGATCGGGCCATCCACGCCCGTGGTGAGGGTCAGCGTGTAGTGCCGGCCGGCGTCGCTGACCTCCCACGACAGTGCCACCGGAGGGGCCGGAGTCGTGGTCGCTGGCGTGGTGGGAACGGCCGGTGCCGGATCGCGGGCGACCGGCGGCCAGGAGCTGATCGGCAGCCGGTGCAGGTCGAGACCGAACAGCAGCTCGTCGACCGTGTCGGTGCCGTAGTAGACCGCGCCGTCGTCGAGCCGGTAGGCGACCTCGCCGGCCACCCGCTCGTCGATGCTGGACACCGCCACGCGCAGCCTCTGCCCGGCGAAAGGACTGTCGACCCCCGGATCGTCGGGCCCAGGGCGGAACGTCAACGTCGCGTACGTCGCCGGCCCCATCCCCCGATATGTCCTGCCAGGGTCACCGTGCCAGCTGCCGTCCTCGGCCTGAAACGCGTAGATCAGCGCCACGAACGCACCCTACGAGCGACCACCGACAGTTTCAACACCGTCGCCTTACGTGACCTGCTCGCCTGTCGCCCCGGCCGGTACACGGCGCAGCGGTGGCGTGTCAGCGCCGGACCGGACGGCGCTGGCCCCGTCGCTGCGGCGGCGGCTGGGGGGCGCGCACGGTCCAGGGCCGGGTCTGCAGGACGGTGAGCACCTGGCACCGCGAGGCGATCCAGGCCCCGGTGTCGGGACACGTCCAGCAGGCCAGGTCGAGCGCCTTGGTGTGTAGCTCCTTGAGCGGCCGGTTGTAGATCGGCTCGTGATGGCCGATGCGGTTGCGCAGCTCGTGCAGGTCGGCCAGGGGCCCGTGGACATCCCGACGCAGGCGCTGTCCTGGCCAGGCGCCACGCAGGTGTGGCCAGAGGGAGCGGTCGTAGGTGCGGGTAAGCAGGAAGGGCCAGAACCCGAAGGTGAGTTCGGCGACGACCCGCCCGGGAGTCTCCTGCCGCCTGTCGCGGGTGGCCTGCTCGCGCGCCTTGGCGATCTGCTGGTGGCGACGCTCGTCTAGGGCGCCCCCGGGGTCGAGGTACCAGCGCGGCTCTCGGTAGGTCCGGGTGGACCAGTCGGTCAACTGCCGGTGCATGGCGTTGCGGACCAGCACCTCGACGTGGCCCAGCGTGATCCAGAACGCGCCGCTCATCGCGGCGTTCCACTCGTACAGCGCCACCGCCTGGTTGAGGTCGCCGCCAACCGCGGCCTGGTAGGTGCCCAGCCGTTCGGCAGAGAACCGCTGCTGCAGTAGCTGTGCTGTAGCCTCAGACACGCATCCCACTCCATATACGGGGGCCAGTGCCCCGGCTTCCGCGCGCCGGCACAGCGTAGAGCGTGGGCAGCCGCCAGCACGCCAGGCGTGCGGAGACAGGGCGGGAAAACTGAATGGCGCCCACCCGATCCCGGGGGGCGCCATCCAAAGTTTGAAGCCAGAACTCTGGTGGCCCGAAGGCGCCCAGAGCGTTCGCGGATGATTGTACTACAGTTCGCGGCCCGCTGGACTGTCTGCGCAGACGCGGCGTTGCGGTCAGGCCCACCAGGAGGCGACGCGCGAGAAGGATGTGCTCAGGTGGCTGGAGACGCCGAGGCGCTGGGAGCCGCCGGGGCGCGGTGACGGGTACTGCGGTGACGCCATCGACGCCATCGGCGACACCACGGTATCGGCGGCCGAGTGGCAGCGCAGAGCCGAGCCGACCGCGAGCAGGCCGAGACCGACGACGCGGTGTGCCGCACGGTCTACGGCGGCGACATCAACATGATGTCCAAGGGCGACTGGTGACCCCTTCCCAGCCGTCCTCTTTGCTGTCCAATGCAGCTTTCGCGGCCAACCACGTGCGCGGGAAACTCAGACGTCGAGTCTGAGCTTCCCGCGCATTCGACGCCACGCGGCGGTGCTAGGAGCCACCTGACTCTTGGTCGTCGGTAGTCGTGGACAGTCGCAGAAGGAAGTTTGCCAAGGCTCGCAGATCCTCGTTCGTCATCTCTGTCTGCAGCGCTTCCGCAATCTTGTCGGGCGTGCCACCGAGGCGCCTGATGGCGGACGCTGTTGCTGATCTCCGCGGTCTTGGCGTGTGAGGTGCGGGCTCGCTAGGGCTGTTCTCTTGGTTAACCGCGGTTAATCCTGGCGGATCGGTTGGTTGCTGTCGTTGCCGCAGCTCTACAAGCTGTCCGTCAACAGGGAGTTGGTGAAGATCGCGGACGTCTCGGAGGGGAAGCTCCCCCGACCTCAGCAGTGTCTGTACCTCCGGCGCCAGCTTGAGCAGGTTGAGCCGCTGAGTTACCCAGGCAGGGGTGCGAGACAGGCGGGCGGCTGCCGCCTTGCCTGTTCCGCACTCCTGCACAAGGAGTTGTACCGCCTTAGCTTCCTCGATTGGATCGAGGTTCTCGCGGTCGAGGTTCTCGGCGGCGGTGGCGCTGACCCATGCCTCTCTGCTGTCGGCCAAATTGTTCTTGACGACGATGTCCAACGTTGGTTGATTCGCCAGCAGTGCTGCCGCGCGCCGTCTACCGCCGGTGACCTGAACCCATGCGGCCTTCCCGATCGCAGCCTCGTGCTCTGGAAAGATTCGCAGGAAGGCTTCCCTGGCCGCTACGGCGCAGGGTTGGAGTTGGCCGTGTGTGCGCATCGACTCGGCGATGCTCTCGATCTTCGCGTGGTCGGCGTCGAGGTCCCGGGTATTTAGCGGGTTGGCTGCAACCTGGTGGACTCGAGCTGTCCGTGGCGCTGACTCGGCGAAGGCAGGCACCCGCGCCTCTGGTAGCGCCGGCTCGCCAGCGAGGTCCGAAAGATTCACTCGCTTCCCCGCCACGTCAAACCTCCTGGAGGTTCGGCGCGCCGGCCTGCGAGGGGATCGTCGCTCCCCCGCCATAGCCCATCTCCAGCGCCAGCCGGAAGAAGTCCTCACGTGCTTCCATGGCCGTCCGATTCTTCGGGTACTGCGTGACGACCAAGCCCTCCGCAGAAGCTCGGGAGTGCAGCTTGTACCGCCGGATGACGGTGTTACACAACGGCCAGCCCTTGCGGCGGATGAACTGGGCGGTCTGCTGAAGATCGGGAAGCCCGTCTCGCGGGTCCCAGCTGTTGACGACCACCCGGTACGGGATCCCGCGCGGCGCGATGACGGCCTCGATCGTCCGAGTCGTCGGGTCGTAGCAGAGCGGTTCCGGCACCATCGGTACCAACACGTCGTCGCACTCGTCGAGCGCGGCCTGAAGGATGCGTTCATCCTCCAGCGAGCCCGGCGTGTCGACGAAGATGTGCTCGTAGTGCAGGTTCCGCAACTTCCGGAGGTCGCGGGGGTCGTCGACCTGGGCGAAGTCGAACGGCAGCCCTCCTCCTTGCTGTTCCACACGCCTCGACCACCACACCGACGATGCTTGGGGGTCCGTGGACGCAACCATCACCGGGCTCTCTGGATCGCCGACAGCTTCAGCGGTTGACCGGAGAATCGGCTCGGGGTTGACCAAGACGTCGTAGGTCACCGCCCCCAAGTTCACGGCGAGAGTGGTCTTACCGACGCCGCCCTTCTGATTGGCGACGACATGTACCTGAGTCATGCGGACTCCGTTCCGTGTGCTTCCCGGGCCGATCGTGGCCGCGGTACTTCGGATGCCCCGCCATGCTAGGGCTGACCTGGGCCTGGCTAGAAGCCAGGTCCAGGCCCGGCGTGTCCGGTTAACCGCGGTTAATCGAATCGCACCTGTCGCCCTGTCGTCTGAGGCGTCCGCCCTGACCCCCGGCGATCCGGGCGGTGATCGTGCGGGTCACCTCGTGATCGGAGCTGGCGCCCTTCACGCCCGAGCAGGTTGAAAACATCTCAGTGGCATCATCCATGCGGCGTCCACTCTCGGCCGATGAGCCAACTCACGCGAAGCGATGGGTCTAGACACATAGCGTGGTGATCAGGTTGGCTTTACGCGTGACTCGGGTGATGGTCCGACAAGCGAGCCTGTGGCAGGACGCCGTCCGGCTGCTGTTGTTGATTAGCGCTGCGGCGAGGCCTGTGGGCGAGGACGGTGAAGCACCGGCAGGCGCCGTGGGCATTGTTCACACGCAGGTGCGGCTGCAAAAGCTGGACTTCTGGGTCCGCTATCCGGACTACCTCGCCAACGAGCTGCTCAACGAGTACGAGTCCAACCCGGACTCGCCGGGTCTAGTGGACGAGGCCGAACGCATTCTGTCCGCGCAGGAGCCGGACCTGCGGCGCTTCCCGATGTTGCGGCACCGCTTCGGTGCCTTCGAGCAGTTGGACAACGCCCTGTCCGTCCTCATCGAGAAAGGCCTGACGCGCAAGCACGACCGCCTCGGCGAGCGGAGAGTCATCCAGCACAACTACTACCTGCTGGAGAAAGGACGAACGACGGCGGACAGTCTGCTTGCGGAGGCTCCCGTGCTCGCCTGGTACGGCGAACGCACCCGGACCGTGGTGGCTCTCGTAGACGGTCTGGGCGGCAGCCACATCAAGGACCGCCAGTACCTGCAACGCGAGTACGCCGACACCCCAATCGGCTCCTACATTCCGCCGATCACCGAGCAGGCCCGGCGCCGGCTCGCCGCGGTTCGGGCGACCGTTTCAGCCCATTCGAGCGCCGGGGAGCTGGTCCGATGACCGCCACTGCGAGCACGGCCATGCAGACTTGGACGCCGCCCAGCCCCGGCGAGCTGCTGGCGACCGCGGCGGCGAAATCCTCGGCGACCGTGGCCGAGGTGGAGACGGTGCTGCGGGAAGCCGGCATCACGCTGCCCAGCCCGATTCCGGCCCACCGGCGTATCAAGGTGCTGCGGCTGCGCGTCGACGGCGTCAAGAAGACCGGGGAACGGATCAAGGTCGATCAGCGTCTGGATACCGGCGTCTGGGCGATCATGCACCGGAGCAACTCCGCCGGGAAGACGAGCTTGCTCGAGTTCCTGGTATGGGCGCTGCGGGGCCGTCCGCGCGACCTTCCCAACCATGTCAAAGCGTGGGTGCGGCGCATCGCCGTCGATGTCGTCGTCAGCGGCCAGTACGTTCGCGTGGTGCTGAATCAGGCCGTCTCGACCGGGCGGCCACACGTGACGGCTGTGCTGCGGTCGGCAGATGCTGAGGATCAACTGCTTACCGCCACCGATGATGAGCTGCACCCGCTGGTCAGCGCCGATGGCGAGGAGCCGGTGGAGCAGCTCATCGGGGCCTTCATGCGGGAATCCCTCGGCTTGGACTACACGGAACTGTGGAGCCAAACGGGCGGGCTCGATGGCGAGGGCGCCGCCCAGATGCACGGCTGGCCGGCGTACTTCGGCGCCTGCTACCTCAACCCTGGCGGAGACAGGCTTCTGCTCGGCGACGTGCCCGGGCCGCTGTCGGCGAAGCTGCTGGAGCTGTTCATTGGCATCCCGTACGCCTCTCTCCTGACCCACCTCTCGGCCGCGAAAAGGCGGTATACGAAGTCGGTGAACCAAGCCGGCCGTCGCGCTGACCAGGACCGGACGACTCGCAGGGAGGAGCGCGAGCGGTGGCAGCGGGAGTTGGACGACACTCGTCGGCGGCTGGCCGAAGTGCAGCAAGCCGTGGATCCTCGGGCCGAGGCGGCGCTGGCGGCCGTTGACGCTGCGCTGGCCGACCTGCGTGCCGCGAGGGAAGCCTACGCAGCGGCCGACGACGTCTACCTGGCCGCCGAGCAAGCATGGCTACTGGCCGAACAACAGTTGATGGATGCCAAGGAGACGGAGGAGGCCCGGCGCGTGCTGGGCCGCCTGTCACCGACTTGCTGTTCCCGCTGCGAGATGCCCTTCGAGCCGGACCGGTACACCGTCGAGCGCCAGGACGCCTCCTGCGCGGTCTGCACCCGCCCGCTGCCGCCGGTGGACCCGGAGCTGGCGGCAGCCAGGCTCGCCGAGCTGGAGGATCAGCTAGACGACGGCCGGGAGGCGCGGCATCAGGCCAAGGTGCAGCTCGACGCCTACGCCGACGCCGTGGCGCAGGCCCAGCGCCGCCATGAGGCCGCCGTCGCCGACCTCAACGATGTCAGCGTGGCGCGGGCGTATCAGGCCATGCGCGACCTAGAACTCAGGGCGGCGCATTTGGATGGCCAGCTGCAGGCAACCGGATCGGGGGACGACGGGGCCCCCGCTCCGCAGGACCGCGCCGGGCAGGTCCTTCAGGCCGTTCATGGCGTGGTGGAAGGCGTAGTCAAGACAGCAGCAAAGCACCTCTTCCCCGACTTGAACCGTCACATCGTCGATCTTGCACGCTCCTTTGGGGTCGCCGATCTCGACTCGGTGAACGTTCAGCGCAACGGTCGGATCAACGCGGTCAAGGACGGCGAGAAGACGCCCTTCGACGACTTCAGCCGCGGCGAGCGACTGCGTATGCGGATCGCCACCGTGATCGCCATGCTGAGGGTCAGCACTCAGCGAGGCGCCGCGTCCCATCCCGGGCTGCTGCTGATCGACGCCGTCGGGGCCGAGGAGGTGACGACGGAGCCAGGCCGCAAGCTGATCACAGCCCTGCTGGACCTGGCAGACGAGCTACCGGCGCTTCAGATCGTCCTGACGACGGCGACCCCGCCGCTGATCGAAGGTCTTCTTCCCGACGATCGAATCATCACCACCGACGGCAATCACATGTTCTAGCCGGGGAGCATAATTTGCTGGGCTTGGGCGCCCGAACACGGCCAGCGCCGCGTCGACCGGGGAGCACGCGATGAGCATCGTGGAGAACGCCCTTGCAGAGTGGGCCGCAGCCGCACCCCCGGAGCAGCTCGACCGTGGCCCCACCATCACGGACCTCGGCGGTCTGGACGTCGTGCTGGGCGAAGCACAGTCCTTGGCGAGAGGCCCGAACTTTCCCTACCTGCTGCGGGCTGTGGCGCAGGGCGCTTCGCAGCTCACCGACGCCGAGGCGCGGTCGCTCACTGCCGCAGTCGAGGCGGGGTTCCGCGAGCCTTACGCGGCCTGGACCTTGGCCGAGGCTCTGGACATCCTGTACCAGCATCCCGACCTGCTGAGACGGTGCAGCAAGAGCACCGCGCGCTCCCTCGCCAGCCACGCAACCGATGCGCTGCAGGGCCACCACGATCCGGCGTACGCCCACCCCGCGATCGCCGGGCTGCTGCAGCTGTCCATCAGTGAGCACGCCAACCCCCACCAAGTCTTGTGGCTACTCACTGAGATTGACGGCACGGAATCCGTCGACGCGTTGGAACGCCTGCCTCTGCTCATCGGCGTCGCGCACGACCACTACGAGGACCACGACCTCGTCGCGGTGTTGCAGACCCTTGAGCAGCATCCCGACCTTCCACCGGCCACCCGCAACGACGCCCGGTACGAGTTGGCCGTGGCCGCCCTGCGCGCCGGCCTGCAGTCCTCAGATCGGGTTGAGGTGACACGACTGCTGCGTGACGCCGCGATGCTCATGCACCGAGTCGACGACGCCCAGGAAGCCCGCCTCGACGCGCGAGCCTACGGCCTCGCCCTCGATGCCGTGCTCCTGTTCACGGATCTCGCATCAGGGCCGGTGCCCGCCATCCGCGACCGCATCGCCGCCACTGCCGACTCCCTCGGCGCCGTGGTCACGCAGCGGGCCGCCTGGTCCTGCCGGATGCACCAACCGCGCTGGCTCGAAGCGCGCGGTCACACCGAGGCCGCCTGGGCCCAGCTCGTGACGACCCTGACGAACGCCGCGACGTACCTGCACGAGCCCAGCTGGTACGACGCCAGCGCCGCGTTGACGGGCGTGCTGCAGATCTACGAAGCCAGCCGCGCCGTCTATACGCACGCCGCTGAATCGGGTGGGCTCGAAAAGATCGTGTCGCCCTCGGTGGAAGCTGCGTTCATCAACGAGTTGGGCCTGCTCCATCACCTGGATCAGGCGCTGGAGGTCGATCCCGACCTGGCAGCGCATCCTGATGCCCGTAGCCTGGCCGCCGCCATTGGCATCCGCCGTGCAGCCCTCGGCACCGGATCACCCGCGGAGCCGCCGGGAAAACCGGCGGCCGGGCAGCCGGTGTTGGAGCTGCTCGCCGCCGTTGAGGACCCGGATCTCCAGGAGCGTCTGCGCAAGGAGGTGCTCGACCACGAGCGCGGCTATGCCCTTACAGGAAACGTTCTGCTAGATCAGCAACTTGAGCGACTCCTCGGTCAACTGTCCCGCAGTTCCGCCTGGCACCATCCGGTAAGCACCCACTTCACCGGCCTTCTGAACCACGTCCTGCAGTTCCTGCACCATCGCTTCGACGCCCAGGCTGACCTTTTGGGCACCGTGACGGCCTACCTCGGTCCTAACCCGTCCGGCAAGCAGTGGCCGGAGAAGTCCCTGCAGAACGACTGCCTGCAACACCTGACCATCAGGCTGCCGAGCGGAACGGTGCAGCGCGAGGTAGTAGACGTCGCATCTGGGCGCACCGACATCACCTACACCCCATCACCGGGGATGCGGTTCAACGTAGAGGTGAAGCGTCACAGCAGCGGCTGGACAGCAACCGGATTGGAGGACAAGTACATCGCCCAGGCAGTGAACTACACCGTGACCACTCCGCCGTTCGGCATCCTCCTCATCGGTGACCACAGCAACCACGCAAGCGGTTACACCAGCTTTGACGACAGCGTGTGGATTGCGTCCCGAGCACGTACACCCACCGAGACCCCACGCCTGATCGTCATCGGCGTCCTGCCGATTGGCCGCCCTACACCCTCTGCCCTCCGATGGAGCAGCACACCGGCCTGACTTGGGTGTTCACGGTTCCGGCTACCTGCTCTTCCGTTCCCGGGCGACGCGGGCAGGGCGTCAGTCGATGGTGTGGGTGACTGTGCAGTCGTGCCCGGCGGCCTGGAGTACCGCAGCGAAGGCCTCGGCCCAGGCGATCGCGGGCTCGTAGTCGAAGGTCGGCGCGCAAATCGTCGCGCCGACCTCGTCAGGCAGGACGTGGCCTTGGGCGAGCAGCCAGGCGACGAACGGGGTGGCCGGGTTGGAAAAGATGACCCAGGCGAAGCCGGCCGCGCCTTCGGCGATGACCTCCACACCTGGGCCGCCGGTGAACGCGAGCGGGGTGGGTCGGCAGTTGCGGCGGGCTTGCTCAGCGACCTCGACGGCGATCGCGTAGAGGGCGGCCCAGTTCCCGGCTTCGAGGGCCTGGTCCCGCTCCACAACCCCTTGCTTCTTGCCGGGGGTCAACGTGACCAGTTGGACGGGACCGTCGTCTTCGATCTTCCACGCGGAGGTGACCATGCCAGTCCTGCCGTTGAGGCCGAGCACAGGGGCGGTGATCTCGAACCGCAAGTGCTGCCGCTGACCGAAGCGGGGCTCGTCACGGAATTTCGCTGGGTCGCTGGCGGTCAGCGCGGAGATGAGCTGGATCGCGAGGAGTCGCCAGTCCTCTTGTTCGAGGCCAAGGGCCGTGCGGAAGAACGTGGCCTTGGCCGCGCCCTTCTCGTGGGTGGGGTTCAGGGCATAGCCATGAAGTTTGCCGTGCAAGTCGTTGACGACCGGGTGCTTGCGGCCGGCCGTGAAGACAAGGGATCGTTCGGCTTGGGTGTAGTCGGCGAGCAGGGCAATGAGGGCTTCCTGGTAGGTCTGCGGGTTCGCGTCGGTGGTCGGGGTAATGAGGTCCCAGGGGACACGGACGTCGCGGGCGCGCAGTGGAGTGGGGCCCGGACCGTACCCAATGACCGGCAGACCGTGGAAGACCTCGCGGGGGTTGAGGTGCTCGGGAGCGTCGTCGATCCAGCCCTGGTTGTAGCGCCAGCCGGGGATGAGGGAGAAGACCCGGTGGTGCAGCGGGTCGGCCGGGTTGACGGCCATCATCCCGACGTACCAAGGGTGGGCGTTCAACGCCTGATGGAGCGGCTCATGCAGGGCGGCTGGCAGATTGGAGATGACGCCGAGGTAGATGCGGTTGTTGCCGAGCAGCCATGGAACGGTTGCGGCCGGGATCACCCAGCGGGCGTCCGCATCTCGGCACAGGTTACTGGCGGAGGTCCACAACAAAAATAGGTCAAGGTCCATGGTCAGGGTGCCGTCCGAATCGGCGCTCGCCGGCCGGAAAACGGGCAGCATGAGCGAGCCCCACCAGGTCTGGAACCGGCAGGCATGGTGTGGATCGAGGGTTAGGATTACGTCTAGGACTACGCGCTTGACGGTGGGGCCGTACTCGTCGTTGAAGGGCTCGCCGTCGAAGAGCTGGGCATTGATGAACAGGGCGACAGGCGCAGTTGACTGGTCGTCGGTGGCGCGGTCGAGGGTCACCCGGGCGAGTATTCGCCCCGCGAGCATCGGCGGCAATGGGCTTCCGGGCACGGACCCGTCCAACACGGATCGCTGCCCAGGAGATGCTCGAACGGCGGCATGCAGCCCAGGCGGGATCAAGTTCACGGTCCAGCACTACGCCATCACCCGGGACCTGCCTATTGCATCGCTACCCCCCGATGGATCACTACCCACAGCAGCGGCCGGCGCTACACCAGCGTGGCCACCCGTACGTCCGGGCCGACGGCTGGGCTCCCCCCACGGTTGCCCGTGAAGAGCTCTACGCCCGCGCCCAGCGACTGGCTAAGACGGCAGCTCGCCCGCCGGTCCTGTACTGATCGGCAATTCCGGTGGGGGTGAGGTGTCAGCGGCTACCGGCACTCCGGTCGTAGAGTGCGACACGAGACTCGCGCTGACATCGATCTCAGGAGGAATCCGTCTATGGCCGACACGACCAACCTGCGAGAGTTGGCCGCCCGGCTCGGCCCGGTCGCCCAGCAGTACCGCGCCCTGGTGGAGGGCTACGTCGATGACGAGTCCCTGCCCAAGGCTCTGCAACTGGCGCCGATCGCCGGCGAGATCGCAGTGCTGACTGGATACGTGCTCAACACGACCGGGGACCCGGCCGGCACCGGCAGGCACAACTTGCAGGCATTGGCAGGGCTCGGCCGCCGGTTGGCCGAACTCGCCGACGCCGCCGCTCGCCGCGAGCCCATCCCCGCAGACATCCAGCGGCCGTCAGTGCCATGAGCGATTCGCGGCCCCCCGTTACGCCGCCAGCCACGTGCCGGGCCTTCGCCGAGACCTAGCCGGCTGGTATGGCGGTTTACAAGGGCGTCCACTTCTACCTGTGGGCGATCGCCTTGGGCCGTTAGCCGATTCGCCCGCCCGGCCCGCCAGAGGAGGTCGCGCAGCTGCTCGCTGCCGCAGAGGTGACCGGCTGTGCGAGGGTGACCTGGTACGTCGATGAGGACCTGTGCGCGCTGCTGAACGCCGCGCACCCGCCCAGGTTGAGCTCTGGTGCTATGCGAGCGGGCGAGGGGCCAACACCCAGTCACCGCAGACCTGATCGCCGACCTGGTCACCACCCGGGGCGGCGGACCCGCTGCTCGCCCCCTTCGCCCCCGACCGGTTCGCACCGGCCGGCACATCGAGCCGGCGGTGCCGGCCGCCGACGGCCGGTCCGGCCCCTTCACACGTGAACTCCAGGAACCCTGATTTTCTGGCGGGCGGCCCCCGCCCAGGCGGTGCGGTCGGGAGCGGAAGGCGCCAGGGTTTGGGGATGCTGCAGTCAGGCCTAGCGTTACTTACCGTGACGCCCGGGCTTGGGCGGGAGCACACGAGAGGGCACCTACGGAAGAGCTAGACGCCTTGGCGCTTACCGGTGGCGGACTCCCGCTGTGTCGTACATCACTTCGACTGCTTTCTGCGGCAAAGCGGTCGAAGTGCGCGAACGGAACATGTTGGCGAGTGGCCGCAATATGAGCTTGCTTCGTTTTTGGCGTTCGATGCGGATCTGGAAGTGGTCGGAGGGTGCCTGGTCGTTGTCGGTGGCGCCCCTTCAGGCGCTCAGGTTCCTCTGGGGGCGCCGGGGGCGGCAGGGCGGAGAGTGCTTGCCTGGCAAGTTGATCTTCAAGTTCCCCCGAGGCTCAAGACGCGGCGACGGCGAGGTTGATCGAGCGGGGGCCAAGCGTCGTCTGGCGTGGAGGCGACAGCTATATGAGCGGCGCCAGTCCACTGGTCACTCGTCGCAGTAGGCAGGCCCAATCCGATCAGTGTGTAGCTCTGCCGAGGCTCGACCAGCATTGGACGGTCGTTGGGCGAGCGTCAGCGGTAAACGCGTGTCTGCTTCGTTCGGTCGTTTTTGGTCAAGTTCTTGTGGCTTGGGTTCGAGCGTCTGGCGTTGGCGGGGGCGGGGCATGAGGCCGGGGCGGGCCGGGGCATGCGGCCGCGGCGGGGGCGGGGCATGAGGCCGGGGCGGGCCGGGGCATGAGGCCGAGGCGACTGCTCACGGATCGACCGCTCGCCGACTGCCCGACCGACCTGACCGTTGACTGCCCGACCGACCTGACCGTTGACCGACTGACCGTTGACCGACTGACCTGACCGACTGACCTGACCGACTGACCTGACCGACTGACCGACTCCCTCGCCGGCTGACCGACTGCCGGACCGCCCGGCGCCGTCCGCCGGGTGGCCCGCCCGGCATCGCCCGCGGCCGCCTGGTGTCGGTCGAGATCTCCTTCGAGACCTGTCTCCAGTTCCGTGGACCGCTCTCGGTCTCCGTGGACCGCTCTCGGTCTCCGTGGACCGCTCTCGGTCCTCCGTGGACCGCTCTCGGTCTCCGACCCACAGACCGAGCTGCACTCGGTCCGGTACTGCGTGCTGCCGTGGCGGTACCGCCCGACCGGTACTGCGTGCTGCCGTGGCGGTACCGCCCGACCGGTAC
>NZ_JBNCOB010000039.1:0-39623 GCF_049847285.1 Micromonospora sp. DT62
GCAAATCCACCAAACCACCCCACCGCAACGGCACCTCCAAACCCACCACCCGACCCAAACCCCACACCGCAGCACCCACCACGTCGGTCAGGGGCTCCGCGTCGTCCACGGAGACCGCCCCACGGGTGAGCCACCAGAGCTGCCCCTGGACCTCCGTGGTGGCCAGCGCCTGCGCCACCGCCAGCGCCTCGACCACGCCCGCTCCGGCCAGCGACAGCAGCGAGACCAGCCCGGCGACCGGCTTCCCGGCCTCCACCGCTCCGGCCAGTCGGCGCGCGACCTCGTCCCGGTCCAGCGCGTCCAGCACCACCGGCACCACCTCGGCGCCCCGCTCCGCCAGCCCGGCCAGCAGCGGGTGGTCCTCCTGGCCGGGAACCATCAGCACCAGCCAGGAGCCGGTCAGGTTCTCGTTCCCGGTCACGTCCTGGCGTCGCCACACCACGCGGTAGCGCCAGGAATCCACCGTCGACCGCTGCTGTGCGGCCCGCCGCCACTGCGCGAGCTTCGGCAGGACCGCGCTCAACGGTTCGTCCGCGCCGACGCCCAGCTCGCCGCCGACCAGGTCGGGGTCGCCGGACTCCACGGCCGCCCAGAACCGCCCGTCGAGAGCCTCGCCGTGCGCGTCCCGGCGGGCTGCGGGCGCCGCCTCGGGCCAGTACCAGGTGTGGTCGAAGGCGTACGTGGGCAGGTCGACCACGCCCGGCCGGGCACCGGTCTGACCGTGGTAGGCAGCCCAGTCGACCGGCACACCCGCCACCCACAACTGCCCCAACGCCGCCGTCACCGCGGCGACCTCCGACTGGTCCCGCCGCGACGCCGGAACCCGCCGCACCGCCACATCCGCGACGACCTCCGCCACCATCGCCGTCAACGTCGCATCCGGACCCACCTCCAGGAAGGTGTCCACACCCTGCGCCCGCAACGCCGCCACACCATCGGCGAACCGCACCGGCTGCCGCACGTGCCGCACCCAGTACTCCGGGTCCACCAGCTCCAACGGGTCCGCCACGGCACCCGTCACGTTCGACACCACCGCGACGCGCGGCACCCGCCAGTCGAGCCCCGCCACCACCGACCGGAACTCGTCGAGCATCGGCTCCATCAACCGCGAGTGGAACGCGTGGCTGACCGACAGCTCCTTGACCCGCCAGCCCCGCTCACGGCAGGCCCCCACCACCGTGGCCACCTCGCCGGCGGCACCCGACACGACCACCGATGCCGGACCGTTGACCGCCGCGACGTCCACCGCCGCACCGCTCACGCCGATCAGTTCGGCGACAGCCTCCTCCGACGCACCGACCGCCGCCATCACACCGCCGGCCGGCAACGCCTGCATCAACCGGCCCCGCGCCGCCACCAACGTGCACGCGTCCGCCAGGGACAACATCCCCGACACGTACGCCGCCGTCACCTCACCGATCGAGTGACCCGCCAGGAAATCGGCCCGCACACCCCACGACGCGAGCAGCTCCCACAACGCCGCCTCCACCGCGAACAACCCCGCCTGCGCGAAGACGGTCTGAGCCAACAGAGCAGCCGTCTCCGAACCGGGCTCGGCGAACACCACCTCGCGCAGCGCACGCGGCAGCAAGCCGTCGAACCGGGCGCACACCTCGTCGAACGACGCCGCGAAGACCGGGAACGCGTCGTACAGCTCCCGGCCCATGCCCACGCGCTGCGAACCCTGGCCCGTGAAGAGCACCGCCCGACGACCCGCCGACACCACACCCGAGACGCGGCCCTCGGCCACCGTCGCGAGGCCCGCCGCCAGCTCGTCCACGTCCGAACCCCACACCACCGCCCGGTGCTCCAGCGCCGCCCGGGTCGTCGCCAACGACCACGACACATCCACCGCAAGACCGGACCGGGACCGCACGAACGACGCCAACCGCGCCGCCTGACCCGCCAGACCCCGCTCGGAGCGCCCCGACACCACCCACGGCACCGGCAAGCCCACGGACGCGCCCCCGGCGGGCGCCGGAACCGGCACCCCGTCCGCCGATCCGCCCCGGTCGGTCTCGCCGCGCAGCTGCGCACCCGAGGGGTGGACGGACTCCGCCGCCGTCACCGGCTCCGCAGCCGACGCGGCCGCAGCCCCCAGCACCGGCTGCGGCGCGGGCTCCGCCGCCAACTCCGGCTGCTCGATGATCACGTGCGCGTTCGTGCCGGAGATGCCGAACGACGACACACCCGCCCGCCGGGGACGGCCCGCGCCCGGCCATTCACGCGACTCCGTCACCAGCTCCACGGCACCGGACGTCCAGTCCACGTGCGACGACGGCGCGTCCACGTGCAGAGTCGCCGGCACCACACCCGCCCGCATCGCCAAGATCATCTTGATGATCCCCGCCACCCCGGCAGCCGCCTGCGTGTGACCGATGTTCGACTTCACCGACCCCAACAACAACGGCACATCCCGACCCTGCCCGTACGTCGCCAGCAGAGCCTGCGCCTCGATCGGATCGCCCAACGTCGTGCCCGTGCCGTGCGCCTCCACCACATCCACGTCAGCCGTCGACAGACCCGCACTCGCGAGGGCCTGCCGGATCACCCGCTGCTGCGACGGACCGTTCGGCGCCGTCAACCCGTTCGACGCACCGTCCTGGTTCACCGCCGAACCGCGTACCACCGCCAGTACCCGACGCCCGTCGCGTTGCGCGTCCGACAGCCGCTGCACCACGAGCACGCCGACGCCCTCGCCCCACGCGGTGCCGTCCGCCGACTCGGCGAAGGCCTTGCAGCGGCCGTCCGCCGACAGCCCGCCCTGGCGGGAGAACTCGATGAAGGCACCCGGGGTGGCCATCACGGTGACGCCGCCGGCCAGGGCCAGGTCGCACTCGCCCGACCGCAGCGCCTGCGCCGCCAGGTGCAACGCCACCAGCGACGACGAACACGCCGTGTCCACCGTCACCGCCGGGCCCTCGAAACCGAACGAGTACGCCACCCGGCCCGACAACACGCTCGCGGAGGCGCCGGTCGCGCCGAATCCGGCGAGCGACTCCCCGGCCTGGCGTACGACGGTCTCGTAGTCCTGTCCGTTCGTGCCGGCGAACACCCCGACCCGGTCGCCGCGCAGCGCGAGGGGCTCGATCCGGGCGTCCTCGAACGCCTCCCAGGCGACCTCCAGCAGCAGCCGCTGCTGCGGGTCCATGGCCAGCGCCTCGCGCGGCGAGATGCCGAAGAACTCCGCGTCGAAGCCACCCGCGTCGGCCAGGAAGGCCCCGCGCGAGACGTAGGAGTCGGTTCCGGCCAGGGACTCCAGGTCCCAGTGCCGGTTGGTCGGGAATTCCGACATCGCGTCGGCGCCGGCCGTCAGCAGGTCCCAGAGCCCCTCCGGGGACCCGGCTCCGGCCGGGAAACGGCAGCCCATGCCGACGATGACGATCGGGTCGTCGCCCACGACGGGGCCGGTGGCGGCGGGGACGGGCAGCGCCTGCCCGCCGAGCAGCTCGGCGTGGATGTGGCCGGCCAGGGCCGCCGAGTTCGGGTAGTCGAAGGCGAGCGTGGTCGGCAGCGCGAGGCCGGTCGCCGCGTCGAGCCGGTTGCGCAGCTCGACCGCCGCCAGTGACGTGAAGCCGAGGTCCTGGAAGGCCCGGTCCGGTGCCACCCGCTCGGCGGACTCGTGGCCCAGGACGGCCGCGACCTCGGCACGCACGAGTTCGCCGAGGGCGCGCAGCTGCTCCGCACCGGACATTCCCGCCAGGCGCAGGCGCAGGTCGGCCGCTGGCACGGGGGCGTCGGCTGCCCCTGCCGCGCCGGCCTCGGCCAGCAGGTCGCGGACCAGCGGGTGCGGGCGCCGACCGCCGGCGGCGGCCACCCGGGCCCAGTCGATGTCGGCCACCACGAGGTACGTCTCGTCGCGGTGAAGCGCCCGGGTGAGGGCGCGTACGGCCGTCTCCGGGGCCATCGCGCCGAAGCCGGTGCGGCTCAGCCGCTGCTCGAACTCACCGGCGCTCACCCCGCCGTCGGCCCACAGGCCCCAGGCGAGCGAGGTCGCCGGCAGCCCCTCCGCGCGACGCCGCTGCGCCAGGGCGTCGAGGAAGGCGTTGCCCGGCGCGTAGGTGGTCTGCCCGGCGGCGCCCATGAGGCCGGCGAGGGAGGAGAAGAGGACGAAGGCGGAGAGGTCGGTGCCCCGGGTCAGCTCGTCCAGGTTGCGCGCGGCGTCGACCTTCGCCCGCAGGGCGGTGGCCAGCTGGTCGACGCTCACGGCGTCGACGACGTTGTCGTCGAGGGCGGCGGCGGTGTGCACGACCGCGCTCAGCGGAAGTTCGGCGGGGATCGAGTCGAGCAGCGCCGCGAGCGCGGCCCGGTCGGCCACGTCGCAGGACGCGAGGGTGACCCGGGTGCCGAGCCCGGCGAGTTCCTCGGCGAGGGCGGTCGCGCCGGGCGCCTCGCCACCCCGCCGGCTGACCAGCAGGAGGTGTTCGGCTCCTTCGGCGGCCAGCGTGCGGGCGACGTGTCCACCGAGCGCCCCGGTGCCGCCGGTGATCAGCACCGTGCCGCGCGGCGTCCAGGACCGGCGCGTACCGGTGTCGCCGTACGTCGCGCGAACGAGCCGGCGGGCGTGGCCGCCGGTGCCGCGCAGGGCGACCTCGTCCTCCTGACCGGTGCCGGCGATCAGCGTCCGGAGCATGCGCACGACGCCCTGGTCGGGCTGCTCGGGGACGTCGACGAGCCCGCCCCACCGGTGCGGGTGCTCGGCGCGCAGCACGCTGCCGAAGCCCCACGCCATGGCCTGCACGGGGTCGACGTGCCGGTCCCGGGACCCGACGGAGACCGCGCCGCGGGTGACGATCCAGAGCCGGGCGGTGATCCCGGCGTCCCCGAGCGCCTGCGCGAGCGCGACCGTGCCGGCGAGGCCCGTCGGCACGGAGGCGGCCCCGGCGTACGGTCGGGTGTCGAGGGCGAGCAGGGAGAGTACGGGCAGCACGTCCCCGTCGCGGCCGGTCGACGCCTCGGCGAGGTCGTGGGCGAGCCGCTTGCGGTCGCATGCGGCGTCGACCTCGACGATCCGCCCGCCGGCGGCGCCGAGGGCGGCGGCCCAGTCCGTCACGGCCGCGTCGGCGTCGGCCGGTACGACGAGCAGGAAGTCGGTCGCCTCGGCGCGGGCGGCGTCGTCCGTGAGCGGCTGCCAGGCCACCCGGTAGCGCCAGGAGTCGAGGGCCGCTTCGGCGTCCCGGCGGCGTCGCCAGGTGGACAGCGCCGGCAGTACGTCCGCGAGCGGGGCGTCGGCGTCGACGGCCAGGCTCTCGGCGAGGGTGGTCAGGTCCTCCGCCTCGATCGCCCGCCAGAAGTCCTCGTCGGCGGCGGTACGCCGGACGGCGGGGAGACGGTAGGACCGCGTCGCGGCATTGATCCAGTAACGTCGATGGTCGAAGGCGTACGTGGGCAGGTCGACCACCTGCGGCCGAGCACCGGTCTGACCGTGGTAGGCAGCCCAGTCGACCGGCACACCCGCCACCCACAACTGCCCCAACGCCGCCGTCACCGCGGCGACCTCCGACTGATCCCGCCGCGACGCCGGAACCCGCCGCACCGCCACATCCGCGACGATCTCCGCAACCATCGCCGTCAACGTCGCATCCGGACCCACCTCCAGGAAGGTGTCCACCCCCTGCGCCCGCAACGCCGCCACACCATCGGCGAACCGCACCGGCTGCCGCACGTGCCGCACCCAGTAACCGGAATCGGTGATCTCCCCGGCGTCCGCCACCGCGCCGGTCACGTTCGACACGATCGGCACCCGCGGCGACCGCCAGTCCAGCCCCGCCACCACCGACGCGAACTCGTCCAGCATCGGCTCCATCAACCGCGAATGGAACGCGTGACTGACCGACAGCTCCTTCGTCCGCCAACCCCGCTCACGGCAGGCCCCCACCACCGACGCCACCTCGCCCGCGGCGCCCGAGACGACCACCGACGCCGGGCCGTTGACCGCCGCGACGTCCACCGCCGCACCCGACGCGCCGATGATCTCCCGCACCGCGGACTCGGGCGCACCTACCGCCGCCATCACACCGCCGGCCGGCAGCGCCTGCATCAACCGGCCCCGCGCCGCCACCAGCGTGCACGCGTCCGGCAGGGACAACATCCCCGACACGTACGCCGCCGTCACCTCACCGATCGAGTGACCCGCCAGGAAATCCGCCCGCACACCCCACGACGAGAGCAGCTCCCACAACGCCACCTCCACCGCGAACAGGCCCGCCTGCGCGAACACCGTCTGGTCCAGCAACGCGGCAGCTTCCGAACCCGCCTCCGCGAACACCACCTCGCGCAGCGCACGCGGCAGGTGCGGATCGATCTCCGCGCACACCGCGTCAAAGGACGCCGCGAAGACGGGGAACGCGTCGTACAGCTCGCGGCCCATGCCGGCGCGCTGCGAACCCTGACCCGTGAACAACACCGCCTGGCGGCCCGCCGACACCACACCTGACGACCGGCCGTCGGCAACCGCCGACAGGCCGATGACCAGCTCGTCCGCGTCCGAGCCCCACACCACCGCGCGATGTTCCAGCGCGGCCCGGGTCGTCGCCAACGACCAGGACACGTCCGCCGGCGACAGGCCACGATCGCGCACGAACGACGCCAACCGCGCCGCCTGACCCGCCAGGCCCCGCTCGGAGCGCCCCGACACCACCCACGGCACCGGCAACCCGACGGCTGCGGCAGACACCGCGGCGGGCTCCGGCTCCGCCTGTTCGATGATCACGTGCGCGTTCGTGCCGGAGATGCCGAACGACGACACGGCCGCCCTGCGCGCGCGGCCCGCACCCGGCCACTCGCGCGCCCGCGTCACCAGCTCCACGGCGCCCGACGACCAGTCCACGTGCGACGAGGGCTCGTCCACGTGCAGCGTCGCCGGCACCGTCCCGTACCGCATGGCCATGATCATCTTGATGACGCCCGCCACCCCGGCGGCGGCCTGCGTGTGGCCGATGTTCGACTTCACCGACCCCAGCAGCAGCGCGTCCCGGTCGTCGCGGTCCTGCCCGTACGTGGCGAGCAGCGCCTGGGCCTCGATGGGGTCGCCCAGCGTCGTGCCCGTGCCGTGCGCCTCCACGACGTCGACGTCGGCGACGCCCAGCCGGGCGTTCGCGAGGGCCTGGCGGATCACCCGCTGCTGCGAGGGGCCGTTGGGCGCCGTCAACCCGTTCGACGCGCCGTCCTGGTTGACGGCCGTGCCGCGCACCACCGCGAGGACCCGGCGCCCGTCGCGCCGCGCGTCCGACAGCCGCTGCACCAGCAGCACGCCGACGCCCTCGGACCAGCCCGTGCCGTCCGCCGCGTCGGAGAACGACTTGCACCGGCCGTCGGGGGCCATGCCCCGCTGCCGGGAGAAGTCGATGAACGTCTCGGGGGTCGCCATCACGGTGACGCCGCCGGCCAGCGCGAGGTCGCACTCGCCGGACCGCAGCGCCTGCACCGCCAGGTGCAACGCCACCAGCGACGACGAACACGCCGTGTCCACCGTCACCGCCGGGCCCTCGAAACCGAACGAGTACGCCACCCGGCCCGACAACACGCTGCTGGCGGTGCCGACGCCGAGGTAGCCGTCGAGGGCCTCCGGAACGTCGGCCAGCCCGGCGGCGTGGTTGTGGTACATCATGCCGGCGAACACGCCGACGGGGCGGCCCCGCAGTGCGAGCGGGTCGATCCGGGCGTCCTCGATGGCCTCCCACGCGGTCTCCAGCAGCAGCCGCTGCTGGGGGTCCATGGCGAGCGCCTCGTGCGGCGAGATCTTGAACAGGGTGGCGTCGAAGTCGCCGGCGTCGGCCAGGAAGCCGCCCTCGCGGGCGTAGCTGCTGCCCCGGCGCGCGCCGGACGGGTCGTACAGGTCGTCGACGTCCCAGCCCCGGTCGGCGGGGAAGCCGGTGATGCCGTCCCCACCGGCCACGAGGAGGTCCCACAACTGCTCGGGGCTGCGTACGCCGCCCGGGTAGCGGCAGCTCATGCCGACGATCGCGATCGGCTCGTCGAGCGCCGCGACGGCGGCGACCGGGACCGGCGGTGCACCGGCGGCGGTCCCGGTCTCGGCGTCCAGGTGCTCGGCCAGGGCGAGCGGGGTCGGGTGGTCGAAGACCAGGGTCGCCGGCAGGCGCAGGCCGGTCACCGCGCCCAGCCGGTTTCGCAGCTCGACGGCGGTCAGCGAGTCGAAGCCCAGCTCGGTGAACGGGCGTCCGGCCTCGACGGCGGCGGCGTCGGCGTACCCCAGCACCGCCGCGACCTGGTCGAGGACGAGCCGCAGCAGGGCCGCGGCGCGCTCCTCGGGGTCGAGCCCGGCCAGCCGTTCGGTCAGGGCGGCGGTCTCCGCCGGGCCCGACCGCGCGGCGCGACGCCGGGGCGCGCGGACCAGGCCGCGCAGGACCGACGGCAGGGTGCCCGCCTCGGCCTGGGCGCGCAGCGCCGGGCCGTCCAGCGCCATCGGCACCGTCGTGGGCAGGCCGGTCAGCAGGGCGGCGTCGAAGAGCGCGAGGCCGTCCGCCTCGGAAAGCGGCCGTACGCCGGCGCGGGCCAGCCGGTCGGTGTCGGCCCGGTCGAGGCCGGCGGTCATGCCGCCGCCCGACTCGACCCACGGCCCCCAGGCCAGGGAGTGTGCGGGGAGGCCCGCGGCCCGCCGCCGGTGCGCGAGCGCGTCCAGGAAGGCGTTGGCCGCCGCGTAGTTGGCCTGGCCGGGGCTGCCGGTCACGCCCGCCGCCGACGAGTAGGTGACGAAGAGCGCGAGGCCGTGGCCGGCGGTCAGCTCGTGCAGGTGCGCGGCGGCGTCCACCTTCGGCCGGAGCACCTCGTCGAGGGACTCGGCGGTGAGCGAGGTCAGGGTGCGGTCGGCCAGCACGCCGGCGGTGTGCACCACGCCGGTCAGCGGGTGCGCCGGGTCGATCCGGTCGAGCAGCGCGGCGAGGGCGTCGGGGTCGGCGGCGTCGCACGCCTCGACGGTCGCGGTGGCGCCCAGGTCGGCGAGGTCGGCGAGCAGGTCGGCGGCGCCGGCCGCGGCGGGCCCGCGCCTGTTGGTAAGCACCAGGTGGCGGACCCCGTGCCGGGCGACAAGGTGGCGGGCGACGAGCGCGCCCAGGGCACCGGTGCCGCCGGTGACCAGCACCGTGCCGTCCGGGTCCAGCGCCGGCGCCGGCGCGTCGGGTTCCGGGGCGGCGACGAGCCGGGACACCCGGACCACGCCGTCGCGCACCGCCGCCTGCGGCTCGTCGGCCGACAACAGGCCGGCGAGGGCCGACGCGGAGCTCTCCTCATCGTCGAGGTCGACGACCAGGAACCGGCCGGGGTGCTCGGCCTGGGCGGACCGGAGCAGGCCCCACACGGCGGCGCCGGCCAGGTCGGCGACGTCGGCGTCGTCGTCCACGGCGACGGCGCCGCTGGTGAGGACGACCAGCCGGGAGCCGCCGGTGTGGCGCTCGGCGGCGAGCCAGCCCTGGAGTACGGCGAGGACCTCGGCGAGCAGGTCGTGGACCGGACCGGGGCCGGTCGCGGCGGCGCCGGCCACCGGGTACAGCACGACGTCGGGCACCCCCGCGTCGCAGAGCGCGTCGAGGTCGGCGTGCCGGTCGGCGGTCACGCCGGCCGGCAGCGGCGCGGGGCGGTCGCCGAGCACCGCCCAGGTCGTGCCGTCGGGCGCGGCCACGCCGCCGGCGTGCCGGGGCCAGTCGAGGCGGAACAGCGAGCGACGCCACGGGGACCCGCCGGAGGTGAGTTCCCCGGCCGGCAGGGGCCGCAGCACCAGGGAGCCGACCCGGGCGACGGGTTCGCCGGCGGCGTCCGCGACCAGCATGGCCACCGTGTCCGCGCCGGTGGGGGTCAGCCGCACCCGCAGCGTGTCCGCGCCGTGGGCGGAGAGCGTCACGTCCGACCAGGAGAACGGCAGCCGGGCCTCGCCGGGGTCGACGATGCCGAGTCCGACCGCCTGCACGGCGGCGTCGAGCAGGGCCGGGTGCAGCCCGTACGCGTCGGCCTCGTCGGCCGCCGGCTCGGGCAGCGCCACCTCGGCGAACACGTCGGCGCCGACCCGCCAGGCGGCGCGCAGCCCCTGGAAGGCAGGGCCGTACGCGAACCCGGCCCGCGCCGCCCGCCCGGTCAGCTCCGACACGTCCAGGGCGGTGGCGCCGGTCGGCGGCCAGTCCGCCAGCGTGGCGCCGCCGTCCCCGGGCGCCGGGGCGAGCAGGCCGGTGGCGTGCCGGACCCACAGGTCGTCGGTGCCGGAGCGGCGGGCGTGGACCGTCAACTGCCACGCCTCGCCGCCGGCACGCTCGGCGGCGACCTGCACGTCGACGCCGCCGGTCTCCGGCAGCACCAGCGGCGCCTGGAGGGTCAGCTCGGCGAGCCGGTCGGCGCCGACCTCCGCGCCGGCGCGCAGCGCCAGTTCGACGAATCCGGTTCCGGGGAAGAGCACCACGTCGCGTACGGCGTGCTCGGCCAGCCAGGGCTGGCTCTCCACCGACAGCCGGCCGGTGAGCGTCACCTCGTCACCGTCGGCCGAGCGGAACACCGCGCCGAGCAGCGGGTGGCCGGTCGGGGTCAGTCCGGCGGCGGTCACGTCGGCGGGCTGCGGCAGGGGCAGCAGCCAGTAGCGCTCGCGCTGGAACGCGTACGTCGGCAGGTCGACCGGCGCGGGCGGGCCGTCGAACAGGGCCGCCCAGTCCACCGGCACGCCCCGGGCCCACACGGTGGCCGCGGCGGCCAGCGCGGTCGCCGCCTCGTCGTGGTCGGCGCGCAGCATCGGGGCGCACACCGCCTGGTCCGCGCCGACGATCTCCTGGGTCAGCGCGGAGAGCACCCCGCCCGGCCCCACCTCGACGTACGCGCCCACGCCCAGCTCACGCAGGGTCGCCACGGCCGCCTCGAAGCGGACGGTGTCGCGGACGTTGCGCAGCCAGTACGCCGGGGAGCGCACCTCGTCGGGGTCGAGCAGCGCGCCCGTCACGGTGGAGACCACGGGGATCCGGGGCGCGGCGAAGGTCAACTGCCCGAGCACGTCGCCGAACGCGTCGAGCATCGGGTCCATCCGGGCGGAGTGGAACGCGTGGCTGACCCGCAGCCGCTTCGTGCTGCGGCCGAGGGCCGCGAAGTGTGCGGCGACCGCCAGCACGGCGTCCTCGTCGCCGGAGACGACGACGGACTCCGGGCCGTTGACGGCGGCCAGCCCGGCGCCGGCCGCCTCGCCGGCGGTGTCCAGGTGCGCGCGCACCTCCGCCTCGGTGGCGCGGATCGACACCATCGCCCCGCCGGTGGGCAGGGCCTGCATCAGGGTGCCCCGGGCGGCGACCAGGCGGGCGGCGTCGGGCAGCGACAGCACGCCGGCGACGTGCGCGGCGGCCACCTCGCCGACCGAGTGGCCGGCCACGAAGTCCGGCACGACGCCCCAGGACTCGACGAGCCGGTAGGCCGCCACCTCGACGGCGAACAGCGCCGCCTGGGCGTAGCCGGTGCGGTCGAGCACCTCGGCGGGACCGTCGAGCACGGCGCGTACGGGCCGGTCGAGGTGCTTGTCCAGCTCGGCGCAGGCGGCGTCGAAGGCCGCGGCGAAGACCGGGAACGCCGCGTACAACTGGCGGCCCATGCCGACGCGCTGGGCGCCCTGCCCGGTGCAGAGCACGGCGACGCGGGTGGGGCTGGCGACCCCGCGCCGCACGGACGCCGCCGGGACGCCGTCGGCGAGCGCGCCGAGCCCGGCGACCAGTTCGTCCCGGTCGGCCCCGAGCACCACCGCCCGGTGTTCGAGGACGGACCGGCCGGTGGCCAGGGCCCGGCCCACGGCGGCCGGCGCGGCGTCGGGGTGCTCGGCGAGCCAGGAGCGCAGCCGGTCGGCCTGGGCGCCGAGCGCGGCGGCGCTGCGCGCGGAGACGACCCACGGCAGCGGGTCGGGCCCGGCGACGGCGTCGGTGCCGGCGGCCGGCTGCGGCGCGGGCGGGGCGGCCTCGACGATGACGTGGGCGTTGGTGCCGCTGACGCCGAAGGAGGAGACGCCGGCCCGCAGGGTCCGGGTGCCGCGCGGCCACGGGCGCGGCTCGCGGAGCAGGCTCACCGCGCCGGCCGACCAGTCGACGTGCGGGGACGGCTCGTCGACGTGCAGGGTCCGCGGCAGGACGCCGTGGCGCATCGCCATGACCATCTTGATCACGCCGGCGACGCCGGCCGCGGCCTGGGTGTGCCCGAGGTTGGACTTGATCGAGCCGAGCCAGAGGGGCTGGTCCTCGGCCCGGTCCCGGCCGTACGTGGCGAGCAGCGCCTGCGCCTCGATGGGGTCGCCGAGGCGGGTGCCGGTGCCGTGGGCCTCCACCGCGTCCACGTCGGCCGGGGAGAGTCGGGCGTTCGCGAGGGCCTGGCGGATCACCCGCTGCTGCGACGGGCCGTGCGGCGCGGTGAGGCCGTTGGAGGCGCCGTCCTGGTTGACGGCGGTGCCACGTACGACGGCGAGCACCGGATGGCCGTTGCGCTGGGCGTCGGAGAGCCGTTCCAGCAGCAGCAGGCCGGCGCCCTCGCTCCAGCCGGTGCCGTCGGCGGCGGCGGCGAAGGACTTGCAGCGCCCGTCCGGGGACAGGCCGCGCTGGCGGCTGAAGCCGACGAACGTGTCGGGGCTGGACATGACGGTGACGCCGCCGGCCAGCGCGAGCGTGCACTCGCCGGAGCGTAGGGCCTGCACGGCGAGGTGCATCGCCACCAGCGAGGACGAGCAGGCGGTGTCGACGGTCACCGCCGGGCCCTCGAACCCGAAGGTGTACGCGATCCGGCCGGAGACGACGCTGCCGTGGTTGCCGGTGCCGACGAACGCCTCGACCTCCTCCGGCACGCCGTTGAGGCGGGAGACGTAGTCGTGGTACATGACGCCGGTGAAGACGCCGGTGCGGCTGCCCTTGAGCGAGTCGGCGGCGATGCCGGCCCGCTCGACCGCCTCCCAGGCGACCTCGAGCAGCAGCCGCTGCTGCGGGTCCATCGCCAGCGCCTCGCGCGGCGAGATGCCGAAGAACCCGCCGTCGAACTCGCCGGCGTCGTGCAGGAAGCCACCCTCGCGGGTGTACGACTTGCCGTGCGCGTCCGGGTCCGGGTCGTAGAGGTTCTCCACGTCCCAGCCCCGGTCCGCCGGGAACGGCGTGACGGCGTCGACGCCGGACTCGACCAGCCGCCACAGGGCCTCGGGGGTCCGCACCCCGCCCGGGTAGCGGCAGCCCATCCCCACGATCGCGATCGGCTCGTGGTTCTGCTCGTCGACGGCTCTCAGGCGTTCGCTGGTCTCGTGCAGGTCAGCGGTGACGCGCTTGAGGTACTCGCGGAGCTTGGCTTCGTTCGCCATCGGGTTGATCACCTGTCGCTAAGGGGCAAGCGGCGGACTCGTGGTCAGGATCGGCCGAACTTCTGGTCGATGAAGTCGAACAGCTCGTCGTCCGAGGCCTCGTCGAGGGCCTGGCTGACGTCGGCCGGCCGATCGGTGGCGTCGCTCCACCTGGTGACCAGCGCCCGGAGGCGGACCGCCACGGCGGTCCGCGTCTCGTCGTCACCGGCCAGTCGTTCCAGCTCCTCCGGCCCGGTCGCGGCGAACGCGGCCTCCAGCCGGTCCAGCTCGGCCAGCAGGCCCGCCTCGGGCGCCGGCGGGGCGGCGTCGACCAGCAGGAAGTCGGCGAGGGCGGCGGGCGTGGGGCAGTCGAAGATCAGGCTCGCGGGCAGCCGGATCCCGGTGAGGGCGGTCAGCCGGTTGCGCAGCTCCACCGCCGTCAGCGAGTCGAAGCCGAGGCCGGTGAACGTCTGCCCGGAGGGCACGACGGTGGCCGGCGGGTAGCCGAGCACCTCGATGACCTGCGCCTTGACCAGGTCCTCCACCAGCCGGCCGCGCTCCGCCTCGGGCGTGCCGGCCAGGCGCTGCGCGAAGGACGGCCCGCCGTCGCCGCCGCCGGCGACGACGCGCCGCCGGGCCCGGACCAGGCCGCGCAGCGGCGCCGGGAGCTGGCCGGCGTCGGCCTGGCGGCGCAGCGCGGCGGGGTCGAGCAGCGCCGGCACCAGGTGGGGGCGGCCGCCGCGCAGGCTGGCGTCGAAGAGGCGCAGCGCCAGGTCGGTGTCGAGCGGGCTGAGGCCATTGCGGCTCATCCGCTGCCGCTGGGCGGCGTCGAGGGCGCCGGTCATCCCGCTGTCGGCGGCCCAGAGGCCCCAGGCCAGGGAGGTGGCGGCGAGGCCCGCGGCGCGCCGGTGCTGGGCGAGGCCGTCCAGGAACGCGTTCGCGGCGGCGTAGTTGCCCTGCCCGGGGCCGCCGAGGACGCCGGCGACCGACGAGAAGAGGACGAACATCGCCAGGTTCCGCTCCCGGGTCAGCTCGTGCAGGTGCCAGGCGGCGTCGGCCTTGGCGGAGAGCACGGCGGACATCCGCCCGGGGGTCAGCGCCGAGATCACCGCGTCGTCGAGGACGCCGGCGGCGTGGACCACGCCGGTGAGCGGGTGCTCGGCGGGGACGCCGGCCAGCAGGGCGGCGAGGGAGTCCCGGTCCGCCACGTCGCCGGCCGCCAACCGGACCTGCGCGCCGAGCGCGGTCAGCTCGGTCAGCAGCTCCGACGCGCCGGGGGCGTCCGATCCGCGCCGGCTCACGAGCAGCAGCCGGCGCACCTTGTGCGTGCTGACCAGGTGCCGGGCCAGCAGGCCGCCGAGGGCGCCGGTGGCCCCGGTGACCAGGACCGTCCCGTCGGGGTCGAGGTCGGCGCCCAGCGCCGGGTCGAGGACGGCGGGCGTGAGCCGGGGTGCCAGCACCCGCTCGTCCCGGACCGCCAGCTGGGGTTCGCCGGTGGCGACCGCGCGGGCCACCAGGTCCACCGTGCCGGGCTCCGCTCGCCGCGCCTCGTCGAGGTCCACCAGCACGAAGCGGCCGGGGTGTTCCGCCTGGGCCGAGCGCAGCAGGCCCCAGACCGCCGCGCCGGGCAGGTCGGTCGTGCGGCCGCTGTCGCCGGCGGGGACGGCCCCCCGGGTCAGCACGACCAGTTGCCGCTCCGCCAGCCGGTCGTCGGCGAGCCAGCCCTGCACGGCGGTCAGCACGGCGGCGAGCCGGGTCCGGGTGGCGGCGGGAACCGGGGCGCGCTCGTCGTCGGCGTACGCGGCGAGCAGCACCAGCTCCGTGTCGAGCAGGCCGACGTCGACCGCGTCGGCCAGCTCGGCGAGCCCGTACCGGGCGAGTGCCGCCAGGTCGGACGGGGCGTCGCCGAGGAGCACCGCGCCAGCGGTCGCCGGGGAGCCCGCCGGGACGCTCTGCCAGGCGACGTCGTACAGCGAGTCGACGCCCGCGTCGGCGCCGCGTACCTGCTCGGCGGTCACGGGCCGGGAGACCAGGGAGCCGATCCGGGCGACGGGGGCGCCGGCCGGGTCGGCCAGGGTCAGGGTGACCCCGCCGCCGCTGCGCCGGGCGCGTACCCGCAGCGTGGTCGCGCCGACCGCCGAGAGGGTGACGCCGGTCCAGGCGAAGGGCAGGCGTACGCCCGATGCCTCCTGGTCGGCGTCGAGCAGGCCGACGACGTGCAGGGCCGCGTCCAGCAGGGCGGGGTGGATGCCGAAGCCGGTGACCTCGGTGCCGTCGGGCACCGCCACCTCGGCGCACACCTCGTCGTCGGTACGCCAGACGGCGCGCAGGCCACGGAAGAGCGGGCCGTACTCGACGCCCAGGCGGGACAGCTCGGTGTAGACCTCGTCGACCGCGACGACGGTGCCGGACGTGGGCGGCCAGGGCGCCGGCTCGGCCCCGTCGGGCTGCGGTGCGGCGGGTGCGAGGACGCCTGCCGCGTGCCGGTCCCACTCCCCGTCCGGGTCGGCGGCGGCCCGCGAGTGGATGGTGACCGGCCGGCGTCCCTCCTCGTCCGCCGTGCCCAGCTTCACCTGCACCGACCGGGCGTCCTGCCCGGTGAGCGCCAGCGGCGCCTCCAGGGTCAGCTCGTCGAGGGTGTCGCAGCCGACCTGCGCGCCCGCGTGCAGGACCATCTCGACCAGGGCGGCGCCGGGCACCACGACCGAGTCCCAGACGACGTGCTCGGCGAGCCACGGGTGGGTACGTGCGGAGAGTTCGGTGCCGAAGAGCCGTACGTCGTCGTCGGCCACGCGTACGGCGGCGCCGAGCAGCGCGTGGTCGACGGGGCGGACGCCGAGCCCGGGCGCGCCCGCGCCGGCGCCGGTGGTGTTCAGCCAGTAGCGCTGGTGGTCGAAGGCGTACGTGGGCAGGGCGACGGTGCGGGGCCGGGCCCCGGCAGCGGTGAGGTATCCGGTCCAGTCGACGTGGCCGCCGGTGACGTAC
Organism: Micromonospora sp. DT62; assembly: GCF_049847285.1. Classification (NCBI taxonomy): domain Bacteria; kingdom Bacillati; phylum Actinomycetota; class Actinomycetes; order Micromonosporales; family Micromonosporaceae; genus Micromonospora; species Micromonospora sp. DT62. The sequence continues at coordinate 16,265 of NZ_JBNCOB010000039.1, forward strand.
CGCTCGGCGAGGGCGGTGCGCAGCGTGTCGGGCTCGGGGTGGCCGGCTCGCAGCGTGGCGGTGAACCGGACGTCGCCGGTCGCCTCGACGCAGTCCTGCGCCATCGCGGTGAGCACGGCGTCGGGGCCGACCTCCAGGAAGTGCGTCACGTCCTGCTCGTGCAGGGTCCGTACGGCGGCGGCGAAGCGCACGGGCTGCCGCACGTGCCGCACCCAGTAGCCGGGGTCGGTGATCTCAGCGGCGTCCGCGACCGCGCCGGTCACGTTCGACACGATCGGCACCCGCGGTGGCTGCCAGTCCAGCCCCGCCACCACCGACGCGAACTCGTCGAGCATCGGCTCCATCAACCGCGAATGGAACGCGTGACTGACCGCAAGGTCCTTCGTCCGCCAACCCCGCTCACGGCAGGTCGCCACCACCGTGGCCACCTCGTCGGCGGCACCCGACACGACCACCGAAGCCGGACCGTTCACCGCCGCGACGTCCACCGCCGCACCGCTCACGCCGATCAGCTCGGCGACAGCCTCCTCCGACGCACCGATCGCCGCCATCACGCCGCCGGCCGGCAACGCCTGCATCAACCGGCCCCGCGCCGCCACCAGCGTGCACGCGTCCGCCAGGGACAACATCCCCGACACGTACGCCGCCGTCACCTCACCGATCGAGTGACCCGCCAGGTAGTCGGCCCGCACACCCCACGACGCGAGCAGATCCCACAACGCCACCTCGACCGCGAACAGGCCCGCCTGCGCGAAGACGGTCTGGTCCAGCAACGCAGCAGCTTCCGAACCGGGCTCGGCGAAGACGACCTCGCGCAGCGCACGCGGCAGGTGCGGATCGATCTCCGCGCACACCGCGTCGAAGGACGCCGCGAAGACGGGGAACGCCGCGTACAGCTCGCGGCCCATGCCCACGCGCTGCGAACCCTGACCCGTGAAGAGCACCGCCCGCCGACCCGCCGACACCACACCCGACACCGCCGGCCCGCCCTCGGCAACAGCCGACAGACCGGCGACCAACTCGTCCACGTCCGAGCCCCACACCACCGCCCGATGCTCCAACGCCGCCCGGGTCGTCGCCAACGACCACGACACATCCGCCACCGCAAGACCGGACCGGGACCGCACGAACGACGCCAACCGCGCCGCCTGACCCGCCAGACCCCGCTCGGAGCGCCCCGACACCACCCACGGCACCGGCAACCCCGGGGGGCCCGCCGCCGGTTCCGCCTCGATCTCGGGATCGGTCTCGGGCTCCGGCTGCTCCAGGATCACGTGCGCGTTGGTGCCGGAGATGCCGAACGACGACACACCCGCCCGCCGGGGACGGCCCGCGCCCGGCCATTCGCGCGACTCCGTCACCAACTCCACCGCACCGGAGGCCCAGTCCACGTGCGACGACGGCGCGTCCACGTGCAGAGTCGCCGGCACCGTCCCGTGCCGCATCGCCAAGATCATCTTGATGATCCCCGCCACCCCGGCAGCCGCCTGCGTGTGACCGATGTTCGACTTCACCGACCCCAGCAACAACGGCGCATCCCGACCCTGCCCGTACGTCGCCAACAACGCCTGAGCCTCGATCGGGTCGCCCAACGTCGTGCCGGTGCCGTGCGCCTCGACCACGTCCACGTCGGTCGTGGACAGACCCGCAGACGCCAACGCCTGCCGGATCACCCGCTGCTGGGAGGGGCCGTTCGGCGCCGTCAACCCGTTCGACGCACCGTCCTGGTTCACCGCCGTGCCCCGTACCACCGCCAGGATCTGGCGGCCGTCGCGTTGCGCGTCCGCCAGGCGCTGCACCAGCAGCATCCCGACGCCCTCGGCGAGCGCCGTGCCGTCCGCCGCGTCGGCGAACGCCCGGCACCGGGCCACCGGGGAGAGGTTGCCCTGCCGGGTGAAGTCGACGAACACCGCCGGGGTGGGCATCACCGTCACGCCGCCGGCCAGGGCGAGGTCGCACTCGCCCGACCGAAGCGCCTGCACGGCCAGGTGCAACGCCACCAGAGACGACGAACACGCCGTGTCCACCGTCACCGCCGGGCCCTCGAAACCGAACGAGTACGCCACCCGGCCCGAGGCGATGCTGCCCGCGTTGCCGAGACCCAGGTAGTCCTCGACGCCCGCCGGCGGGGTCTCCGGCGGGTGGGCGTACCCGCTGTGGGTCATGCCGGCGAAGACCCCGACCCGGGCGCCCCTCAGGCTGGTGGGGTCGATGCCCGCCGACTCGACGGCCTCCCACGAGGTCTCCAGCAGCAGCCGCTGCTGCGGGTCCATGGCGAGCGCCTCGCGCGGCGAGACCCCGAACAGCCGGGGGTCGAAGTCGGCGGCGTCGGGCACGAAGCCGCCCTCGCGGACGGAGGAGGTGCCCGGCCGGGACCGCTCGGGGTCGTAGAGCGTGTCCAGGTCCCAGCCACGGTCGCTGGGGAAGGAGGCGATGGCGTCGCCGCCGGCCGCGACGAGGTCCCACAGCTCCTCGGCCGTGCGTACGCCGCCCGGGAACCGGCAGCCGGTGCCGACGATCGCGATGGGCTGCTGCGCATCGGCCTCGACGTCACGGAGCCGTTGCCGGGTCCGCCGCAGGTCGGCGGTGACTCTCTTCAGGTACTCCCGGAGCTTGTCTTCGGTGTCCATCAACCCAGCCCATCGCGATTCACGGCGGAGACTCGACGTAAGCGACGGTACGAATGCGCAGAAGTCTCAGGCGACACCTGTATCTGTCGTTCGGCTCGCTCGGCCGAGAGCCACGCAGATCCCCATCTGCGGGGAGAAGTTATTGGGTGTGCGCGAGCGCGGACAACCCCTAACCAGGCAACGGGCCAGCTAGGGGTGTCCGGTCCCCACCCGTCGCACTAGCGTCGCCTCGACCGGGTCCGTGCAGATCCGGTCGGGAAACGCAGCCGCCGGAAGGACCGCCAAGGATGACCACGCCAAATACCGACAACGGCTTGTGGGTGCGACGCTTCCACCCGGCTCCGGGTGGCGCCAGGCGGTTGGTGTGCCTGCCCCACGCCGGCGGGTCGGCCAGTTTCTACTTCCCCGTCTCGCGCAGCCTCTCCCCCGCCGTCGAGGTGCTGTCGATCCAGTACCCGGGCCGGCAGGACCGCCGCCACGAGAAGTGCATCGGTGACATCCACCAGCTCGCGCGGGAGGTCTTCACCGTGCTGCGGCCGTGGCTGGACCAGCCGGTGGCCATCTTCGGGCACAGCATGGGGGCCAGCGTCGGCTTCGAACTCGCCCGGCTGATCGAGCAGGACGGCGGTACGGCGGCGCACCTGTTCGCGTCCGGACGCCGTGCGCCGTCGCAGGCGCGGCACGAGACGGTGCACCTGCTCGACGACGAGGGCCTGCTGGCCGACGTCCGGAAGCTCAGCGGCACCAACTCCGCCGTCCTCGGGGACCCGGAGATGCTGCGGGCCGCGCTGCCGGCGATCCGCAGCGACTACCGGGCCGCGGAGACCTACACGTACCGGCCGGGTCCGCCGCTGAGCTGCCCGATCACCGTCTTCACGGGCGACGACGACCCGAAGACGACGGTCGAGGAGGCCCGCGCCTGGTCGACCCACACCACCGGGCCGTTCGACCTGAAGGTCTACCCGGGTGGGCACTTCTTCCTGGCCGAGCACCAGCCGGCGGTCCTGCGGGCCATCTCGACGGCCCTGAGCGCGGCACCCGCCATCTGATCCCCCCGGCCGAGGGGCCCGTCCACCGGTGTCACGACCGGTCGGCGGGCCCCTCGGCCGTGCGGGCCGTCACCGCTTGTGGCCGACCGCGATCACGTAGTCGAGCTGCGCCATCTCGCGCTTCATGAGGTCCTGGTTCTTCCAGTGCGCGGCCATGCTCTTGCGTACGGCGGGCTTGACGACGGCGCGGAACTCGGGGTCGTTGGTCCGTCCCGCCATGTACGCCCGCCAGCCCTCCCAGGTGCGCTCCTTGATCGAGTGCACCTCCGGGTTGGCGAAGCCGGCCTCGACCAGCTCCTGCCGGTACGTGTCCCGGTCGTGCCAGTTCTCCTTCGGGATGCTGAACTTGACGAAGCTCAGCGGGCCGGACTGGATGGCCGCGCGGACGACGTCCCCGCTGACCGGGATGATGTCGGCCGTGGCCAGCACGCCACCCGGGCGCAGCACCCGCAGCGCCTCGGCGAAGAACGCGCTGCGCGGGTAGAAGTGGAAGGCCGACTCCAGGGCGACGACCCGGTCGAAGGTGTTGTCCTCGAAGGGCAGTTCGGTGGCGCTGCCCAGCCGGAAGTCGGTCCGGTCCGCGAGGCCCTCCTCCTGCGCCCGGCGCTGCGCCGCCTCGACGTGGTGCGGGGTGATGTTGAGCCCGTACACCTTGGCGACCCGGCGCTCGCGCAGCCACTTGAAGTCCTGGTCGGCGTAGCCGAAGCCCACGTCGAGGACGGTGTCGTCCGGCTTGAGCCCGGCGGCGTCGGCCAGCTTGTCGGCCAGCGCCTCGGCGGCCGTGTCGAGGTCGGTGACGCCGTCCTCCCAGTAGCCCACGTTCATGTAGTGCGTGCGGCGGGCCGCGAACTCGACGTCGGGCGACTGGATCTCGTAGAAGCGCCGCACCCGCGTGATGGGGTCGGCGGTGAAGACCGTGCGGATCGCCCGGCCGGCGATCTTCAGGTTCTCGAACATGTGGTTCCTTCCGGTGGATGGATGCCGATCAGCCGCGCCGGACCTGCTGGCGCAGGTCCTCGACGAGCGCGGGCACACCGGCCGGGTCGGCTGCCGTGCCGAAGACGTAGAAGTCGGGCCGGACGAGCACCGCGACGGCGTCGTGCCGCTTGAGGTGGGACAGGTACACGTCGTCGAGGTCGAAGGCGGTCGGCGCGGCGCCGGGCCCGGCGGCGGGCGCACCGGCGGGGACGACCCGGACGATCCGGGCGTCGAGCGAGTCCAGGAAGGCCCGGGCGTCCGCGTCGAGCAGGTCGTCGGGGTCCTCGGCGCAGACCAGGACGAAGCCGGTGCCGACGACCTCGTCGAAGAGCCCGGCGCGGCCGTCGACCTCGACGCGGCCCTGCGGCATCGGCACGCCCGCGCCGGCCGCCGGGGCCTCGGCCGTACGGGCGTGCAGGACCCCGCCGGCCAGGGGCTCCAGCAGGGAACGGGTACGCGGCCGGGAGGTGCGCCGGCGCAGTTCGGCGAGCATGGCGGCGTCCCGGCCGGCGGCGGCGGTGCGGTCGGTCTCGCAGATCACCGTGCCCGAGTCCATGGACATCCGGATGGCGTGCTGCACGTGTGCGCAGCGCTCCTCCTGGTAGGTGTCCAGCAGCGCCTCGTCGGCCAGGCCGCGGTGCACCAGGTCGAGCTTCCAGGCGAGGTTGAGGGCGTCGCGGAAACCCGAGCTCATGCCCTGCCCCATGAACGGCGGCATCACGTGCGCCGCGTCGCCAGCGATCAGGATCCGGCCGGAGCGCCAGCGGTCGGCCGAGCACGCCTGGGTGGTGTAGACGCCGTACCGCTCCAGGGTCGCGTTGTCGGGCGTGATGTCGAAGAGGCCGAGCAGCCGCCACACGCTCTCGACGGTCTCGAACTCCTCCCGGCTCTCCCCCGGCACCCGCATGAACTCCCACCGCCGGTGTCCCGGGCCGGCCGACACGGCCGTGCGGGGGCGCGCCGGGTCGCAGACCTGGAGGTTGTTCGGCTTGAACTCGCGGGCCTCGTGCGGCACGACGTCGCAGACCAGCCAGTCGTACGTGAAGCCGAGGTCGGCGACGCCGCTGCCCAGGTGTTCCCGGACGAAGCTGTTGGCCCCGTCGCAGCCGACGACCCAGCGGGCCGCGTGGACCTCCTCGCCCTCCGGGCCGGCGATGGTGACCTCGACCCGGTCGTCGTGCTCGACCAGGCCGGTCACCTGGTACGGGCGCAGCACCGTCACGCCCGGCAGCTCCGCTCCCCGCTCGGCGAGCAGCGCCTCCAGCCCGGGCTGGTAGAAGGAGACCGAGTCGGGCCAGCCCATCGGGCCGTCGCCGGTCACCTTGACGTGCAGCAGGGTCCGGCCGAAGCCGTTCTTGAAGGTGTACTCGCCCGACGACTCCACCACCGGTCCGAGCCGGTCGGCGACGCCGGCGGCGGCCAGGATGCGGCTCGCCTCCCCGTCGTACGAGACCGCGCGCGGGAAGTTGTACGGGGTGGCCCAGCGCTCTACCGCCGTGACGGTGAGCCCTCGCTGCGCCAGCAGGATCGTGAGCATCTCACCGACGGGGCCGTAGCCCACGATCAGGACGTCGGTCATCAGCATCGGTATCGGTTCCTCGGGGGTCGGTCGGACACGGTGTCGGAAGGGACGGCTCGCGCCGTGCGGGGCGGCCGGACGGCCATCAGAGACCGAGTTCGGAGTCGATGAGGTCGAAGAGGTCGTCGTCGCTGGCCAGTTCGAGGTCGAGGTCGGGGTCGCCGCCCGAGCCGGCGCGCATCGTCCGCCACTTGGCGATGAGCACCTCCAGCCGGGACCCGATCTGGGCGTGCAGCTCCGCCTCGACGCTGGCCTCGGTCAGCGACCGTTCCAGGTTCTCCAGGTCCGTGAGGACCGGCGGAACCTCCGGGCCGGTGTCCGGCGCCAGCTGCGACACCAGGAACGTGGCCAGCTCGTTCGGGTCCGGGTAGTCGAAGATCAGCGTGGCCGGCAGGCGCAGACCGGTCGCCGTGGTCAGCCGGTTGCGCAGCTCGACGGCGGTCAACGAGTCGAAGCCGATCTGGCTGAACGCCCGCCCGGGGGCGACCGCCGCGCGGCTGCCGTGCCCGAGCACGCTCGCCGCCTGCTCGCGTACCAGGTCGACCACCAGGGTGTGGCGGTCAGGCCCGGCCAGGGCCGCCAGTTCGTCGGCGAGGGTGCGCCCGCCGCCGGTCGGGGCGCTCGACCGGGCGCTCGGCCGTTCCCGCCGCATGAGCCCGCGCAGCAGGGCCGGGGGCCGCTCGACCCGCTCGCCGAGCGCGGCGACGTCGATCCTGGTCGGCACGAGCACCGGCTCGGCCAGCCGCAGGCCCGCGTCGAACAGGGCCATCCCCAGGTCGGACGGGATCGCGAGCTGCCCGTCGCGGGCGGTGATCCGGGGGTCGGTCCGGTCCAGCTTGGCGGTCATCTCGCTGGCCTGCTCCCACAGTCCCCAGGCGAACGACCGGCCCGGCAGGCCCTCGGCCCGGCGCGCCAGGGCGAGCGCGTCGAGGAACGCGTTGGCCGCCGCGTAGTTGGCCTGACCGGGTACGCCGAAGACGCCCGCGCCGGAGGAGAACAGCACGAACCCGGCGAGGTCGAGGTGGCGGGTGAGTTCGTGCAGGTGCCACGCGGCGTCGAGCTTCGGCGCGAACACCGTGTCGACGCGCTGCGGGGTGAGGGCCGTGACGATCCCGTCGTCGAGCACCCCGGCGAGGTGCACGACCGCGGTCAACGGGTGCCGTGCCGGTACCGCGTCCAGGACCCGGGCCAGGCTGTCCCGGTCGGCCACGTCGGCCGCCACCACCGTGGCCTCGGCGCCCAGGGCGCGCAGTTCGGCGACCGTCTCGGCCGCGCCGGGGGCCCGCTCGCCGCGGCGGCTGACCAGCAGCAGCCGCCGTACGCCGTGCGTCTCGACCAGCCGCCGGGCGACCAGCCCGCCGAGGGTTCCGGTTCCGCCGGTCAGCAGCACGGTGCCGTCGGGGTCCCACGCCCGGGGCATGGTGAGCACCACCTTGCCGACGTGCCGGGCCTGGCTGACGTGCCGGAACGCCTCCGGCGCCTGGCGGACGTCCCACACCTGGGTGGGCAGCGGGGTGAGCGTCCCCCGCTCGAAGAGCCCCAGCAGCTCGACGAGCATGCGCTGCACCTCGTCGGGGTCCTCCAGGGTCAGGTCGAAGGCGGTGTAGGCCACCCCCGGGTGGTCGGCGGCGACCTGGGCGGCGTCGCGGATGTCGGTCTTGCCCATCTCGATGAACCGCCCGCCGCGCGGCAGCAGCCGCAGCGAGGCGTCGACGAACTCGCGGGCCAGCGAGTCCAGCACCACGTCGACGCCCCGTCCGCCGGTGGCCTCGGCGAACCGGTTCTCGAAGCCGAGGGTCCGGGACGAGGCGAGGCGCTCCTCGTCGAGGCCCATCGACCGCAGGGCGTCCCACTTGGCGGGGCTGGCGGTGGCGTAGACCTCGGCGCCGAGGTGCCGGGCGAGCTGCACGGCGGCCATGCCGACGCCGCCGGCCGCCGCGTGCACCAGCACCGACTCGCCCCGGCCGAGCCCGGCCAGGTTGACCAGGCCGTGGTACGCGGTCAGGAAGACCACCGGCACGGAGGCGGCCTCGACGTACGACCAGCCGGCCGGCATGGGGGCCAGCAGGCGGCGGTCGGTGACCGCGACGGGCCCGAAGCAGCCCACGAAGACCCCGAACACCCGGTCGCCGGGGCGCAGGTCGGTCACCTCGGCGCCCACCTCGACGACCTCGCCGGCGCCCTCGCCGCCGAGCGGCCCCGCGTCGCCGGGGTAGAGGCCGAGCGCGTTGAGCACGTCGCGGAAGTTCAGGCCGGCGGCGCGGACGCGTACCCGGACCTCGCGGGGTCCGAGAACGGCGTCGGCGGCGTCGGTCGGGACCAGGGTGAGGTTCTCCAGGCTGCCCCGCACCGGCGCGTCCAACCGCCACGCGGCGGCGGGCGGTGCGGCGAGTTCGCCGGCCGAGCCGGCCCGCGCCAGCCGTGGCACGTACGCGGTGCCGCCCCGGATCGCGGCCTGCGGCTCGTCCGCCGCCAGCACGGCGGCGACCTGGTCGGGGCCGATCCCGTCGCCGTCGACGTCGACGATGACGACCTGGCCCGGGTTCTCCGACTGGGCGGAGCGGACCAGTCCCCACGCCGCCGCGGCGGCCGGGTCGGTCACCTCGCCGGCGTGGTGCACGGCCACCGCGCCCCGGGTCACCAGCAGCAGCCGCGACGCCGCCCAGCGGGGCTCGGTGAGCCAGCGCCGGACGAGGTCGAGGGCGCGGACGGCGGCGTGCCGGGCCGCGCGGGGGGTGGGCTGTGCGGGGTCCGCGTCGAGCGGCACGAGCACGGCCCCGGGCAGGGCCAGTCCCGCGTCGACGGCGTCGGCGAGCCCGTCCAGCCCGGGGTGCAGCCCGAAGCCGTCCAGGCCGGGGGCGACGGCCACGGCGTCGACCGGGGTGGCCGTCTCGACGGGCGGCAGCGGCGTCCAGTCGAGCCGGAACAGGGCGTCGCGGGTGGCGCGGTCGTCGGTGACGGCCAGCTCGGCGGCGGAGATCGGGCGCATCGTCAGGGCGGCCACCTCGGCCACCAGGGCGCCGGTCGGGTCGGCGACGGTCAGCGCGATGGCGTGCGGTCCCACCTGGGTCAGCCGTACCCGCAGGGCGGTCGCCCCGGTGGCGTGCAGGCTGACGCCGTTCCAGGCGAACGGCAGCAGCAGCCGGCCGGCCCCGGCCCCGGCGAGGCCGCCGAAGTGCGCGGCGTGCAGGGCGGCGTCGAACAGGGCCGGGTGCAGGCCGTACCGGTCGGCGTCGACCCGCTGGGCCGCCGGCAGCTCCACCTCGGCGTAGACCTCGTCGCCGCTGGTCCACACCGCGCGCAGCCCCTGGAACGCCGGCCCGTACGCGTAGCCGTCGGCTTCCAGGCCGGCGTAGAAGCCGGTCAGGTCGACGGGGCGGGCATCGCGTGGCGGCCACGTGGTGTGCTGCGGCGACGCGGCGGGCTGGTCGGCGGAGAGGGTGGCGCTGGCGTGCCGGGTCCACGGCCCCGCGGCCGGGCCGTCGGCGGGCCGGGAGTGCACGGTCACCGGGCGGCGTCCGTCGTCGCCGCCCGCGCCGACCGTCACCTGCACCTGCGTCGCGCCGTCGGCGGGCAGGGTCAGCGGGGCCTCGATGACCAGTTCGTCGAGGACCGGGTGGCCGATCTCGTCGCCGACGCGGAGGCAGAGTTCCACCAGGCCGGTGCCGGGCACCAGCACGCTGTCGGTGACCCGGTGGTCGGCCAGCCACGGCTGCGCGTCGGTCGACAGCCGCCCGGTGAACAGGTGGCCCCTCGTCTCGGCCAGCGCGACCGACGCCCCGAGCAGCGGATGCCCGGCGGCGTCCAGGCCGGCGGCGCCGACGTCGCCGGGGCCGGAGACGGGCCGGGGCCAGTAGCGGCGGTGGGCGAACGCGTACGTGGGCAGGTCGACCCGCCGGCTGCCGGCCAGCGCGGGCCGCCAGTCCACCGCGACCCCGCAGACGTGCAGCTGGGCCAGGGAGAGCAGGAACCGCGCCCGGTCGCCCTGGTCGCGTTGCACCGAGCCGACCACCACGCTCTCGCCGTCGTGGCCGGCGAGGGTCGCCTCGATGCCCACGGTGAGCACCGGGTGCGGGCTGCACTCGACGTACGTGTCGTGGCCCTGGTCGGCCAGCGAGCTGATCGCCTGTTCCAGCTCGACCGGCTGCCGCAGGTTGCGGTACCAGTAGTCCGGCCCCATCTCCTCGCCGTCGAGCCAGCGCAGGTCGGTGGTGGAGAAGAGCGGCACGGCCGCCGGGCCGGGGGCAATGCCCGCCAGCACCTCGGCCAGCTCGTCGCGCAGGCCCTCCACCTGGGCGGAGTGCGAGGCGTAGTCGACGGCGATCCGCCGGACCCGGGCCTGCTCGCCGGCCAGTTCGGTGAGGAGTTCCTCCACCGCCTGCGGCTCGCCGGACACCACGACGGCGGCCGGGCCGTTCACGGCGGCGACCGAGATCCGGTCGCCGAACCGGGCGATCCGGTCGCGGACCGTGTCGGCGGGCAGCGCGACGGAGGCCATCGCGCCGTGCCCGGCCAGGGCCCGCAGCGCCCGGCTGCGCAGCGCCACCACCCGGGCGGCCTCGGGCAGGGAGAGCACCCCGGCGACGCAGGCGGCGGCGATCTCGCCCTGCGAGTGGCCGACCACGGCGGCCGGCTGCACGCCGTAGGAGCGCCACAGCTCGGCCAGCGACACCATCATCGCGAACAGCGCGGGCTGCACCACGTCGACCTCGTCGAGGCCGGGCGCGCCGGGCACCTGACGCAGCACGTCCAGCAGCGACCAGTCCAGGTACGGCCGCAGCGCCGCGTCGCAGGCCGCCATCCGCTCCGCGAACACGGGAGCCTGGTCGAGCAGGTCCAGTCCCATGCCGAGCCACTGGGAGCCCTGCCCCGGGAAGACGAAGACGCACCGGCCGACGGGCCGGGCCTCGCCCCGCGTCACCGCCGGGTCGGGCCGGCCCTCGGCGAGCGCGTCGAGGGCGGCGGCGACCTGGTCCGGCGACGCGCCGACCAGCACCGCCCGCGAGTCGAAGGTGCTGCGGCTGGTGGCCAGCGACCAGGCCACGTCGAGGGGCCGCTGGTCGGGCCGCTCGGCAAGATGTTCCCGCAGCCGGTGGGCCTGCCCGGCGAGCGCCTCCGGGGTACGCGCGGAGAGCAGCCACGGTAGCGCGCGGGGCGTGCCGAGGGCGGTCTCCGGGGCCGGTCCGCCGGGCGGCTCCGGGGTGGACCCGGCGGCGTCCACGGCCGGTGCCGCCTCGGCGACCGCCTCGACGATCACGTGGGCGTTGGTGCCGCTGATGCCGAACGACGAGACACCGGCGCGCGCCGGCCGGTCCGCCGTGGGCCACGGGCGGGCCTCGGTGAGCAGCTCCAGCGAGCCCGACTCCCAGTCGACCCGCGAGCTGCGGCGCTCGGCGTGCAGGGTGCGGGGCAGCCGGCCGTGCCGCATGGCGAGGACCATCTTGAGCACCCCGGCGACGCCGGCCGCGGCCTGGGTGTGCCCGAGGTTGGACTTGACCGAGCCGAGCAGCACCGGCGGGGCGCCGGCAGGGCGCTGCCCGTAGGTGGCGAGGATCGCCTCCGCCTCGATGGGGTCGCCGAGCGACGTGCCGGTGCCGTGCGCCTCGACGACGTCCACCTCGGCGGCGCTCAGCCCGGCGGCGCCGAGCGCGGCCTTGATGACCCGTTCCTGCGAGGGCCCGTTCGGGGCGGTCAGCCCGTTGGACGCGCCGTCCTGGTTGACCGCCGAGCCGCGGACCACGGCCAGCACGGGGTGGCCTCGGCGGCGGGCGTCGGAGAGGCGCTCCACCACCAGCATTCCGACGCCCTCGGACATGCCGAAGCCGTCGGCGTCCTCGGCGAACGCCTTGCACCGCCCGTCGGCGGCGAGGCCGCGCTGGCGGCTGAAGCCGGTCAGCCCGGCCGGGGTGGACATCACCGACACGCCACCGGCCAGGGCCAGGTCGCAGTCGCCCTGGCGCAGGGCCTGCACGGCCAGGTGCAGCGCCACCAGGGACGCCGAGCAGGCGGTGTCCACGGTGACGGCTGGCCCTTCCAGCCCGAGCGCGTACGCGACCCGGCCGGAGAGGACGCTGCCGGCCGTACCGGTGAGCAGGTGCCCCTCGTCGGCGGTGACCTCGCCGTCGTCGGAGACCACGCCGGGGGCGATCCGGTCGCCGTAGTCCTGGCCGTGGGTGCCGGCGAAGACGCCGGTGCGGCTGCCCCGCAGGGTGACCGGGTCGATGCCGCCGCGTTCCAACGCCTCCCAGGAGGTCTCCAGCAGCAGGCGGTGCTGCGGGTCCATGGCGAGGGCCTCGCGGGGGCTGATGCCGAAGAACGCGGCGTCGAAGTCGGCGATCCCGGTGAGGAACCCGCCGGCCCGCACGTACGAGCGGCCGGGCGTGCCGGGCACCGGGTCGTAGAGGTCGGCCAGCGGCCAGCCCCGGTCGTCGGGCAGGTCGCCGATGACGTCGGCGCCCGCGTCGAGCAACCGCCACAGCTCCTCCGGGGAGCCGATGCCGCCGGGGAAGCGGCAGGCCATGGCGACGATGGCGACCGGCTCGTCCAGGGCGACGGTGCTCGCGTCGGTGACCTCGGTGGCGGCGGTGCCGAGCAGCCGGGCGTGCAGGTGCGCGGCGAGCAGTTCCGGGGTGGGGTGGTTGAACACGGCGTGCGGGGCGAGGCGGACGCCGGTGACGGCGGTGAGCCGGTTGCTCAGCTCCACGGCCATCAGCGAGTCGAAGCCGAGTTCCTTGAACGGGCGGCGCGGCTCGACGTCGTCGGGGCCGGTGTGCCCGACCACGGTGGCGCACCGGGTGCGTACGAGGTCCAGCAGCAGGGCGGCGCGGTCGGGTTCGGCCAGCTCGGCCAGCCGGTCGGCGAAGCCCTTGGCGGAGGCGGGCGCCGAGTCGGCGTTGACGGCCCGACGGGGCGGCGGGGGCAGCAGCGCCCGCAGCAGGGCGGGCACCTCGCCGGAGGTCCGCACGGCGGCCAGGTCGAGCCCGATCGGCACCAGCGTCGCCCGGTCGACGTGCAGGGCGGCGTCGAACAGCGCCAGCCCGGCGGCCGTGTCGAGGGGACGGGTGCCGCCCCGGGCGAGCCGGGCCAGGTCCGCCGGGGTGAGCCGGCCGGCCATCCCGTCCTGGGCGGCCCACAGCCCCCAGGCCAGGGCGGTCGCCGGCAGGTCCTGGGCGCGGCGGTGCGCGGCGAGCGCGTCGAGGAACGCGTTGCCGGCCGCGTAGTTGCCCTGGCCGGGGCTGCCGAAGGTGGCGGCGGCCGAGGAGAAGAGCACGAACGCGGCCAGGTCGAGGCCGGCGGTGAGCTCGTGCAGGTGCCACGCGCCGTGCACCTTGGACCGCAGGGCCCGCTCCCAGCGGGCCGGGTCGAGGTCGGTGAGCAGCGCGTCGTCGGTGGCCCCGGCGGCGTGCACGACGGCGACCAGCCGGTCGGCCAGCGGGGCGACGACCTCGGCGAGCGCCGCCCGGTCGGCGACGTCGGCCGCGACGACCCGGACGGTGACGCCGGCGTCGGTCAGCGCGTCCGTCCAGTCGCCGGCCCGGCCGGTGCGGCTGACGAGGACCAGCTCGGCGACGCCGTGCACGGTGGCGAGGTGGGTGGCGACGTGCCGGCCGACGCCGCCCGTGCCGCCGGTCACCAGGACGGTGCCGCCGGCCAGCGCCGGGACCGGCGTATTGGCGGGGGGCGGTTCGACGGGGTGGAGCCGGGGCAGCAGGACCCGGCCGTCGCGGACGGCGATCTCGGGCTCGTCCCCGGCGACGGCCAGCGCCGCCCGGACGGTCGCGTCGTCGGTGGCGTCGAGGCTGAGCAGCAGGAACCGGTCGGGCTGCTCGGCCTGGGCGACCCGGACGAGCCCCGCCACCGGGGCGTGCACCGGGTCGCCGTCGCGGACGGCGAGGGCCAGGCGGGTGGTCTCCGCGCGGGGGTCGACCAGCCAGCTCTGGAGCACGCCGAGCACGGCGAGGCCGACGGCGTGGGCGCGGTCGGGCACCGATTGGCCCGGCTCGCCGTCGCCGACGCGCAGCACCAGCAGCGGCGGCAGCGGCCCGTCCGGGGGCGTGCCGTCGGCGAGCGTCCAGGAGGGCGCGGGCGTCGCGGGGAACGCCGCGGGCGACCAGTCGACGGCGTACAGCCCGGCGGGGGCGGGCGGGGGCGCCGGCGTCTCGGCGGGCGGCAGGTCGAGGGTCCGCAGCACCACCCGGTCCACGTCGAGCACGGGCACGCCCGCGGCGTCGACGGCGCTCAGGGTCACCGCGTCCGCCCCGGCGGGGGCCAGGCAGACGCGCAGCGCGTGCGCCCCGGTGGCGTGCAGGCGTACGCCCGCCCACTCGGTGGGCAGCAGCCGGCCGCCGGGCGCGGCGTCGTGGCCGGGCGCGAAGTCGGCGAGCGGGAGCAGGCGCAGGGCCGCCTCCAGCACCAGCGGGTGCACGCCGTACCGCTCGGCGTCCGGGTCCCGGGCGTCCTCGGGCAGGCGTACGTCGACGAAGAGCCGGTCGGCGGCGACCCACGCGGCCCGGGCCAGTTCCCCGGCCATGGCCTGGTGCTGCGGGGCGGTCAGGTCCACCGGTCGGGCGCCGGTGGGCGGCCAGACCGGGGCGAGGGCACCCCGGCCGCTCTCCGGGTCGACCGGGCCGAGCACGGCCTCGGCGACCTCCCGCCAGGGCTGCCCGGCGCCGGCCCGGACGTGGCAGTGCGCCGCCCGGCACCGGTGCTCGTCCGGCGCGGAGACGCCGACCTGCACCTCGAGGGTCGCCTCGGCGGGCAGCGGCACCGGATCGGTGACGCGCAGCCGCTGCACCGTCGGGGTGCCGAGCTGTTCGCCGAGGTGGGTGAGCATGTCCAGCAGGGCGCTGGCGGGCAGCAGCGCGGGGGTGCCGTCACCGGGGGCGGCCAGCCACGGCTGGGTGGCCGCGGAGACCTGCCCGGTGCAGACGACCTGCCCGGTGCCGGCGACCGCCAGCACGCCGCCGAGCAGCGGGTGCCCGGCGTCGGCCAGCCCGACGCCGACCGGGCCGCCGGCCACGGCCGACGCGGGCAGCCAGTAGTGCCGGCGCTGGAAGGCGTACGTGGGCAGGTCGACGCGGCGGTGCGGCCCGGGGCCGGCGAGGGCGGCGCGGTCGACGGGGACGCCCCGGACGTGCAGCCGCGCCACGGCCGCGAGCAGCGCCTCCGGTTCGTCGGCGACGCCCCGCACGGCGGGCACGAACGCCAGCTCGTCGGCCTCGGCGAGGAGGCAGTCCTGGGCCATCGCGGTGAGCACGCCGGCCGGACCGACCTCCAGGAAGGTGGTGACGCCCTGCCCGTGCAGGGCCCGCACGCCGTCGTGGAAGCGGACGGTGCCCCGCACGTGCGCCACCCAGTAGTCGGGCGAGCAGAGCCGGGCCGGGTCGACGGGGTGGCCGGTCAGGTTGGAGACCACCGGCAGGTGCGGGGTGCGGTACGTGAGGCCGGCCGCCACCGCGCGGAACTCGTCGAGCATCGGCTCCATGCGCGGCGAGTGGAACGCGTGCGACACCCGCAGCCGGCTGGTACGGCGTCCGGCGGCGCGCAGGGTGGCCGCGACGGCCAGCACCGCGTCGGTGTCGCCGGAGACGACGACGCTCGTCGGGCCGTTGACGGCGGCGAGGCCCACCCGGTCGGTGAGGTGCGCGGCGACCTCGGCCTCGTCGGCCTCGACGGCGACCATCGCGCCCCCGGCGGGCAGCTGCTGCATCAGCCGGGCGCGGGCGGCGACGAGCGCCGCCGCGTCGGCGAGGGGGAACACCCCGGCCACGTGCGCGGCGGCCAGCTCGCCGACGGAGTGGCCGAGCACCGCGTCGGGGCGCACCCCCCAGGACTCCAGGAGGCGGTACAGCGCCACCTCGAAGGCGAACAGCCCCGGCTGGGTGTACAGGGTCTGGTCGAGCAGGTCGGCCAGTTCGTCGCCCTCGGCGGCGAAGACGACGTCCGCGACGGGGTGCGGCGCGTGGCCGGCGAGGCAGCGGTCGAGTTCGGCGCAGGCCGCGTCGAAGGCGTCGGCGAAGACCGGGTACGCCGCGTGCAGCTCGCGGCCCATGCCGGCGCGCTGGCCGCCCTGCCCGCCGAAGAGCATGCCGAGCTGGCCGTCGACGACCCGGCCGGTCAGCACGGTAGGCAGGTCCGGGTCCGCCTCGCCGCGGGTCAGCGCGGTCAGGCCCGTCCGGGCGGTGGCCGGGTCCCCGGCCAGCACCACGGCCCGGTGTTCGAGGGCGGCGCGGGTGGTGGCGAGCGCGTGCCCGACGTCGGCCGGGTCGGCGTCCGCCCCGGGCCCGTCGAGCCACGTGAGCAGGCGGGCCGCCTGGTCCCGCAGCGCCTCGCCGGAGGCCGCGGCGAGCAGCCACGGCACGGGCGGTCGCCGGGTGGCGGAGGCCGCCCCGGACGACGACTCCCGGTCCGCGGTGGGCGCCTCGACGATGACGTGGGCGTTGGTGCCGCTGATGCCGAACGACGAGATGCCGGCCCGCCGGGGCCGTCGCACCTCGGGCCACGGGCGGGCCTCGGTGAGCACCTCGACGGCGCCGGCGGACCAGTCCACCTCCGACGTCGGGGCGTCCACGTGCAGGGTGCGGGGCAGCGTTCCGTGCCGCATCGCGAGCACCATCTTGATCACCCCGGCGGCCCCGGCGGCGGCCTGGGTGTGGCCGAGGTTGGACTTCAGCGAGCCCAGCCGCAGCGGTTCGGCGTCGCCGCGGCCCGTCCCGTACGTGGCGAGCAGCGCCTGCGCCTCGATCGGGTCGCCCAGCCGGGTGCCGGTGCCGTGCGCCTCGACGACGTCCACGTCGGCGGCGGAGAGCCCGGCCGCGTCCAGCGCCCGGCGGATGACCCGCTCCTGGGCGGGCCCGTTGGGGGCGGTGAGCCCGTTGGACGCGCCGTCGGAGTTGACGGCGGAGCCGCGCAGCACGGCGAGGACGGGGTGCCCGCGCCGGCGGGCGTCGGAGAGCCGTTCCAGCAGCAGCACGGCGACGCCCTCGGACCAGCCGGTGCCGTCGGCGCCCTCGCCGAACGCCTTGCACCGGCCGTCGGGGGCGAGCCCGCGCTGCCGGCTGAACTCCACGAACGCCTGCGGGGTGCCCATCACCGCCACGCCGCCGGCCACGGCGAGGGAGCAGTCGCCGGCGCGCAGCGCCTGGGCGGCCAGGTGCAGCGCCACCAGCGACGACGAGCACGCCGTGTCGACGGTGACCGCCGGCCCCTCCAGGCCCAGCGCGTAGGCGACCCGGCCGGAGACGACGCTGCCGGCGGTGCCGACGCCGAGGTAGCCCTCGGTGCCGGGCGGCGCCTGGCGCAGGTTCGCGGCGTAGTCGTGGTGCATGACGCCGGTGAAGACGCCGGTGGCGCTGCCGCGCAGCGAGGTGGGGTCGATGCCGGCCCGCTCGAACAGTTCCCAGGACGTCTCCAGCAGCAGCCGCTGCTGCGGGTCCATGGCGAGCGCCTCGCGCGGGCTGATCGCGAACAGGGTGGCGTCGAAGTCCGCCGCGTCCGTGAGGAAGCCGCCCACCCGGACGTACGAGGTGCCGGGACGGTCGGGGTCGTCGGAGAACAGGTGCGCCAGGTCCCAGCCCCGGTCGGCGGGGAACTCCGTGAGCCCCTCCCGGCCCTGGTCGACCAGGTCCCACAGCTGCTCGGGGGAGGCGACACCGCCGGGAAGCCGGCAGGCCATGGCGACGACCACCACCGGGTCGTCCACCGTGGACGGCACGGACGGCCGGTCCGTCGCGGGGCCAGCCTGCCCGGTGGTGCCGCGCAGCCGGGCGGCGAGGTGCCGGGCGAGGGCGTCCGGGCTGGGCCGGTCGAAGGCGGCCGTGGCGGAGAGCCGTACCCCGGTTGCCCGGGCCAGCCGGTCGCGCAGGGCGACCGCGCTGACCGAGGTGAAGCCGAGTTCCTTGAAGGCCCGGCCGGGGCGCACCGCGGCCGGCCCGGACAGGCCGGCCACCTCGGCGGTGGCGGTGCGGACCAGATCCAGCAGGAGCCGGTCCCCCTCGGCGGTGCTCAGCCCGGCCAGCCGGCGGCGCAACTCGGCGGCGTCCCGGTCGTCGGCGGCGTCGTCGGGCGCCGCGACGGGGCCGCGCCAGGCGGGGTGCGCGGCGTCGGCGTGGCCCGCCGGGCGGGCGAGCACGACCAGGTCGTCGCCGTCGTGGGCCACGTCGAACGCGGCGAGATCGGCGCGTACGGCCGTCGGGATGGTGGCCGCGAGGGTGGCGGGCGACGGCTCCCGGTCGGCGTGCGCGGTCGTGCCGACGACCCGGGCCGGCAGACCGGCGGCCCGGCGGCGGGCGGTCAGGGCGTGCAGGGCGCCGACGGCCGAGGCGGCCCGCTCCCGGCCGGCGGCGCCCAGCAGCAGGGCGGACGGCGCGAGGACGGTGAACGAGGCGGCCGGGAGCCGGGTCGCGGCGTCCAGCCTCCCGGCGAGGCGGAGCAGCCGGGCGATCTCCTCGTCGTCGGTCAGGTCGTCGTCGGACGGGCAGAGGAAGACCCCGCCGGGCGGCTCGTCGCCTGCCCGGTCGGCGGGCAGCGCGGCGGCGTCGGCGCCGGCGGCGACGAGTTCGGTGACCAGGTCCGCCAGGGCGGTCCCGGGCGTGGCGCCGACGTGGAGCAGCCGCAGCCGGCGGACGCGGTGCGCGGCGACGAGGTGTCGGGCCAGCGCCGCGCCGGTCGGCCCGTCGGCGCCGGTGACCAGGACCGGACGGTCCGGGTCGGCCACGCTCACCGGCCGCGCCGGCACGGCCGCGGGGGCGGGCACGAGGACGGCGTGCAGGGCGGCTCCGGCCCGCAGCGCGACCTGCGCGGCGCCGGCGTCCAGCACGGCGGGGAGCAAGGCGGTCGAACGGTGTCCGGCGTCGCGGTCGACCAGCACGATCCGGTCCGGGTAGGCGGCCTGCAGACTGCGGCCGACCGCCTGGACCGCGCCGGCCGCCGGATCGGCCGGGTGCCACCCGCCGGCCACGGCGGCGTCAGCGTTCCCGACGGCCGCGTCGATTCCGGTGTCCAGGTCGCCGGGCGCGGCGGCCGGGCCGGTCAGCAGCACCAGCCGGGTGCCGGCGAACCGGTCGTCGTCGAGCCAGCCGCGCAGCCGGTCGTCGAGGTCCGCCGCGACGGCGTCGGCCGGCTCGACCAGCAGCACCGTCACGTCGGGCACGTCCGGGGCCTCGCGCAGCGCCGCCAGGTCCCGGTGGGGTCGGAACCGGTCCCCTGGCGACGCCGCGCGCAGCGGTTCCACCAGCGCCTCGCTCCCGTGACCGACGAGCGCCCAGCGGCGGGCCGGGGCGGCGGCGGCCTGCGCGGCCGTCGGGACGGGCGCCTCGACCGGCGGTACGGCGGCCAGGTCCAGCGGCTGCCAGGCGAGCAGGCTCAGCGTCTCGTGGTGGCTGCCGTTGACCGCCCGCAGCCGCGCCGGCCGGTCGAGCAGGAGCCGGCGGGTGACCTTGCCGGAGGCGGTGCGGGGCACCTGCCCGATCTCGTACAGCTCCTCGGGAACCTTGTGGTAGGAGAGCTTCTCCCGGCAGGCCGCGTACCCGGCCCGGGGGTCGAAGCCCTCCGGTCCGGGCACCACGAACGCCACCGGCACCTCGCCGAGCACGTCGTGCGGGCGGCCGGTCACCGCCACGTCGGCGACGCCGGGCACCCCGCGCAGGGCCTCCTCCACCTCGGCCGGGTGGATCTTCTCGCCACCCCGGATGATCAGTTCCTGGTGCCGCCCGGTGACGAAGATGTTGCCGTCGGCGTCGCGGCGGGCCAGGTCGCCGGTGCGGTACCAGCCGTCGCGCAGGGCGGCGGCGGTGACCTCCGGCAGGCCGTGGTAGCCGAGCATGACGCTCGGCCCGCTGACCCAGACCTCACCCTCGGCGCCGGTCGGTACGTCCAGGCCGGTCTGCGGGCTGACCAGGCGTACCTCGACGCCGGGCACCGCGCGCCCGCAGGAACCCTCGACCCGGGGCTGGTCCGGCCGGGTGACGGCGATCGAGCCGCAGGTCTCCGTGCTGCCGTACGCGTCGAGCAGCGGCGCGTCGAAGACCTCGTCGAACGCCCGACGCAGCGCGCCGGTGGTGATCGCCCCGCCGACCAGGCAGACGCGCAGGGCCGGGGCGCGGAAGCCGGTCTCCCGGGCGGCGGTGACCAGGTGGTGGTACATGGCCGGCACACCGGCCAGCACGGTGGCCTCGTCCTCGTCGACCGCGCGCAGCACGTCGTCGGCGGAGAAGCCGTCGATGAGCCGCGCCGTGGCGCCGACGGCGGTCACGCTGAGCACGCACCCGATGTGGGAGAGGCTGTGGAACAACGGCAGCGGCCAGACCACCCGGTCGGCGTCGGTGAGCCCGGGGATCGGCACGTAGCAGGCGGCGACGGACCAGAGGCAGGTGCGCTGGGTGGAGAGCACGCCCTTGGGCCGGCCGGTGGTGCCGGAGGTGTAGAGCATCCAGGCGACCTCGTCGAGGCCCAGGTCGTCACGGGCGTCCACACCCGGCTCGGTGTCGACCAGGTCACGCCACGCGGTGACCCCGGCGGGCACCGGGCCGTCCCCGGTGACCACGACCCGCAGGGCCGGCCGGTCGGCGCGCAGCCGCAGCAGCTGGTCGAGGTGCCGCGGGTCGGTGACCACCAGCACCGCACCGGAGTCGTCCAGCAGGTGGGCCAGTTCCGCGTCGGTGCTGTGCGGGTTCACCGGTACGCCGACCGCGGCCGCCCGCGTCACGGCCAGCCAGGTCTCCACCGTCTCCACCCGGTTGCCGAGGCAGAAGGCCACCCGGTCGCCCCGCCCGACCCCCGACGCCGCCAGGTGACCGGCCAGCCGACGGGTCCGCGCCGCCAGGTCGGCGTATCCGACCGCCCGGCGGTCGTCGCGGAACGCGACCTTGTTCCCCAACCTGGCGGCGTGCGCCTCGATCAGATCGGACAACGGCTGGATCAGGTCGCTCCGAAGCATGTCACCACATCCGTCCGTCGGCGAGACTTCTCATCCGCGGCGTAGACCCCGCTCGCCGTAGCGGCCCAAGTCTTCCGAGCACCCTGCCGGCGTCCTACCCCTGTCACCCCCTAAGTCGTCCCCAGTTCGGACCGCTGATCAGGTGGTGGGACGGGCCGCAGGCCGATGATGGGGCCACCCCCCGCAGACCGTCGAGTCCTGTGCTCCACCCGCCCGTCAGCCGAGGTGCCGTCGTTGGAACGCTGCTGGTTGTACGCCCGCTCGGCCCTGCCGGCCGACGGGTGCCCGGACACGCGGGTGACCGAGCTGGTCGGCACGGTCCTCGCCGGTCTGGTCGCCGCCGCCCGCCGAGCCGATCCGGGCATGGACTGGTTCTTCGACCCGGAGGGCTCCCCCGCCGGGCCGCACGTGAGTCTCGGCTTCCACGCCGTCCCGGCCGCGCTCGACGCGGTACGGGCGGGGCTGCTCGCGTACGACCCGGGGGTGTCCTTCGCCGCCGACCGGTACGTGGTGCGCGACGCCGCCCGGGGCGGCCCGCTCGCGTCGGCGGGCAGCGACCTGGCCCTGACCCTGCTCGGCGGGGACACGCCCTGGCTGGCCGGCGTCGAGCTGCCGCTGGCCGTGGCGCACCTGCGGTACCTGACGGGGCTGGTGCCGGCGGCCGACCGGCTGGCGTTCCTCTTCCTGCACTGGCAGGAACGCAGCCAGCGGCTCACCGCCGCGCAACGGCGGGACCTGGCCGCGCAGGCGGACGCCGGCGCGGAGAAGATCGTCCTGGCGGCCGGCGACCTGCCGCTGTGCGGGGAGGTCGCCGTTGCCTGGCAGCGTTACCTGGACCGGGTGACCGACGTGGTCGGCCGGCACCACCCGGCGACGCCCTCGGGCTTCCTGCTGGCGCACCACGCCCAGCTCACCCACGACCGCTGGGGCATCGGGCCGGACGTCGACTCGCTGGCCGCGCTGGCGCTGCGTCTGTCGATGGTCCGGGAACGCCCGGTCGCCGCCGCGCCGGTGCCCGTCGTACAGAGGAGGCAGCAGCCCCATGCACCCGTCCGCACCTGACCCGCACGCCCCGGCCGACCCGGCCCGGATCGAGGTGGCGCTCGGCGAGCGCGCGTACCCGGTGCTGATCGGCCCCGGTGTGCGCCACCGGCTGCCGGCGGAGGTGGCGCGGATCGGTGCGCGGCGGGTCGTGGTGGTCTCGGCCCGGCCGCCGGAGTGGACGCCCGACCCGGGTGTGCCGCACCGGGTGGTGCCGGCCCGCGACGGCGAGCACGACAAGAACCTGGCCACGGTCGAGCAGCTCTGCCGGGCATTCGCCGACTTCGGGCTGACCCGCGCCGACGCCGTCGTCTCCTGCGGCGGCGGCACCACCACGGACGTGGTCGGGCTGGCCGCCGGCCTCTACCACCGGGGCGTCGCGGTGATCCACCTGCCGACCTCGCTGCTCGCCCAGGTGGACGCCAGCGTCGGCGGGAAGACGGCGGTCAACCTGCCGGAGGGCAAGAACCTGGTCGGGGTGTACTGGCAGCCCCGGGCGGTGCTCTGCGACACCGAGCACCTGGGCACGCTGCCGCAGCGGGAGTGGCGCAACGGCTACGGGGAGATCGCCCGGGCGCACTTCATCGGCGCGGGCGAGCTGCGCGACCGGCCGGTGGCGGAGCAGATCGCCGCCTGCGTGGCGCTGAAGGCGCGGGTGGTGGCCGCCGACGAGCGTGACTCCGGTCTGCGGCACATCCTCAACTACGGTCACACGCTGGGGCACGCGTTGGAGCGGGCCACCGACTTCGGCCTGCGGCACGGCGAGGCGGTCGGCGTCGGCACGGTCTTCGCGGGGCGGCTGGCCGGCGTCCTCGGCCGCGTCCCGGCCGACCGGGTGGCCGAGCACCACGAGGTGGTGGCGGGCTACGGCCTCGACACCGCGCTGCCCGGCGGTGTCGACCACGACGAACTGGTCGCGCTGATGCGGCGGGACAAGAAGGCCACCTCGGGCCTGTCCTTCGTCCTGGACGGCCCGGCCGGGCCCGAACTGGTCGCCGACGTCCCCGAGTCCGCCGTACGCACCGCGCTAACCGGCATTTGACATCCTCTCCGCCCTAGAGGACGGAGATTCCCTCCACGCTGCGCGTGGAAAGCGCAACGTCCGGGTGGGTTACCGCTTCCCTGCGCGGTGCCGGCACGAATGCCG